>CAYGCR010000024.1:0-41799 GCA_964348415.1 uncultured Ignavibacteria bacterium | reverse complement strand
TGGCATCGAAAACCACCGGGTAGCCCAAATTGCGCATGATCTTGAGCGACCTCATATCCACTACCAGATTATGATAACCGAAAAAACTGCCCCGCTCAGTTAGCAGGATATTTTTGTTTCCGACAGATTCAGCCTTTTGAGCAATCAGAAGCATATCTTCCGGTGCCACGAATTGCCCCTTCTTTATGTTGATGGGCTTTCCGGTTTTGGCGGCAGCCAGGACAAGATCGGTCTGCCTGCATAAGAACGCGGGAATCTGCAAAACGTCTGCCACCTGTGAGACAGGAAGAGCGTCATCCGGATTGTGAATGTCCGTAAGAACAGGAACGTCGAATTCCTTTTTTGTTTTGTCGAGGATTTTCAGCCCTTCTTCCAGACCGGGACCTGAATAGGAATCGACTTTCAGACGATTAGCTTTGGAATAGGAACTCTTGAATATGAACGGGATTTTTTGACGGAAAGCGATCTCTCTGATTCTCTCGCATGTTTTAAGAAGGGTCTCTTCCGATTCGATGACGCATGGGCCAGCAATTAGAGCCAGCTGATTTCCCTCTCCGATGGCGAAATCGCCAACCATCACTGAAATTGCCATATAGTTGCCTCAATACACAGTCGAATTTTCAGAAGACCCAGCCGGACACATTCTCCGGCAGTGTCAAGCCCCGCCTCTGGCGGGATCTCCCACTTCAGCTTGACCTAAAGCCACCCGAGGATAGCATGCTCTCCTTGGTTCACCTAAAGGTGAACACTCCAGATTTTCAGCCCTGGTCAAGACGTCCGGCAATGTTTCTGGAGTCTGGCTCTCCATACCTGATATATTTGTTTTTCCCCTTGTGTTTAAATCTTACTCGGATATTTCGACTGGTGTTTCATAATGGCCTGCTTAGTTTGGCGGGAATGAGTGACTACTGCCGCGAGAACGCTCCTGATGGCAAGCCGCTGTAGGTAGTTTTGATCGTAAATTATGTCTCGACCGGCTGCCGCCTCATACAGGTAGTAAGCTAGAACCCTGTCCTTGGGAGTTAGCTCTTCAAAGCCGCCGGGGTATAACTTCGCCATGGCGACTATGCCTGCTTTTTTCAGGAGATATTGTCTTTCAGTTTCCATGATTGCTCCGTTGTATAATTAGACTGGCAGACCTTTGGATAATATAGCGAATCAAAGGGCAAACACAAACGATAAATTTCATGTTTATATTACTCTGGAATACAAAGGAAACACACTAAAGATTTGCGCAATCCCAGATTGGGTATTATATTGTGATTGACGGAAGTGGATAGGATCTGGTGGTCCTTGCGGACTTCAAATCCGTGGTCTCCCTGGTTGGCCAGGGGGAGGTGGGTTCGATTCCCACCCCTTCCGCTTATTTTAATTTCGTTCACAGGTGGATGGGCGAGACGGCGCCATGAGGTCGTACTTATCTTTATTCTCCTCCGTACTGCTGCTCAGCCTGCTCCTTTTCATCTTTTCTCTGACTGCGATAGGTGAGGAGGATGCTGAACAGGATTCGATGGGACAGGAGGTCACTATGATCACATTATATGACAACTATCAGTACAATCCCGATCTGAAAACGGGATGGGGGTTCTCCTGTTTAGTGAAAGCAGGGAAGGAGAATATTCTTTTCGATACTGGTGCTGACAGTCCCACCCTGCTGGCGAACGTGAAAAAACTGCAGATGGATCCAAAAGATATTGATATGGTCGTCCTTTCGCACGCACATGGCGATCATATCGGTGGTCTGATGGGCATGTTAGAGCTGAACTCTGACCTTACGGTGTTCCTACCCAAGTCGTTTTCTAACGATTTCAAAAATAGGGTGGCGTCGCATAAAGCGAAGGTAGTGGAGGTTGCCGATCCAACGACCGTTCATGAAAACGCAAGCACCACTGGACAGTTGGGCACATTCATAAAAGAGCAATCTTTGATCGTAAAGACAAGCAGGGGCTTGGTGGTGATAACCGGTTGTGCTCATCCCGGGATAGTCAAGATACTGAAGGAAGCCAAGAAGATCACTGGGGAAGATATCTATCTGGTTCTGGGAGGGTTTCATCTTTTGAATCTCACGGCATCCGAGGTCAAAGAGCTGATAAAGGGCTTCAGAGATTTGGAGATTAAGAAGGTGGCTCCTTGTCACTGCTCTGGTGATAAAACCAGAGAGATGTTCCAGGAAGAATGCGGAGAGGATTTCATCTCAAATGGTGTGGGAAAGATGATCCAGTTCTAGCTCATAATACAGATGAGTACATACCTAGGCTCCTCGGTAGGTGAAATGAAGGGAGAAGAGAAAATCAAACTGACTGCTCTGGCATCCAGCTCCGGGTGAGCCGCAAAATGTGGTCCGGATGACCTGACCCAGGTTCTGGGTCATTTGCCGAAGCAGAACGATCCCAATATTCTGGTGGGTTTTAATTCCGTGGATGATGCAGGAGTATACAAAATATCCGAGGATTTAGCCATAGTCCACACGGTGGATTTCTTTCCGCCCATTGTAGATGATCCCTATGATTACGGGTCCATTGCCGCAGCCAATTCGTTGAGTGACGTTTATGCCATGGGAGCCAAGCCGATGTCGGCTCTGAACATAGTGGGGTATCCTCCTAAGACCATGCCGTTGTCAGCATTAGATGAGATTCTGAAAGGGGGCGCAGAAAAAGCTCAGGAGGCGGGGGCGGTCATAATCGGAGGTCATACCATAAAGACAAAAGAACCCATATATGGATTGGCAGTGGTTGGAACGATCCACCCGCAGAAGATAATAAGTAATGCCGGAGCCAGGCCAGGGGACTCGTTGGTCTTGACCAAACCCTTGGGTACGGGTATCATTGCCACCGCCATAAAAAGGGGAATGGCGGATGAAAGTCTGGTGCATAAGGTGGTTGAAATCATGGCTACCCTAAACAAATACGCCTCTGAGTCGATGTTGGAAGTAGGAATCAATGCTTGCACTGATGTCACTGGGTTCGGGCTTCTGGGGCATCTGTGTGAGCTCGTGCAGACTTCAAAAGTCGGAGCAGAAGTTTTTGTGTCGAAGGTTCCCGTAATTGAGCCTGCTCTAAAGCTGGCGAAGGACAAAATAGTCCCAGGTGGCACCTTGACAAATCAGAAGTTTGCTAATGAAAATGTGGATTGGAATGAGCGCGTAACAGACGAGGAAAAGCTAACACTTTGCGATGCGCAGACCTCGGGAGGATTGCTCATCTCAGTGCCCAAAGAAAAGGAAGCGAAGCTTCTGGAAAGTTTGCTTGCCAAGGGAGTTCAAGATGCGAGAGCCATCGGCGAGATAATAGAGGATGAAAGATGTCGAATCCGGGTGAAAAGATAATCCAGGAAAAGCTCAGGCAGATTCCCAGCGTGGAAAAGATACTTCAGTTCCCTGAACTTCAATCTGAGATTGATGAATTCTCTCATCCCCTGGTGGCGGCGACTGTCAAGCAAGTTGTAGAGATGATAAGAGAGGAGATAAAGAAAGGCAAAGATTCGATCTCCGCTGCGGATATACTTCAGAAGGTGAAAGACATCATAGCCAAGGAGACCTCGCCCGCCTTAAAGGCAGTGGTCAACGCAACGGGAGTAATCCTGCATACTAATCTGGGACGGGCTCCCTTAGATGAGGGTACGCTTTCGTTCATCAGAAACATAAGTTCAAGTTACAACAATCTGGAGTTCGACCTTAAAGAGGGCAAAAGAAGTAAAAGAGGTATTTTTCTTGAAAAGCTTCTGTGCGCTTTAACTTCAGCCGAAGCCGCATTGGCGGTCAATAACAATGCCGGAGCTGTACTTTTGATCTTAACCGCTCTGGCCAAAGGCAAAGAGGTGATAGTCTCGAGAGGTGAGTTGGTTCAGATCGGCGGAGGCTTCCGGATTCCTGAGATTTTGGCCTTAAGCGGCGCAACCTTGAAAGAAGTAGGGACTACTAACCAGACCAGCATCTCCGACTACGAAAATGCCATCACGCCCGAAACAGCCCTTCTGCTGAAAGTCCATCAGAGCAATTTCAAGATGATTGGCTTTGCGGAGAGGCCGTCAATAGGCGAATTGGCTAAACTCGGAAAGAAACACAAACTCTGTGTGGTGGAAGACCTAGGCAGCGGCGTCTTGCTGAGAACAGAGGATTTTGAGCTGGCACACGAACCTACCGCTTTCGAGGCTCTTTCAGCTGGCGCAGACTTGGTTTGTTTCTCGGGGGACAAACTCCTGGGTGCGCCTCAGGCTGGCATAATCCTGGGAAGGAAAAAATATATAGAAATTCTCAAAACGCATCCGTTGCATCGTGCTCTCCGGCTGGACAAGATGTTTCTTGCCGGCCTTGAGAGAGTTCTGCTTTATTATCTTAAGGGAGAAGCCACCACAAAGATTCCCGCTTGGCAGATGATAAGCGCTCCGCTCGATAGTTTGCAGGCCAGGGCGCAGAAAATCAGAGAGGAATTGGGCAAATCGAATATCGAGGTCACTATTCAGGAGAGTCAGAGCACAGTCGGAGGTGGCTCGCTTCCAGGTGAAACCTTACCCACCATAGTACTATCCGTTTCATCCGTTCACAGGCCAATCGACCTATCCGCTGACCAACAAGCCAGACACTTCAGAGAGGAATCGCCACCTATAATTGGAAGAATAGAGAACGATAAGTTCGTCTTAGACCTCAGGACTGTTTTTCCGCATCAAGATGAGATTTTAGTTTCCGCCATCAAAAACATTTTTCTCAAAAGAAGTTGATTCTAAAGCGGTCCAGCGTTATATTCTGCCGACGACTGCGCAGACTGAGGCTTTTCATTCAGAAACCTCACCCCCTGTCTCCCCCTCTCCATTTCATGGAGAGGGGGACCAAAAGGGGGAGAGGTAACAGGCCCGAACCTAAACAACCCGCCAAACTCTAAGTTTACATGTTTGTTCTCGGTACTGCCGGACATATCGATCACGGAAAGTCTAAGCTGGTGGAAGCTCTGACGGGCATTGATCCCGACAGACTTCCGGAAGAAAAAGAAAGAGGGATGACCATTGATTTAGGCTTCGCCTGGCTTTCCCTGCCTGATGGTAGCGAAGTGGGAATTGTGGACGTTCCGGGACACGAGAGATTTGTCAAAAACATGGTGGCCGGAGTGGGCGGAATTGATGCGGTGATATTTGTGGTTGCCGCAGATGACGGATGGATGCCCCAGAGCGAAGAACATCTGCAAATTCTGGATATGCTGAGGATACAGACAGGCATAGTGGCCATTACCAAAATCGATCTGGTCGACCCTGACTGGTTGGATTTAGTGGAAGACGATATTAAGAGTAGAGTAAAGGGCACTATTCTGGAGAATGCTCCTGTAGTCAGGGTCTCCTCCGCAGAAAAGATCGGGATAGATCAGACACATGAGCAGATCGTTGAGATGATCTCCCGGCTAAAGGCCCGAAAAGACCTAGGCAAGCCGAGAATGTACATCGACAGGGTCTTCACCATGTCGGGAAGGGGAACCGTGGTCACTGGAACACTGAGGGATGGAAGTTTTCAATCCGGCCAAGAAATCGAAATTCTTCCACAAAGGATTCGTTCCCGAATAAGGGAACTTCAAACTCACAAAAAAATCCAGCAGGAAGTTGGACCCGGAACCCGGGTGGCCATGAATTTGGCAGGAATCGAAAAGGAGAAGTTAGACAGGGGAGATGTGATTACCAGCCCGGGTCAGGATGAGACAGTTGAGGCCTTCATTGCCAAGGTAGACACTGTCTCCACCTTAAAATCTCCTATAAAACACAATGCCAATCTGCTCCTGATATTGGGAACCACGGAGCTCCAGGCTAAAGCAAGAATTCTGGACAAGGATCAAATTCCGCCGGAAGGCTCAGCTTTCGTGGAGTTTATGTGCAAGGGGAAAGTGCTTGCCCGAATCGGAGATCATTTCATTCTCAGGTTGCCTTCGCCACAGATTACCGTGGGTGGTGGGGTCGTGCTGGACGTTTTTCCCAAAGTCCGCAAAAGAAAAGATGTTGAGTTTATTTCCGACCTTCAGAGAAGATTGAGCCAGGACCCCTTCGATCTGATTCTTGCTGAATTGAAGAAAAGGGGATTGATATCAAAAAGAGATATCTTGAGATCGAGCAACTTCAGTCGAGAACAGATCCAATCCAGCTTGGATCAGTTAAAGAAGGAGGGAAGGCTGTTTTCCACGGGTGATTTGGTGGCAGATTTGTCGAAATGGAAACAGGCCACAGAGCAGATCCTGTCTGAGATCCAGAAGACTCACGATAATTTCCCATTCAAGATAGGAGCGAAGATGGCAGGGCTTGCCAGTCGGCTGAAGATAGACGACAGTTTGTTTGACGAGATTATCAAACATATGGTTAAAGAGAAAAATATCGTTCAACAGCGAATGTATCTGCGCCTTCCCACCCATAAGCCGGCGCTTTCTAACCAGCAGAAGAAATTATCTGAAGAGATTTTGCAGAGGTTTGCTTCGAGTCCGCTTTCTCCTCCGACCAAAGATGAGATACAGAATCTGGAAGCCGAACACGAACAGGTCCTTATGTTTCTGATAGAGCAGGGTCAGCTGGTTGAGTTAAAAGATGGCGTTCTATTCAGAGATGAGGATTTTGAGATGATAAAGATGAAAGTGGTGGAGTTTATTCGCAAGCGTGGCGAAGCAACGGTGAGCCAGCTGAGAGAACATCTTAACACCACCCGAAAATACATGGTGCCCATCGCAGAAAAACTGGATCAATTGGGAGTCACTCAGAGGGAGGGCGACAAGAGAATTCTTGCTGGACGGTAAGAGGGATCGCTGATTACCTATCCGCCTGCGTCCGTCCTTTCCAGGAATGGAGAGGGAGAGATTGGGGATGAGGCTAGACGGAGGAGAATGCAAGGAATGGAAGGCTTGATGCTGCTTAATGGAAACATCTATACCATGAATCCTCAGCTTCCCAAAGCTGAAGCGGCAGCCATCAGAGACTCGAAGATAATTGCCGTTGGCAAGAGCTCAGAGGTTGAGAATCTTGGAAGGAAAAACTTCAAGGTCATAAATCTAAGTGGAAAGACTGTAATTCCCGGTTTGATTGACTGCCACACGCATTTTCTTGCTTTTGCGAGCTCGCTGAAAAGGGTGAACTTGGACGGAATCAGCTCCTTTGACGCGCTCTTATCCGCCATCAAGTCTTTCTGTACAAAGCTGCGCCCGAACGAATGGCTTGTGGGCAGAGGATGGAACAGAAACATACTCGGAGGTAAATCTCATTTCACCAAGAAGATTCTGGACGAGGTTTGGCCTAATGCTCCGGCAGCTTTGCAGAGCAAAGACCACCACCTTCTTTGGGTCAACTCGAAAGCTCTGGAGCAAGCCCGAATCGACAAGGAGACACAAGATCCGCCCGGCGGAAGAATAGAGCGAGATCTTCAAACCAAAGAACCTACGGGAATCTTAGAAGAAAACGCGTGCAGCTTGGTCTGGGAGAAAGTTCCAACGGCTTCGGTGGCACACTCAAAGGAATTGCTCAGAGAGGCTATGAAAATTGCCAACAGCTACGGGTTGACCGGAATCCACAATCACGACGATCCTGGAGCGTTTCCTCTTTTTGAACGGCTTCGATTGGATGAAGAGCTGACTTTGCGTGTTTGTTCCTGGGTTCCTGTCCAGGATCTGGACTCCGCGGTAAGCGTGGGTTTGCTCTCTGGATTCGGGAACGAGAATCTGAGATTCGGCGGCGTGAAGATCTATTCGGACGGCAGCCTGGGATCTCAGACGGCACTGATGTTTGAGCCATTTGAAGGCTCAAGAGACGATCTGGGGGTCGAGGTTACCCTTCAGGAGGAATTGTCGGATCTGGTCGCCAAAGCCGGCCGGGCTGGAATAAGTGTGGCCATCCATTCAATAGGAGATAAGGCTGTGCATCAGTCTCTAAACGCAATCGAGGCTTCAATCGGAGAGACTAAAGGAGAGAGCAGATTGAGACACCGCATCGAGCACGTGCAGCTTCTTCATCCTAAGGATACGGACAGATTTAGAGAGCTTGAAGTAGTCGCTTCGGTTCAGCCGGTACATGCTCCCGCTGATATTGACATTGCGGAAAAATACTGGGGCAAACGCTGCAAATTAGCTTACGCCTTCAATACTCTTCTCAAGAGCGGGGCGAAATTGGTGTTCGGTTCTGACGCGCCTATAGAGACCCTGAATCCGTGGATGGGAATCCACGCTGCCGTTTGCCGCAAAAGAATCGAAGCAAAAGAAAGCTGGTATCCGCAGGAAAGAGTCGGCGTGGCTGACGCGGTCTCTGCCTACACTCAATGGGCAAGCTACGCTTCCTATGAGGAGAATCTTAAGGGTTCAATCCAAGTCGGAAAACTGGCGGACCTGGTGGTTCTCTCTCAGGATATCTTCGAAATAAGCCCCGAGGAAATCCCTGACACCAAGGTGGAATGCACCATCTTAGGCGGTAGAATCGTCTTTGAGGCTTAGAAGAACTGCCGTCCGCGCTTGCCCAAGTCCACAATGTTTATCCTGCCGACCGGATTATCGATAAACGCGTGACTTAGTCTCACCTTCTGGAACTCACCCGAAAGAGACAATGAAAGCACCTGAAAAAGCCAGGATTATGGCGATGACGCGAATGAGATTGACTGGTTCCTTCAGAAGGAGTGCAGCTAGAATGAAGACAAAGACGTTGCTGGTCTGGTTCAAAGCGGAAGCAATGGAAGCCTGGGTGTATTTCATTCCTCCCATCCAGACGATCATGGAGAGATAGGCGCCCAAGAACGACCCCGGCAGCATATATTGCCAGTTTCTTACCGACATCAAGGAACCCACAATCTGACCTCGCCGGGGATGGAATAAAAGATAAACGCTCAGCCCCACGCATCCGGCAAAAAGCCGAACTTCCACTACCCACAGAAGCGGAGAGCGGTTGAGCAATGGTTTGATCATCACAATCCCAACCGCCATCGTAGCCATGGCCAGAACACCAAGCAGTATGCCCAGGGTCAGGTCGTGACGCGAGATGTGCTTTCTATCTCCTATTCCCGAGACGGCCAAAACGGCCGAGACGATTAAAAACACACCCAAGACTTGCAGCGCACTCATGCTTTCGCTTATCAAAAGAACCGAGAGCCCGATAATGAACGGACTGTAAAGGCAGTCCACAATGGCTGATAGTTCCGCCCCCAGCAGGTTGAGGCTTCTGAAGAAAAGGGTGTCTGATATCGAAAGCCCGATTATACCGCTTGCCAAAACCAAAAAGTAGTCACCGGCTGAGGCTTGCGGGAAGAGGGAGGCTCGCAATACCAGAGAGGTCAGTACGAAGAGAGCCAGTGCCAGAGTGTTCTTGAAGAGATTCAAGCCGGAAGGAGCAACTGTTTCTCCGCTCTTCCTGAACAGAATGACTGCGGTGGCCCAGAGTATGGCGCAGGATAAAGCTAAGATCTCTCCTAGATGAGGCGAATTGACTAACATACGTGTGGAATTACAGACAGGGTTTACTCAGCAATCCGACCGTCGTTTTGGAAGCCGGCAGAATTCGAATCTTCAGTTCAAGGATGTATCTCGGGCAAGCCCGGGGTGGACTTGAACATCGATCTTATCGACCTTCCCGTTCTCTGCAAGCGAATAGCTTCATTGATTACACTCCAATTGGCACGGTCGAAAATCGTCTCGGTCCGCAGCATGGTTTAGCAGGAGATCACCCGTGTATCGCTATTGGCGAGCACAAATTCAGCCTTGTCACTCCTGGCCAAACATAAGGATTGCCATTCCCAATTCATAACATAAAAGCGATCCTGCTTTTGTCAAGCCGTTTATGACTCTAACCGCAGCCAAGGGCTTTTCGCTTTGGATACGGCAGTGTTCAAAACGCCTGGGGATATACCTTACTATTTTCGTGGTGCCAACTATAAAAAGATTCATGCAGCCTCACCCGACGCTGTGACTGCTCCGGGATTCGCGTCCTTTAGAAGATTCGGAAGCCAACGCAGGTTCAGTAAGGACTTCACATCGCGGCGAAGTAGAGATTTTCCTACCCCATTGTGGCAGCAGACCGGGAGCAAGCACCCGGCTGAGTCTAAGAATTTTTAATCCTCGATAGGGAAAAGTACGTAGCTATAGGATGGAGAAGAGATGGAGAGAAAGAAGAAGAGAGCAACCCCAAACACTCGCTTTGACATCGACCTGAAAACGGGAAAGCCTGATCTTGGCGCAGTATTCAAAGAGATCAACCGATTGATCGACTCGGCTGGCGGATCGCGGCGAAAGGGAAGGTCAGAGTTTACCCGCACCGGTGAGATTAAGGGTCTTGGCAGCAAGGGGGTTAAAGCTGTATACGGTTTCTCAATAAAACTGGACAGACCTAGACGTGGGTCGCCCCGAGTCCAACTGGTGGAGAAGGCTCACACAATTGTCATCATTTCCCGGATAGCAGGGGTGGGGAAGGAGACGATCGGGATAAAAGTAAAAGACCGAATAGTAGAAGTCACGGCAGAGGATTCAGGTAAGAAATATCACCAAAAGATCCGTCTGCCATCCGCGGTAAAGAAAAGACCGCTTCGCTCGACTTACAGAAACGGAGTATTGAAGATTACTCTTGCCAAAGCAAAGAAGTGATTCCCCTAAGACCCGGCCCGGGGAACAAGTAAAGGACAAAGCCTGGGCCAGTTCTTTCCGAAAAGACCCCCGTCTTATGTATCTTCTGACGATTTTGGTGTCCCGGAAGGCGGGCTTGGATTGTATTCGTAAAGACCCCGTTGCCTTAGGTCAAGTGGTTATACAGAAATTTGAAAACGCGATGTTTCAACGACTCACCGAACTAATATGACCGGTGAGGCTCCGCTCAATAACTAACATTGCTGCCGAAGTCAGGTTCCCCATTCGCCTCGATGATGTCTATCCATTTGGTCAATTGCCCTCTCCCGGACTCCCAGAACTGAGCACAGAGCTTGAGATACTCAATGACTGCTTCCTTCTCACCCTCCCTCAAGAGCTCCTTTGCTAGCCCCATTGACGGTCCGAAGGACTTAAGCTGAGGTGAACCTGGCGTCTTCGCTGCCTGAATCAGATATCCCTTGGCCTTGCTCGGATCTCCGGATCTTAATGCGAGTCTGCCAAGAATCAGGTTTCCGTGATGGACCGCGTTTCCATAGTTCCAGTTATCGTGGTACTGCGGCGCGAGCTCGAGCAGTTCATCTGCACAAGCTCTGGCCTTTTCCCACTGCTCTGCCTCGAAAGCGGTCTTGGCTAGGTCCGAAAGCAGATAGAACCTGTGCAGTCTATCTGTGGTGTCAACTAGTGAATTCTCCAGGTGTGCCAGTGATCTCGCGGCGTAGGCTTTTCTCAGATCAGACGGCTCGTTTGTCATTCTAAGAGCGTAAAGACGCCCCAAACGCCTGGACCATTCTGGATTATCGGGCTCAAGCCTCCGGGCTTTCTTTAGAAGCTCCTCGGACAGATCGATGTCGCCAAGGAAAAAGAAGTTGGCGGCATTTCCAATTACAGCAGGATCATCCTCGTGACTTTCTATTTGCTCCAGCCAGAGCCGCCTGGCTTGGTCATACGAATCGCCGTCAAGCCGTGGATCGAGATAAACAAACGGAAGGCCGGCAACCTCTGCTTCGGGGTGGTTTCTGATGATCCACAGTATGTGTTTCTGACGTTCGCGCCTGGCGGAGTCCGACTCATATGCCCTAAGAAAGTAGTACCCCAGCAACTTGGTACGTAAAGGCAAATCATCAGGATCTGCGGCGAGCTGTTCCTCGAGTTTTCGGGCTTCTTGGCTGGACAAGTTGCTTCCTTCAGCTGCACGTGCTCCGGCATCTTCTTGCCCAAAAGCCCCTTTCTCGTCATACGCCACGAGAAGCAGTAAACTCCCCAGGAGCACAGCAGAACACACCCACTTCACCGGAACTGTTTTAGTTTTTATTCTCATGATAAACTCCGTCTGCCAGAAGTGAGCAACTCAACGGACCTCAGACAGCTCAAGGGTGAACCCACAATAACCACCTACCTGTCTGACAGCCATCGCCATGGGTAATTTCAGAGGGAAGATCTCAGAAAATGCTTCAGAAGTTGGGATTGGTTCGCAGAAAGGTCTGGTCTGCGAATTAGTAGCCGTATTCCCCCTCTTTCGATCCCAACATAGGGGGCAGGAACAACTGCGGAAAGAAAACAACCTGGTGGGACTGTCTGAGATCTTCCCCTGAACTCAAGTTCATCTCCCCTGGTTTCACAGTGCAGCGTGCCAGTGCAAAAGCAAGTCACTCTCTGTTTATTGATTTACGTTACCAACTTACTTACTTCCTCTTGGGTTGTCAATCAAAAAGTGAAAGATCAGTACGTGGGTGTCTCGGCCCGAGGATCGACCTGTTAGAGCCAAGCGGGGAGTTTAGGCCCTGTCCCCCGTTTTCTTGGCTGGCTTGAAACGATCTATTCTCATGGATGAGAGGATTTTGCTTGACTTTCTTGGGATTTGGGACTAAATTAAAAGGTAAAGGGCGCAGGTACGGGGGGTGTCTCCCGATTCACGATTTCAAGCCTCTTAGTCCTGAAAGGAGGCTACAAGTGGCTAAAGGACTCTCAGGGCTGGTCGTCTGTCTGGGCTGTTTCTCTGTTCGTTCTGTCCTCCGGACAGGCCGCGCCTATATTCATATTGCGCTCTGACGCATTCAGAGTCCAACAAGCGATAAATGGAGCTTGAAGGCGAGATTTAATAAAGTGAAGCTGGTCGAAGGAGGTGATTGGAAGACTTTATAGCTTTTGGGAAGGGATACGGTTCGGGTAATGTTCAACCACGGGATACGCAGGAGGACAAAGATGAAAAGGTTATTGGTAATAGTCTGTGTAATCGGGGTTTTGGGTACGTTCTCTCTGGCTCAAGCCGAGCTCGATACCTTAACCATACTACATCTTAATGATACCCATTCCCATCTTCTGCCCTATGGTCCCAAGGATGCAGAGGGCAACTGGACCTGGGGTGGAATGGCCAGAATCGGTACGCTGGTTGGGATGATCAGGATGACTGAGCCAAATGTTATGCTTCTGCACGCTGGCGACATTTTTGTGGGCGATTTCATGTTTCAGAAATACTTGGGCGTGGCTGAGCTCGAAGTCATGAAAGGCTTGGGTTATGATGCCATGGCATTAGGAAATCACGAGTTCGATTTCTTCCCCTCTACTTTGAAATACGTGCTGAATGAAGCGGGTTTTCCGGCTGAAGGCTTCCCGGTGCTATGCGCTAACCTGGATGTTTCCGGTGACCCGGAGCTGGGCAATTTCATCCAGCCATACGCCATTATGGAGTATGACGGTTTGAAGGTCGGCGTGTTCGGCCTTTTGACCGAGTGGACCAATCAGATGGCCAATCCTTCACCCGTGGTGGTTCTGCCGCCCCTGTCCGTGGCTCAGGCCTGGGTGGATTCATTGAAAGTGGGTCACGACTGTGACCTAGTGATCCTTCTTTCCCACCTGAGCGCAGATTTTGACCCCGCGGTGGCGTCGTCCGTCTCCGGGATCGACATCATAGTGGGTGGACATTCTCATACAGTAATTGAGTCGCCCATTCAGATCGGAAACACCCTGGTACTTCAGGCAGGAGAATTCGGGAGATTTGTAGGCAAATTGAGCATCGTTGTAGATGCCGGGACTAAAAAGAGCTGGGAGTACCAGCTTATGTCCGTGGACTCATCAGTTCCGGAAGAACCCACGGTAGCGGCCATGATTGACAACTTGGCAGCGGAGGTAGAGGCGGACCCCAGGTTCGGCCCGGTATATACGGATGTGGTTGCTCAAACAGTCACTGAGCTCAGAAAGCCTCTTGGAGAGGGGCTGTTTAAGGATAATGCCCTGGGGAACTTAGCATCCGATGCCTTCAGAGACGAAACCGGTACACGTATCGCCTTCCAGCCACAGGGATTTATCTCCCAAACGATCTATCAGGGAGATGTCAAGGGGGCAGACATATTTCAGGCAGTCCCATACGGCTTTGATGAGGTCTCCGGCTTGGGGCTTAAACTGGTGACGTTCGAGACAGACGGGATGTCAATTATTTCCGGTCTGGAGTTCTCGGTTTATAATCTTCCGCACGTGGAGGATTTCTTCTTGCATGGCTCGAATTTGTCGTATGTGTATAACTTGGCAGATCCTCCCGGCTCCAGAGTAGACTACTCCACGATCACCATCGGCGGTCAACCGCTGGATCCATCCGCGACTTATTCTGTTACTGTTCCGGATGAGGTAGTTCCCTTCCTCAATCAGATCCCGGGATTTCAGGTCAACAATCTCTTGGAAACTGGTCTTTTTGTCTATAATGTGGTGAGAGATTTGCTCATTTCGCATTCGCCCGTGGCCTACTACTCCGAGGGGAGAGTAATTGACCTGTCCATACTATCTGATCCCGCCGAAGGAGCCGCGGCTCTGTCAGAGGCAGTGGGTCTTTATTTGGAAAACGGATCAATCGATAATCATGGAATTGCCAACAGCTTTAAAAGCCAGTTGAATGCGGTACATTCACTGCTGCAGGCCGGAAAATATGAAGGGGCCCTGGGAAGCCTGAAGGCCTTCAGGAACCATGTTAGGGCTCAATCCGGCAAACATATTCGCTCCGAGTCGGCACAGGTGTTGCTTTATCTGGCCGGCAAATTGGAAGAGTCCATCTTAAGTTCACCCATTGGGACAGAGACGCCTGAAGGAGATGGACCGGTACGCGGGGACTTCCAGCTTCTGGAACCTCATCCTAACCCCTTCAACCCTCAGACACAAATTGCCTACATTCTGCCTGAGGACTCTTACGTTAGGCTGACTGTGTATAATCTGATCGGTCAAGAGGTGAAGGTTCTGATGGACGGGTATCAGACCGCGGGCACAAAAACGGTGATCTGGGATGGTCGTGCCGAAAGTGGAGAAAAGGTGGCAAATGGAATTTACCTGTGCAGGTTGCAAGCTGGAGGACGCACACAGACGAAAAAAATGGTACTGGTCAAATAGCTCCAAACAAGCAGTCTATACGATAGCGGTTGAGCCCTTCGATCTGGCAAATCGAGGGGCTCGTCGTTAACTGCAGTCTCGGCGGTGGTTTCTCTTGAAGAAGAAGGTTTGCCTACGGGGTTTTTGGCCTGTTTACAGGAAAGAAAGACGTAGAGTTCGATCGGAAATCAGGCCGGCCTTGTAGCCGGTGGTTGAGTTTCGCAACAAGCTCAAAGGTCGTCAAAAGCAAGAGACCGCTGTTTGGGGACCGCTTTTCAGCCTCTTCACGCCGGGGGAATCTCCAGCTCTACTTCACCCACGCAGACACCAGAGGTGTCGAACACCCTGATAACATACACGCCAGGGAGGACCTCGTAGATGGTGGTGACGAGATCAAAATAGCACAGGCAATAGCAATAAGAGGTGGCTATGTCATACTCGCGGACATCAAACCCCTGGGGAGTCCGTTCCACGTCGCTCAGAATTTCCGAACAACAGTTCTCAAAGGCGTTTTTGTGCATCACCCACACTGTGTCCGCGTTGAACCAGACGACGACCGAATCCTCCAAGTTATCCCCGGAGGCTTCCGGGCCACCCTTGTATAAGCCTGTCTTACATTCGCCCTGCGAGGATTCAAATGCCGCGAACTTAGGTGAAATGTCAACGACCGCGGAATCAAGGAAACGGCCATATATGTCGAAGACTCTGACGACGTAGCTGCCTTCAGGAACCCCGGAGATTATGGTGGTGATGTCAAAATCGCACATGCAGTTGCAACGTTCTCCGCTGGTATCACGCTCAAACAGATCGAACCCTCTTGCAGTCTGCACCACGTTGACTGCGATCTCTGAACAGCAATTGTAAAACGCATCCTGGTGAGTCACCAGGATCGTGTCGCCACTGGAGCTAAAGATTACCGTGTCGCCCTTGGGGGGGATCATCAGCTCCACCTCGCCCACAAGATTGCCGGAGGTGTCGAACACCCGGATAAGATGAACCCCGGGTGAGACGCCGTATATCGTCGTGACGATATCGAAATAGCACATACAGCGGCACAAATGCTTTGAGGTATCGTGCTCAAAGACATCGAAGCCCATGGGAGTTTGTATCACTTCGCCCAGGATCACTGAACAGCAATTCTCGAAGGCATTCTTGTGCATTACCCACACTGTATCAGTGCTGAACCAGACCAGGACCGAATCCGCCAAGTTATCCCCGGAGGCTTCCGGTGCACCCTTGTACAAGCCCCTCTTACATTCGCCCTGCGACAATTCAAATGCAGCTTCAGCCATCGTATCAAGTGAGTCTCCTCCGCAGCCACTTTGCAGAGACTTGAACTTGAAGCCTGTCGGGTCTTCACCCGGACCCGTCACGGGGTTTTTGGTCTCGCTGCACATCAAGAGTAAAAGCGAAAGACCAAGGATCGCGGCGGTTCTGTATTTTTTCATCTTCATCATCTCCATTTAACACACATTTCGCTAAAGACGTAACTCATCGCCCTTAACAATACAAAAACCATGCCGTATAACGATGCTTCGACGAACGGTACCTAACTCTCGGCGGCTCTTTTAGTTGTTCCCCGAGAGACCCTGAGCTATCTATCTTATGCTACGTAGGTTCTTGCGAAGCTGACAACGCAATATGCGATCCGCCGGCTCTATTTCTCGTAGGCTTAATAAGTTACAAGTTATCGCCAATCATGGCGATAGGTAACACCGCTAAATCCACGTCTATTCTAGCGACCTGCATCCTTTGGCGGGTTCTATGCCCGCAATTGAAAGTCTGCTTTTCAACGTGAGCTGGGTTACCCTTAGCAAAAGCATTCGGACCGCGATCAGACCTTCATCTTAAGTTATGATTTTTCGCTTCCGGTAAAATCCATTAAAGGTGAGCCAAGGATCAACTATACCTTCAACCATATTCCCCATGAAGAGGGAACTGAAAGGAACTGGGGACTTCTCTTTGACATCATCTATCTACTTGAGGTTCGGGTCCTGGCGAACTGTGGTTTCCCCGGGGCTGCTGTCCGGGCGATTCGTTGTAAGAAGTCTTGAGAATGGAGCAGGTATTCTCACCGAGCTGTCCCCGTCTGCATGGAGCCTGAGTGGAAATTGGTGGCTCCTGCCTGTGTCTTTCAGACGAATCTCTGTACAGCGATCTGATTGCCCAGCTCTTCGCCTGGGACCGACCAGCCTGCCCCCAGCGGATTTCTTTCCCCGACACGCCGGGCCGTTCGCGAGTGCCTTTGGCTCTCTGATCTGAAATATAGTGAGCAGCAGGGTAGGGTGAGTTCAAAGCAAACTTTCGTTCCGTGCAGCCATCCCGATTCAGAGCTCTTCTATGGTCTCACCAATCAGGACGATTATCATATGCCAGGTGATAGGTCAGTCTCCTCGGAAGCGGAATACCTGAGGTGTTGACCGTGTAAATCTCCTGGTTTCCGTCTTTCGTAGAGGTAAAGACGATTCGACTGCCATCTGGTGACCAGCGGGCACCCCCGGGGACGGCGCTGTTGTCGGTCAAGGGGCGAAAATCCGAGCCATCGGTATTCACGACGTATATCTCAGCGCTCATTTCACCGACGGCGAGAACCAAGATCCTTTTGTTGTCAGGCGAGAATTCTATGTCGTCAATCATATATACGTTAGGTATTTCGGCCAACTGGATTTGTCCCGAACTGTCCGACTCGATAATCTCCAGCCAACACCTTTGGTTTGGGGGCGGGACAACTAATCCCCGGCAGAACGCGACCCGTTTGCCGTCCGACGAACCCGCTGGTTTCTCTAAAACACCCGAGGGTGCCTCCTGCAACCGTCTTTTATCCTGTCCATTCGTCCCGATTACGTAGATACCCCTACCCCCGAGCTGTGCATAGACCACCTTATCGTTTCCGCAGAATCTGGGGTCAATGCCCTGATCCAATCTCAGCTTCCCTGACCCGTCGGGATTTATCACATAGACTCCCATCTTTGAGGTATCCGTTGATGAGAGATGATAGACCAATTTGCTTCCATCAGGTGACCAATCTCCCAGAAAAACGAAGGAATGAAGCTGGGTATCTATCACGAGGGTATCCATTCCAGAACCGTCAGCATTCACGATCATGGCCCAGCTTTGAATCGGATAGCTTTGAATCCTATTTTCTTGAGCGAAGGCTATTCTTGTCCGGCTCGGGGACAGGAGCGGATGTCGACCATAGGTACCATAACATGACCGCGCCTCTTCCAGCTTCCTTTGATCGCTTCCATCCGAACTCATGGTATGGAGATAACAGTCCCCGGATCGGCTGGAGAGGAAAGCGATAAAGTCTGCCCCATTTCCGCTTTTGGTTCCCTTCTTGCCGCAACTTGCCAGCAGGGAGATGAATAACGCTACTAACAGAAATACCCACCAGATCCTGAGTGAGTTCTTCATCATGTTACTCTCCTTTCAAGAGTATGAGACAGCGTTAATGTAACGGCTGACTTCAAATCAAGCCCAATCCCTAAAAGAACTCCTTTCCCGGAATTCCAGAACACGCCGGAATGGAGCGCGTGTTCACCCGTTGGCGAACATAGGCAGCCGGACAGGTTATCGCTTCTTTCTTAACAACTTCTTCAAGCATTTAACGATCTCGCTGGAGTTCAGCCCAATGTCCATGAAATCTGGATTCAAGGTTACGATTCTGTTGATCTTTTGTACTCCCACGCTGTCCAATTCCTTTAGGGTTTTAAGCAATTCCTGTAGACATTTGCTCAAACGTGGAAGAAGATCCTGCTTCCCTTCCTCTCTCAACTTTCCGTCAAGCTCGGCCAAGATAAGATAGAAGGAACCGTCCTCTCCGAATCTCTGCTTTGCCAGCTGAGATACCAGAATGAGCAATGTGTCCTGATCGGGTAGCTTGTCAATATTTTCCCTGGGATTCAGCCATCGATTGGAGTCGAAAGCAAAAACGTCAAACTTCGAATCGCTGACCTGATTATTACGGTGCCTAAGACTATCAGTCACCGTTTGCACAAACTTATCCGCAGGAAGATTCCCCGTGCAGGTGAAGTTACCGGCGCCGGCAATTCTCAGAGATGTGCCGTCCCCGGAGTCAAATATCAGAACGCGAAAAGGCCTTATTTTCTCACCGGAAACGCTTTCCTTCTGGGACGATCCGCCGACCTCTGTTTCAAGTCAACCATCTCACGATTGATCGTTTTTTCGTTGGTAAGGCATCTGCTGTACAGGTCCTCTATCGCTTTCGTACTAATACCTTATGCTTCCCTGCGCAGCGTCTTGATTTCCTCTCAGTGGTCTGGGCGTTTTCTGAGCTTTCTCCACGCGGTCTTTTCAAAAGGGGAAGACCAAAGAAGATATTCCGAAAGGGATTTGTTCACAGATAGAAGACCTCTGCCAAAGGTAAGCCCAATGCCCCCTCCGAAATCCCAACATAGGCGTAGGAACAACTGCGGAAACAAGACAACGTGGGAGGCCTCTCTGAGATCTCCCTCTGAATTCAAGTCTATCCCCCGTGCCTAAGCGATATGGCAAGCTCACCTTGAGACCTTGCACTAGATTCCTCGGTTTTGCAGCAAGAATATAGCGAATCTTGCCATCTAAGTCAAGCAAAAAGGCGGGAGGTCCCCTCTGCACACCGTCAAGCTAGGTGTGTCAATTTGTTTTTCCCCATCTCCTGTTGTTGGTCTGGGACATAAGCTCAGACCATATGCGATTCTCTCTGCGCTTACGAGGTTTTTGAGAACCTCATGGCGATGACTGCTCCTCCTTGAAGGATAGGTTGTCCCGTACGCGCGGCATTACCGGTTCACCCTCTATCTATAGTCCGGTCTCTATAGAAGCGAGATGAGATGCCAGTTGGTCTCTTAGGAAGCGCTGACAGGGTAAGGAAGACTTTCCCCGACCCTGGTTGGATCCAGCTTTCACCGCTCCGCGAACCTTTCGCGATCCCAGATCAGGCTTCTTTCACTGACTGCAGGAACTCTTCTAAAGGTATGGCAACCAAAGTCTCAGGTGAGACTCGTCCCTTCACAGCAGTGCGGAAAAGAACTTTTAGCGCCGACCTCTGATCGGGAAACTCAGTTATATAAATGTAGTCGTATCTGCCCATCAGAGCATAGGCGGCCAATATCTTCCCGCCTGCTTCGCGCACGTCTTTTTCCCCCTCTTCAAAGTAGCGCTTTGTCTCTTTCAGTCCCTTGGTCCCTTCAGCCGTAGACTTAAAGAGTGTAACATAAATCGGCATAGCTTCTCACCTCCCTCCTGTTGCCGAGCTTCATATACCGCATGAAGATAGATTGATGCTGTATGCATGTCAAGCCAAAAGATTGCTTCGCAGTCGACAGACGACAAGTGAGAGGCATCTAATTCTAAAGTCGTAACGCTAAACCTTTCAGACGAATCCTGTGTGATGTCCTCTGACTTTGTGGCTTCTCGCTCCAGCAGGACGGTCAACCAGGCACTAAACGCTCCTGTTTCGCATCTGATGACCTCTGCTTCTGGTGAACTCTCGAAGATCTAGAGAAGCTTTCCTGTAACAATATCTGACATTCCAGTGAGGGTCTAGGGGTCGGTGTTCTGTTGAAAGCTGCAGGCGGGATCGTTCAAGGGCAGCTTTACCGAACTTCATAACCTTGGCTACGGGGCTTTTCATCTCTTGAAGTCAGAGAAGCAGCGGCGAGTATGCCCTGGCCTCGGTTTCTGGAAGGATTTGCGTGCGCGTCTTCAATTCACCCAGTGTAGGAAGACTCGCGAGTGTCCCTCGGAGGATTCCTTTGGCCGGGTTGCGAGTCGCATTCGTGGCCCCCGAGTCGGGTTCACCGCCAGCCCGTGGTCACCGCAGCAGCAGAATATATAGTTAGTCGCACGGTGGGGTAACCTGAAAGCCAACTGATGCCGTGTTCGCGATTCGCCCCAAAGTCGGGGTGTCCGCCCCGTGCGCAGCAATTCATTAGCCCGGGTAATTTCAAGGTAGATATGAAACAAAAGTCCTTGAGATCTCTCGGTTCGTGTCGGACAAGAAGTGCCGGAGGCCGGAATCGAACCGGCACGGTCAACAAGTGACCATGGGATTTTAAGTCCCAGGCGTCTACCTATTCCGCCACTCCGGCAGGTACTTCAGTTCATGGTTCATAGTTCACGGTTCGTCGTCCGCCCCGCCGCGCCGAAAAACAACCCGTGGTTGGCGACTCATGATCCACACATCCACACCAGCGATTCCTAAATAGTCCTGATCAGCTACTCGAATACAAATTTAGAGGAAACGATCAAAAAAGCAAGAGATTAAGACAATCCCGGTGATACTTTGCTTGTTTTGAATTGTAGTAGGACAAGTCCGACCGCAGGAAAAGCTACGCTATCCTCGCCGAAATCTTTTTCTCTTTTCTTCATCGATTTTCTCGGTGGCATATTGAATGATCAACCTCGGTGCCTGGTCTTTCCACTTGAGTAGAAAATCCTCAATCCGCTCGGGCGATTTTTTCCATGCCTCCCTAAGAAGCCAACCCACTCCCTGCTGAACTACCTTTTCTGGATCCAAGATCAGCTTTCTGGCGACCTCAAGGGCTCGTCCCACATTAGCAGTCCCACCCTTGTAGAAGTCCTTCACCATAGTCACCGCGACCGCCCGCCTTTTCCACCTGTGTGCGGAACCTGTCCAGGCAAGCAGATCCTTGAATTCAATCATGCCATCTGCCAAAAACGGATACAGTATGCTGTGACAGGCACCGTCGCAGTGCGCCCAGTTGGTGATGTACTTCTCGAACCACCTGCCTACGGTCTTGAAAAGACTCTTGTTGTATCTATCTCGCAGTCGCACGGTGAAGCCCAGGGCGATGCTGACTTCCTCATACTTGCCAGTACTCAGAAGATTCTGGCACAATCCCAGTAACTGTTTCCGGTCCAGCTTCTCCTGGCAGATATCGAACCACTCATCAATCTTGGCATCAAGCTTCTCAAAGGCCACGCCGTAAGGATCGTATCCTTCCTTGAAGTACTTGGCATACTTCTTAACGATAGCTTCATCAGCATTGGCCTTCAAGAACCGCCGAATGTCTCTTTCTATCTTCTCTATCATGGTGGTAGGGGGTCACTGTGGACAATGAACTGTGATTAGTATGTAGCGGAGGCCTTTCCTGCCCTGAGCTTGTCGAAGGGAGGCCTGCACAAGAAGAGGGGTTTTCTTTTGGAAACCTGAAGCTTTCCGCTACGTCAAAAAGAAAAAAAGGCGGCTTCCGGATTCGAACCGGAGAATAGAGGTTTTGCAGACCTCCGCCTTACCCCTTGGCTAAGCCGCCGTCGAAATCGTGCTTCTTGTAAGAATCCTTCTAATCTATGGTCTTGCTCGGAGTCGCTGATAGCGAGAGAAACTCCTTTGGCTGAGGTTTAGGCTCATCAACCGATTCTCTCTAAGACAAAATTCGAGCGAGCATTTACGATCGCCATGTCCTGACCATGTCTCCTAATTCCTCGCTCAGAGATAATATACTTACGCCGGACACCTTGTCAAGGCAAAAGCGGCCTGTGGCACTTGAGATACCCGATCTGGGCCGACGGTCCGTCCCATCCGCTTAATCCGTTGACCGATCGAACTACTTGTCATCCACCACCTCGTAATCAGCGTCCACCGCCCCTTCTTTGCCTTTGTCCTCTTTCTTCTCCTCCTTTTTCTCCTCTTTGGGAGATTCTTGCGAAGCCGCCTGTTGTTGTGCGCCTGCTGTCTGTTTGTACATCTGTTCTGCGATTTTATGTGAAGCCTGCATCAGCTCATCAATTGATCTGTTGATCTCATCGGTGCTTTCACCTTTGGCTGCCTGCTTGACTTTCTCCATCTTTTCTTGGATGTTCTTCTTTTCATCTTCAGAGATCTTGTCTCCATATTCTCTCAAGGTCTTCTCTGTAGTGTAGATCATCTGATCTGCTTTGTTTCTCGCCTCCACCAGAGCCTTTTTCTTCTTATCCTCTTCGGCATGAGCTTCGGCTTCTTTTACCTTCTTCTGAATTTCCTCCTCCGACAATCCGCTGGAGGCTTGTATCTTTATGCTCTGCTCCTTGCCGGTTCCCATGTCTTTGGCGGAGACGTGGACTATTCCATTAGCGTCTATGTCGAAGCTGACCTCAATCTGCGGCATGCCGCGAGGCGCGGGCGGGATTCCTACCAGATCGAAGCGTCCCAGGGTCCGGTTATCCAAGGCCATCTCCCGTTCACCCTGCAGCACGTGTATGCTCACCGCAGTCTGGTTATCTGCGGCAGTGGAGAATATCTGGCTCTTCTTTGTCGGTATGGTGGTGTTTCTCTCGATCAGCCTGGTCATGACCCCCCCCAGGGTCTCGATGCCCAGGGAAAGCGGAGTGATGTCTAACAGAAGGACGTCTTTGACCTCGCCTGAGAGGACCGCCGCCTGTATGGCGGCTCCCACCGCCACCACCTCATCCGGATTGACTCCCTTGTGCGGCTCCTTGCCGAATAAGCTCTTTACTATCTCCTGAACTTTGGGCATTCGTGTCTGCCCGCCAACCAGGATCACCTCATCAATGTCTGATGGCTGAAGCTTGGCATCCGCCAAAGCTTTCTTACACGGTTCCACCGTTCTCTGGACGAGATCATCCACCAGCTGTTCCAGCTTGGCCCGGCTCAGAGTCAAATCCAGGTGTCTGGGTCCGCTGGAATCGGCAGTAATGAACGGGAGGTTGATGTTGGTTTGCATGGTGGTAGAAAGTTCACACTTGGCTTTCTCCGCCGCCTCTTTCAGCCTCTGAAGAGCCATGCGATCTTTCCTCAAATCTATTCCGTATTGCTTTTTGAACTCGTCCGCCATCCAGTCGATGACCCTCTGGTCAAGGTCGTCTCCCCCCAGGTGAGTGTCGCCGTTGGTGGATCTAACCTCGAAGACGCCCTCGCCTAATTCCAGAATGGAGATATCGAAGGTGCCTCCGCCCAGGTCGAACACCGCTATCTTCTCATCCTTCTTCTTTTCCAGACCGTAAGCCAACGACGCGGCAGTGGGCTCGTTGATTATTCTCAGAACTTCCAGACCGGCGATCCTTCCAGCGTCCTTGGTGGCCTGCCTCTGGGAATCGTTAAAGTATGCCGGAACGGTGATCACTGCCTGGGCTACTTTCTCTCCCAGGTATTCCTCTGCAGTCTTTCGCATGGATTGAAGGATCATGGCCGAGATGTCCGGAGGAGAGTATTCCTCATCCCCTATCTTCACCCGGACATCTCCATTAGGAGCCTCCACGATTTTGAAAGGAACTATCTTCTCCTCTTCCTGTACTTCGTGGTGCTTTCTCCCCATGAATCGTTTGATGGAAAACACTGTGTTTTCGGGATTGGTTATGGCCTGCCTTTTCGCCACCTGACCGACCAGCCTCTCACCGGTTTTGGTGAACGCCACCACTGATGGTGTAGTTCTCATCCCCTCCGGATTGGCTATAACTTTGGGTTCGCCCGCCTCCATCACCGCCACGCACGAATTGGTTGTACCCAGATCTATTCCGATTACTTTTGCCATTTAGCTTCACCTCCTGATGATCGATTCCTTTCAATGCGACACATTATGACCGACTGATCTGCAAGCTTGGAATATACAGGATAGCTTATCTTTTTTGTTCATTTTCGGTTTGTTCTTTTTCTTCTTTCTCTGGTTTCGGCTTTGCCTTGGAGACCACCACCTTCGAAGGTCTCAGCAATTTATCATTCAGCATGTATCCCTTGCACACCTCGTCCACCACCACACCCTCATCATGCTCTTCGCTTTCGCACTGGGTTACCGCCTCGTGGTAGTTGGGATCAAAGGGCTTGCATACCGCCTCGATTTCCTTCAAACCCTCCTTCTCCAGAAGCTCCTTTAGATGAGTGTAAATCAGTTCCACCCCCTTGTGGAAGTTGTCATAATCGTTGGAGCTTTTGGCAGACTCCAGGGCACGCTCAAAATTGTCCAGGGTTTCCAAGAACTTTAAAATCAGATTCTCGTTGGCATTCCGGCATATAGTCTCAAACTCTCTGGCAGTCCTCTTTCTGTAGTTGTCATATTCCGCTGCCAACCTCAGGAGTCGATCCTCCAGTTCCTTAGCCTTCTGTTCACTTTGGGTAAGCTGTTCACTTAGAAGTTCGGTCTCAGATTTTGGCTCGACTTCCTTCTCCTCCTTTTCCACAACCTCCGGCTCTGGTTGTTGGGTTTCCTGATCTCTGAGGTCTTTCTTTTTCTGTTTTGCCTTGCTCAATTTGGATCATTCCTCCTTTGAAGCGGACATGGACGGCTATTCTCTACCTGGAAAGCATATCGCTCAGAAGCTTTGCGGTATATTCCACCATTGAGGCCAATTTGGAGTATCTCATTCTGGTGGGCCCAATTATCCCGATGGTCCCTCTGACCTTTCCTGCCTTATAAGGAGAGGTCACCAGGCTGCACGACTGCATTTCTCCTCTCTCTATCTCTTTTCCTATGGTGATGGTGATACCCTCCTTGATTCCCTTGGCCGAAACGAGCTCTGCTAACAGCTTTTTCTCTTCCAGCACTTCGATCAAGCTTCTCAGTTTTTCCCGGTCTTTGAATTCAGGCTGATCCACGATATTTGTGGTGCCCCCCAGATGCATCTGATCCGGGTCGGTGATGTTTAAAAGGCTATCGGTTGAGTCGAGAAACAGCTTTATCAGCTTTGGGTCTGCTTCGGATGTTTCTTTCAATCGTTGATCCATAGAGTCCTTAATCTCCCCCAAGGTAAGCCCGGATAGCCTCTCGTTAAGCATATTCGCTGTCTTCTCCACCTGTTCTACTTCTATGGAGGACTCAGCTTCCAAAAGGACCGTCCTTACCAGCCCGTGTTTGACCGCCAAAACAACCAGGATCTTTTTGTCCGCCACTGGAATAAGGTTCACCCCGGTAAGAATGCCTTTGTCAAAACGGGGAGCAATAGTCACCCCTAATTGCCTGGAGATCGTGGCCAGCACCCTGGCGGTTTGCTCCAGGATATCCTCAACCGCGGCATAGTCTGCACATATCTCCCTTCTGATTTGATCTTCTTCCGAGGGGGTGAGAGCCTCCTTTCCCATCATGCTGTCCACATAGACCCTGTACCCTCTATCCGTGGGAACCCGCCCGGCTGAAGTGTGAGGGTGCGTGATCAAGCCCATGTCCTCCAGATACTGCATGGTATTTCTTATGGTAGCGGGACTGATTCCCAGCCTGTATTTTTGCGCCACCGTCTTGGAGCCGACAGGTTCAGCGGTGGCGATATAATAGTTAATCAAGGACTGAAGAACAAGCCTCTCCCTTTCGGTTAAGTTCTCAAAAGCCATCCTTTACCTCATAATTCTTTTTCCCTCAACGGATTGGCACCGCGCTGGCACTTTCCCCGCTGGAGTGCTAATCAATCCCAAAATAAGCCCATACTAAAAGCTTGTCAAGGGAATTTGATACTCGGCAAATCAACTCATTGCAAGTATTCGCAAGAGACCCTCGCTTCATTTGCATCTTTGTGTGGTTCGAGGACAGGCTCTCAGTCGGAACCTAACTTGGGTCTGGCGCTTGTCTTTCGGGCCAACGCTGTGTTGACATCCAGACCCATCTTTCGTTAATTTGTATCAGCGGGTGGGGCGGAGTTGCGGAGGCGGGATAAATTCCCGCCCCTATGGAGGGGAGGACCGTTTACGGGCAAGAAAGGGATTCGTTCCTGCTCGAAGGTTCGCCAGAAGTGGTAAGGAATTGAACACGGCGGCGAGAACGGGAGGTCGCAGTTGACCGGGAAAACAGCCGCTAACAAACGCGGTCACTACAAGAAAGTCATCTCCGCCAGCCGTAGGGTGGATCTGGTTGCTTTCTATCCGGACTATATGGTCGAAAGATTGGAGGAGATCGGAGCGGAGAACATTCACACGTTGGTCGTCTGGACGAAAAACCCTCGAAAGATGCTGGAGGACCAGAAATTGAGAAAGATGTTGGAGAGAATGAGCCATGTCTACGTCCTTTTGACCATCACCGGATTGGGCGGAACGCCTTTGGAGCCATGTGCTCCGGCGACAGGTGACGTTTTTCCCCAAATTCCCCTGCTCATCGAATTTATCGGGTCACCCCAGAGAATTGCGATTCGCTATGATCCGCTAATAGACGTGATTCACCAAGGCAAAGATCGGATATCGAACATCGACCTGCATCTGTTCGAGCAAGTAATCACGCCTGCTCATGCCCTTGGAATAAAGAGAGTCATCGTGTCCTATGTTACCGTCTACGAGAAGGTGGAGAAGAGACTCAAACAGAATGGCTTTGAGATTATTGATCATCCCATTGAGGAGATGGTCGATTTGATCAGAAACCGGATGATGCCAAGAGCAGAGAAACTTGGTATGGAGCTCTCTACCTGTGTGCTTCCGAATCTGACCACCAAAGGTTGCATCGACGGCAGGACTCTGATAGGGGTTCATCCGTGTCACGAAGCATGCTCCTTAGCTAAGGATAGAAGCCAGAGAGAAGCCTGCCACTGCACCAAGTCCTTCGACATCGGGCAGTGGTTTGCCTGCTATCACAACTGCCTTTATTGCTACGGGAATCCGACCGCCCGGCGCTCGGTGGAATGGCCTCCTGCGGGTCTTTCGTGAAGAATCGCCATTTGTTTGAAAGCTGGCCTTCCAACCCGTAATTATCTGCGTTTGATGTAATCCGTTGTCGTTTAAAAAATTACAAAAAACAACTGTGAAAAAGGCCGGTTTGCGGGGCGCAGAGAACTGCGGTGGGGCAATCACTTTCGCCTCCTGCCTTTTCGGTTCAGGGAAGAACCTTAATATTATCAACAGGTTAGCTATGTACCTACAGGAAAGATTCGCGCCTTTGAATTGGCACGAATTTTGAACTATTTGAGTGCGTCATTCCCTTTCTTCACTTCTAAACTCCCCTGAGCTTTGTTCGCCGACTACGAGGGCGGGCGGACAAAGCTTTTTTTTATTTCTTTCTCAGCGCTTTTTCAAAAGCAGGCCAGAAAGGATCGACTCTGGGATGTTCCAGGCGTTTCTCCCGGCCACTCTGGACTAACAATATTCCCTTTTCCTCTGGGATTACCTCTCCCACAACGGAGGAGGCGATATCCTTCTCCTTCAATTTACTGACCACCTGTTCTGCTTTTTGCTCTCTGCAGGTAATAATTAGGGTTCCTTCGGAGATAGAACTGTATGGATCCATGCCGAATTTTGAACAGATCTTGTCCACCTCATCTAAGACAATTATCTCCTCTTTTTCGATTCTCATTCCCACACGAGAGGCTTTGGCAATCTCGTACAGCCCCCCCCAGATGCCGCATTCAGTGGCATCATGCATGGCGGTCACCCCGTTTTCTCTGGTGCCTATCTGGACCGCGGTCAAAGCGTCCTCCACCACTGACATTTGCCAGAAAATCTTCTCTGCTCTCCGGCTGAAATCCTCTCCGAAATGCTCTTCTATTTTGTCTCTGAAGGCGACCGCGAAGATCCCAGTAGCTTCAATCGCTGCTCCCTTAGTTATGATAACCTTATCTCCAACCTTGGCCATCTCCGGCGAAACGTATTTTGACCCGTCCCCGATGCAGATTACCGTAGCGCCTCCTACCATGGGGTAATTGCATCCGTGGTACCTGGCGGTGTGTCCGCTGATAATGCTCATCCCCATCTTCTTGCATTCCCCACTTATCGCCGACCACACTATGCGGAGTTGTTGTTTGGTCATGCTCAAAGGCAGGTTCAGATCTATGGACAGATAGGTGGGCGCGAGTCCTGAGGTGACTGCGTCCGAGGCTAAGATGTGGATAGCAAACCAGGCGGCTCTTTCGAACCCGTACTCGGGAACTATGAATACCGGATCGGTAGTAGTCACCATGACCTTGTCCTGTCCAATGTCGACTACCCCAATGTCAACGCCGTGCCTTGGTCCCACCAAGACAAGATCGGACTTTGCCCCCAAATTGGGGTAAATCAGCTCGTCAAAGATTTCCGGCGAGATTTTTCCCACGTCCGGCAGCGGATTTTCAGACATATCTTCTCCCTTCTTATAACAAAAGACCGTCTTCCTGATCTGAAAGGGTGACGGTCTTTGTTTTCCTTTTCCCTACGCTGGCATTACCCAGATCAGGTACTGAGGGTATGATCTCAGGCTGTCCTCGCTCTCAGCGGGGACAACCACCCCTAACTATGTTTTTCTTCAAACTGATATACGCAAATCCGACGGCTTGTGGATAAGAACATAGTGTTCTCTCGGACATCAATCTTGGTTCCTCTATATTTGGTGCCGAGGCTGGCCTGAATACCCTTATCTTGGCTTTTTCGGCAGCGAAGGCCATACTAAGACTTGGACAGAGACCAGTTTCTGATACGTGTGTAATAACCTTTCGCCCAAGAGCTTTGGTTCCGGTTCGGCCGGTTAGCTGAACCCTTGCTGGCATGAGCCAAAGGTTTTGCGATGGGGGAAATGCCAGCTCGGCTGACTTCCAAGGTGATTGACAGCAGATCTCTTTTGCTTCAAGAGTGCAGGAAATTGTGTCGATCATAGAAAAAGGACGTGTTTATTCGACTCCTCTTATGGCTCACAAGTTATATTTTGTTTAACTCCAAAAACTTACCGGGTTAAGCTATGGACACTTTTACCAGGCGGGATTATGGATATTTGTTGAAGCAGATGAACGGGGCCATCCAGAGGCTGGAAATGTATCCGGATAGGCACCCCGCCACACTCCAATCCACCGAAAGACTATTTCTTGCTTTGCAGGAGATATTCGAAAGCACGGATCAACTTACCATCAGCCGGGTGGAGGGCAAAATCGTTATCAACGGAAAAAACCTGGAGAGGGAGGATTTTCCAAACAGGTGGTTGGAGAAATTCGATAACCAGAACCTGAGCAGTCTAACCATCAGCAAGAGCCTTACCAAAGACGAACTGAATAAGTTCCTCTCGTGCTTTGCCAAGCCGACAGGCGAGTCTGCCCCGACAATAAGTCTGTCAGATTATATAAAGAGGAATCATATCCAGTCAATAAAAGTGGACCAACTTCGGTACGAGCTGGTCGACCATGATGAAGTGGTGGTCAAAAGCGAGGTGGTAGAGGGTGCGGATCTCAAGGCCCAAATCTCGAAGATCATGCAGGAGAACCCTGACTTGCTGCAGGATGTGCTTCTGCACAAATCCGTGGTTAAAGACCGTTACGCAAATCTATTCAGTGCCGAGGCCGACGTGACCGAGTTAACCCAACAGATAGGGGAGCAGGTAAAGAGTCTGTCGGATGATGAAGTGCTCAGTTTTTTGACCTCGAGTCTGAATCGGAACTTGAAGAAACCTGAATCACAAGATCGAGCCTGGGCACTCAACGAGGTGGTGGAACTGGCGAAGACGCTGCTCCAAGAGAGAAAGAAGACAAAGCTCATCCCGCAGGTGAAGAGAATCCTGGCGGAATCCGGAATGATAGAGAAAGAACGGCTGGATTTTCTCTTTGAGGACAAATGGTTCAGAAGTCAGGAGGTTCTGGACGAGCTGTTGACGACCGCAGGGACACTGGAAACCGAGCAGGCGGATTTCGACAACTTTATGTTCCTCTGGCAGCGGGTGATCAGCTCGGACGACAGCCAAATCAGAAGGTACGCCATAGACAAGGTCCTGTCCCGATTGGATTCGGAAAGCTACAAAGTTCGAAGACAGGTGGCATCCGCACTTGAAGCGGCTTTGGACCGTTTCGTCAAGGAAAAGATGGAGCCTGAATTTTCATACATCCGGGAAAGGCTATATGGCAAGGTCAAGGATCTCTCCATGCCAGGCGGCGTTCTTAGCGACTATGATCAGCCCTTGAGAATGATATTCTCAGAGATGATTCAGCGAGGGGATCTGAGAGAAGCACGAAAGATACTACACGAATACACTGCCCGCTTGGGTCCGGACAAAGCTTATCCTGAGGATGTGAGGAAGATCGCCCGGGAGTTCATCCGCAAGATCTCTGACGAACCCACACTTGCCGTGCTGACGTCCCGGTTGAAGGAGGGGGTACCTTTTGAGACTTTGAAATTGGCGGAGTGGATATTAGGGGCTCTGGATGGGGAAAAGGTGGCGCAGAGACTTCTGGACATCTTCACGTCGGATGACAGGGCCGCCCGGGTAAGCGCGTTGAGGGTGCTGAGCCGCCTGGGAACAGGCTCCATATCCGCTTTCGGGTCCCTTCTGTCCCATCCCCGTATGTTCACCAGAAAAAAGGGAAGCACGTTTCTGTTGGACGAAAAATGGCATAAGCTGAGAAACATCATCTACGTTTTGGGAAATATACCTCATGATCAGAGCGTAAACATTCTGTCGGGCCTGAGTAAAGATTCAGACAAAAGGATCAGACTGGAGGTCATTAGATCCCTGGAGAAGATTGGAAGCGGCCAATCGGTTGACGCCCTGGTATCGCTTTTGGACGACGAAGAGGATGAGGTACGCAGAGGCGCCATAGGCTCTTTGACGGATCTGGCTGATCGACGTTGTCTGGAGGCTCTCAAGCGCCATTTTCGAAATAACCACGAGGACTGGAAGCCAACCATTGACGCCATCTCCAAAATTGGAAGGAAGGAAGCGACTGAATTCTTCTTAGAGGTTCTCCGGAAAGATGAGGGAATAGAAGATCTGGCCTCCAGGGAAAAAGACGAGATCAAGATTGCCATCTTGAACATCCTGGGGAAAATGAGTTCGCCTGAATTAGCAGATCAGATCGAAAAATTCGTAGAACAAAGAGGAAAAGGTTTGATGAATCTTTTAGTCAAAGATAAGGTGATGGAGGCTGCCAGCCGGGCCATGGGGTTGATACGGAGCAAAACTGGGGTGCGCTCCCAGGATACCCGGGATTAAAGGAGTGCGCAAACTGGACTTACAGGCTAAAAAGCAGAGTATGGATGGGTGCCCGGGTGGAAGGAATTGGCCTGGATTTAAGTCCGCAATCGTTTTCTCAGCAAATCACAATCTGGTGATTGTGTCTGGGCAAAGATCTCTGATCCTCGATGCAGGCCCCGGTTTCTTTTTGTGCGTTGTTTCAGCACCTTCTTGAATGCAGTCGACAGTTCACCCCTTTTCGGATAAATCCGTACGGCCGCGTGGGCGGTCGAAGGTGGATGATCACACAAAGTTGGGTTTTTTGGTGGGCATTTTTTGTTTTCAAACAGATGAAGATGAGAAGGTTATTCTTTCTTGTAGCTTTATTCCTTTTGCTCTCCGGTATCTCTCACGGGCAATACTACTTCGGAAAGAACAAGATTCAGTACACCGATTTCGACTGGCAGGTTCTGACCACGCAACATTTTGAGATCTACTTCTACACCGAGGAGAGGGAGATTGCGCAGATTGCTGCGGCTCGGGCAGAGGAGAGCTACAGGTTTTTGGAGAATAAGTTCAATCATCGCATAAAAAGAAAGATCCCCTTAGTCATCTACAGCTCCCCCAATTACTTCGCTCAAACCAACATCATTCCCAGCCTCCTTCCCGAGAGCGTGGCCGGGTTCACCGAGTACATGAAGGGACGCATGGTGGTCCCTTTCGATGGCTCATATTCGAATTTTGCGCGGGTGATCCAGCATGAGCTGGTTCACACTTTCATCATGCAGAAGATTCCCTACGTGATGAGGTCTCACAGAAGACTCAATTACACCGGTCTTCCCTACTGGTTTGAAGAGGGTCTGGCCGAACACTGGTCCAGAATGTGGGACAGCGAAGCGGACATGATGCTCAGAGACCTGATTGTATCCGGAAGATTCCTGCGCCTGGACGACATCTACCAGGTATTCGGCACCTATTTGATGTACAAGATCGGAGAGGCCTTTTGCGCTCACTTAGAACAAGAGTACGGGGATGACAAGATAACCTTGCTTTTAGAGAATTACTGGAAGGGGAAGAGCTTTGCCCAGGTCTTTGAATTAACTTTCAACAAAACCCTGAAAGATGAATGGACTGAGTGGGAATACTCACTGAAGAAAAAGTATTTCCCTGAGTTAGAGAACAAGGACCTTCCTGTCAGAGTGTCCAGCCGGCTCACCTCCGGCGGGATAAACATTAAGCCTGAGCCGCTCCTTTTTTCCGATGAGGAATGGGTGGTATTCAAGTCCAATAAATTGGGATACTCCTCAATACGCATGATGTCATCTGAGGGCGAGAAGAAAAAGTCAGTAACTCTTGTCAAAGGCGAGAGATCGCCGCAGTTTGAATCTTTGCACCTTATGAAAAGCAAGATCGGGGTTTCCAAAGATGGCAAGATCGCCTTCGTCTCCAAAAGCCATGAGAATGACGTGTTGTACGTCTATGACATTGAACAGAGGAAGATAACTCGAAAGGAACGGTTTGGAGACTTAATCGAGCTTTCATCGCCTGACTGGTCGCCAGACGCCCGAAAGGTAGCCTTCGTGGGAGTCGCCAAAGACGGGTATTCGGATCTCTATGTGTATGAGTTTGAAGAGAATCTTCTGACCAGACTTACTGATGACATATACGAGGAAAGGGACCCCGGTTGGTCCCCGGATGGTCACCGCATCGCCTTCGCCTCAGATCGCAATCCCTGGGGTGTGGACGGCTTTCTTAATCTCTTCCTCTTAACCCTTCCCGGGAGCGAGATCATAGCTTTGACTTCCGGGCCGTACCATGATCTGGCGCCCGACTGGTCTGCCGACGGGAAACACCTGATCTTTTCATCTGATCGAAACGGCCCATACGATCTGTATCTTTTGACCGTGGCGCCGGAGAATGATTCTTCTCAAATGCGTCAGTTGACCTCCTTGTTGACCGGGGCATTTGACCCCGCCTTCTCCCCCGACGACGGCACCGTCTTCTTCACTGCATATCAAGAATACGGCTTTCAGATAAATAAGCTGAATTTGGATAGTGCGGTCGTCGGTTACGCTGATCCGGTCAGCCAGTCGACGTTGGCTATCAAGACCCGTCAGCCCGGATGGAGACCGAAGAAAATAAAAGGAGATCAACAGACCGGATCGGTGAAGTACAAGAATCGTTTCTCCTTTGACGTGGCTCAGTCGGTCATATCTTACGACGCGGTTTATGGGACCGTAGGAGGATTTCAGGCTGCGTTCACCGATATGCTGGGGAATCATCAGTATTTCTTCCTTCTGGGCAACAGCGCCCGCTCAACGGATGATTTTCTTTCCAGCTTCAACTTTGGCCTAACCTATCTTAACAGAACTCACCGGGTCAATTACGGATACGGACTTTACCATCTCAAGGACGAATATTACGACGAGTTTTACGGCTTCTACACCGAAAGGCAGTACGGTGGGCTGGGTCTGGTGAGCTATCCTTTGTCCAAGTTCAAGAGGATCGACGCCAGCTTCTTCTTGCGTCAGTCGCATAGAGACGTTTATATACAGGAGAGAGAAAGAAAGGCCCTTCTTTCAACCGGCTACATTTCCTGGGTGTTAGACACCAGCCTGTGGGATTACGTGGGGCCTATTGACGGCACCAGATTTAATCTCACCGTGGGTCTCAGCCTGAATCTGAACGACGGAGAGGCATACAACAAGCTGGTCCTGTGCGATCTAAGAAAGTATCTGCGAATAAGAAAGAACAGTTGCTTTGCTGTGAGACTGATGGGCTTCTCCTCCAGCGGGAAGGAGCCACAGCGGCTTTACCTGGGTGGAAGCTGGTCTTTGCGGGGATACGACCGGAGGGCCTTTTACGGGAGGCATCTGGTGTTGGCAAGCAACGAATTGAGATTTCCCCTGATTGATAACCTTTACATAGGTTTCCCCTTCGGAAAGATCTCTTTTCGGGCCATCCGGGGGGCGCTCTTCTTCGACGTAGGGAATGCATGGGAAGACAAGTTGGACCAGCTCTACGGAAGCTTCGGAATTGGAGCCAGGATAAGCTTAGGATACGTGATGGTCCTTCGCTTTGACGTCTCTCGAACCACCGACTTCAAGACCATTGGCAATAAGACCGATTTTGACTTCTTCTTCGGATGGAACTTCTGATGAGAAGAAGGTTGCTTTTTTTAGCCCTTGTTTTGTTCTTTTTGACCTCGTGCTCCAGCGCCCTGAGGTTTGAAAAGATTGACTTCTCTGGTATGCCCGGGTGGAGCAGCTTCAGGGGAGATCCTCAGAATACCGCTTACCTCTCTTGGCCCATCAAGACACCCAACAAACTTTTGTGGAGATTCAATGCTAAGAGACCCTTGAAGTCGTCGCCGATATTGGTCGGGAAAATTCTGGTGATCACGTCGCTTAACAAAAGGGTGCATCTCCTGGATGCGCTTTCTGGAAAGAATCTGGAGCTTTACAAGGTCTCTTCACCCGTTTCTACCTCCGCCTGCGCGGATGGTGAAAGGATATATTTTGGATTGGATGCAGGGAAGGAAACGTTTCTTGCCTTGAACATCCGTACCGGAGAGCTTTTGTGGAAGAGAAGTCTGGGCCATTTGTCCTCATCCCCTGCTCTATGCAGCGGGAAAGTCTTTGTGGGATCAACCGACGGGAGACTGTGGGCTCTGGATAAGATTGGCGGAGAGAGCATCTGGGAGTTTGAAATGCCTTCCTCCCAAATCTCCACGCCGGCCTGTGTAGTTCCCTCATCGCCTCCCTCGACAGATGGAGTGCTCTGTCTGGGCTCAGCTGATGGACATCTGTACGCGGTGAATATGGATACCGGAGGGATGATCTGGAAATTCAAGGCGGAGGGAGGCATTTACTCGTCCCCGGCGGTCAAGAACGGAAGAGTGTTCTTTGGATCGATGGACGGGAGCGTTTATGCCCTAAACTTAGAGGACGGTTCGCTGGCATGGAAATTCCAGACCGGAGCTGACATATATTCCTCTCCCGCACTTGCCGAAAGCTTGCTTTACATCGGATCAAATGATTACCGGGTCTACGCCCTAAATCAGAAGACCGGTGGACTGGTCTGGAAGTCCGAGACCAAGGGACTGGTTCGTTCTTCTCCCCTGGCGGCGGGAGATAAGGTTTTCTTCGGATCCTACGATGGCAGCTTCTACGTTCTGAACCGGTTTACCGGACAGATATTGTGGACATACCAGACCGACGGGATGATCTCCGGTTCGCCAGGCTACTATGACGGCAAGATATATATTGGCTCCGAAGATGGGTTTGTCTATTGCTTCGGACCCTGAGTACGGGTGAACCGGAGGGGAAAGAACAAAATCATCTGGTTGTCTCTTGCTTGACCGCCGGCGGCCTGCATTAATGTGATGGCCAAGTGCCGTACGCTGGTCTGTCGTCCGTTTGTCGGTTTGTTCGGATTCTTATTTTCGATGAAATTCAAGTCTCGAAGTTGAAGTGCAGTCATCCTCCCGAGAGTTGTTCTATTGATTTGTTCTCGTTTCACGTAAATGGTGTGATGGGAACGACGAAAGATACATCCAGCCACACGCAAAGTGAAGGGAACCTATGATTCTGCTTCTGGTAATGGACGGATATGGGCTAAACCATCTCAAGGACGGGAATGCCGTAGCCTTAGCTTCCAAGCCCAACCTGAATCAGATTTTCGCAAAGTATCCTTATACCACGCTGGGTGCCTCAGGCCTCGACGTAGGTCTCCCGGAAGGACAGATGGGAAACAGCGAGGTGGGACATCTCAATCTGGGCGCGGGAAGAGTGGTTTACCAGGAGATCACCCGAATCGACAAGGCCATCGAAGAGAAGACCTTTTACCAAAATCCGGTGCTGGTAGAGGCGATGGAGGAGGTGAAGCAAAGAGGCTCAAGTCTGCACATCATGGGGCTGGTCTCGGATGGATGTGTGCACAGCTCCCCCAATCATCTATATGCCCTGCTAAAACTGGCTAAAGAGAAGAATGTAACCAGGGTATTTGTGCATGCATTTCTGGATGGCAGAGATGCTTCGCCTACCGGAGGCGCGGATTACGTTCAAGAACTGCTGGACAGATTTGACGAACTGGGACTGGGGGACTTGGCCTCTGTGGCAGGGCGATATTACGCCATGGATAGAGACAAAAGGTGGGACAGGATAGAAAAAGCTTACCGGGCCATGGTCAACGGTGAAGGGAATCACACCGACGACGTGATCAGCGCCATTAGGAAATCCTACGCGCAAAACGTCACCGACGAGTTTGTGATCCCGACGGTGGTGGCCAGGAATGGTGATTATGGGGAGGGAAGGATTAAAAGGGGCGACGTGGGCATATTCTTTAACTTCCGAGCCGACCGTGCCCGTCAGCTTTCTCACGCATTGACCGATGTTGACTTCAAGGAATTCGACCGACCGGACGATCTCACCATCGATTTAGTCAGCATGACCTTACACGATGAGAGACTCAAAACGAAGGTTGCCTTTCCTCCGGTTAAACTCATCAACGTTCTGGGAGAGGTGCTGGCAAGAGAAGGGAGGAATCAGCTTCGCATCGCTGAAACCGAGAAGTACGCTCATGTTACCTTTTTCTTCAATGGGGGAGAGGAAGAGCCCTTTGTGGGGGAGGACAGAATCTTGGTGCATTCGCCCAAGGTTGCCACTTACGACTTGGAGCCTGAGATGAGCGCGTACCAGGTCACCAAAAAGGTGGTAAGGGAGATCAGATCCAAAAACTACGATTTCATACTGCTCAATTACGCCAACCCGGATATGGTGGGGCATACCGGCGTTCTTTCGGCTGCAATCAAAGCGGTGGAGGCGGTAGACAAGTGTGTGGGAGAAGTGGTCGGCGCGGTGATGGAGGCAGGCGGTTTCGCTCTGGTCACCTCCGATCATGGCAACGCAGAAAAGATGGTTGACCCGAACAACGGCGAAGTCTTCACCGCCCACACCACCGACCGGGTGCCTTTTGGCCTGGTGATGGATCGGTTCAAGGGAGAGCTCAGAGGGGGCGGCAGGTTAGCTGATGTGGCTCCCACCGTTCTTCATCTCATGGACATAAAGAAACCTGAAGAGATGGAGGGGGAAAGCCTGATAATTTGAAGATCTGGTTTGCCGATAACATATAGGGAAGCGCACACAGCCAAAAACCTTCCTGGAAAGTGGTCAAAACCATGAAAGAAGAGATAAAACGTATCCTGTGGGTAGATGACGAGATAGATCAACTCAAGTCGCACATAATATTTCTGGAGTCCAGGGGATATAAGGTAACCGAGGCATCCAATGGAGAAGATGCGGTTGCCCTGGTGGGAAGCAGGGACTTTGATCTGGTATTGCTGGACGAGGTGATGCCGGGGAAGGACGGTCTGACCACTTTAGAGGAGATTAAGCAGGAAAATCCGCATCTGCCGGTGATCATGGTGACCAAGTCTGAGGAGGAGGATCTGATGGATCAGGCCATCGGGAAGAAGATCGATGACTATCTCACCAAACCGGTAAACCCCAGCCAGATTCTCTCCGCCGCCAAGAAGATATTGGATGCCGGGAAGATCAGAACGGGGAGATTGGCGCAGGACTACGCCCAAAGCTCGGCCAAGATCAGGACCGCACTGTATGGAGTCTTGAATTGGCAGGATTGGATTGACATCCACCGTACTCTCTCCGAATGGGATTTGGAGATAGATGGCTTTGGTGATACGGATTTAAGGCAGACCCATCACGGCCAGAGACGAGAGTGTAACCTGGAGTTCAGCAAATACATCGAGGCTATCTACCTGAAATGGTTGGCCAAAGAAAATCCGCCGCCCCTTTCTGTGGATGTGGTGAGAATGTATCTATTTCCGCCTCTTTCCCGGAAAAAGAGGACCGTCTTCATCGTGATGGACTGCATGCGGCTGGATCAGTGGATGACCATCGAGCCCATCCTGGATCAGTACTTCCATATCCAGAGGGATTACTATTATTCTATCCTCCCTACGGCCACTCCCTATTCACGCAATGCCATCTTCAGCGGACTCTTCCCCTCAGAGCTTGCTCACAGGTATCCGGAGCTGTGGAAAGCCGGCACCAGAGACGATTCCAGCCGGAACCGATACGAGCATCAGCTTCTGGACGATCAGCTCAGGAAGCTGGGGTTGCGGTTTAAGTCCGACAGTAGATACGTGAAGGTCTTGGATGCAAGAGAAGGAGAAAGCCTGGCCAAGAAGATCTCCTCCTACAGGAACATACCGCTTCTTTCTGTGGTGTTCAACTTTTTGGATATTCTGGCCCACGGCAGATCCCAGTCGGAGATCCTGAAGGAGATGACGCCGGACGAATCTGCCTATCGCTCCCTGACCAGACCCTGGTTTTTACACTCATCCCTGCTTAAAGTCCTGCAGTACCTTTCCACCCAGGACTGCACGGTAGTTTTGACCTCGGACCACGGCAGCGTCTGGGGCACAAGGGGAACCATAGCCAGGGGAAAAAGAGAGACTTCCACCAATCTCAGATACAAGTACGGTGACAACCTGAATTGCGATCCCAAAGACGCCCTTCTGGTAAAGGAGCCTCTAGAATACCGACTGCCGCGCTACGGCATAGCCACCACCTACATTATAGCCAAGGAAGATTTCTACTTTATATATCCCACAAGGCACAGCGAGTACGAAAGAGAATACAAAAACAGCTTCCAGCACGGTGGCATCTCCTTGGAAGAGATGATCCTTCCAGTGGTCACCATGACGCCCAGGAGATAAAAAGGGATGGTGTTGGCTTAGTATCCCCAGGTTTCCGACAGTCATAAAGCCACGACTTCCCGGGCTGCACTCAGCCTGCCTTCAAAGTAGGACCAACATGGGATAGCTCTTGCATTTTTTTCTTAGGGAATTTATTTTTAGACCAGCTGTCGCGAGGCCATTGCTGATTACCCTTGATAAGGACAAGGAAACAAATCGACGGCGATGAATCTGGCTGCTTTTTCACTGAGGTGGACGAGCGCATATGCTCGAAGAGTTTGGCATGACCTCTCTTCAAGAAAGCGGAGAGTGGGCACACGGTGTGCTGCATTTGTTAACACGGAGTTTTGTCCATGGCTGGTCAGAGGATGATAGAGAAGAAAACCAACAGTTCCGAAGAGACCAAAGAATTTGGCAGCAGTCTGGCCAAGCAGTTGACACCTGGATCAGTTGTGGGTCTCGTAGGTCCTCTGGGCAGCGGTAAGACCGTTTTTGTTCAGGGCATCTGCTCGGGATTGGGCGTACAACGAGCCGTCACCAGTCCCAGCTTTGTTATCATCAACGAGTATCCAGGAAGGCTGAAGGAATCTCCCATCTGGGTGTATCATTTTGATTTATACCGCTTGGAAAATGTCGAGGAGTTCATTAAATTGGGCTACGAGGAGTACTTCTATGGCAAAGGGATAACCTTGATCGAGTGGGCAGAGAAGGTTAAGGCCTTCTTGCCAGAAAAGAGGTGGGAGGTACACTTAGAGATTCTTTCTGAAAACGAAAGGCAAATCCGGGCAGAAGACTTTTAACCCGGTAAGCACGAAATATGAGAGTTCTGGGTGTGGATACCTCCACCATGACCGCGGGAGTGGGCATGGTGGACGACGGCCAGGTTCTGGTGGATCTCAAATTTGACGTCAGGGTCACCTATTCCGAGATTCTTATGCCCGCTGTCGATTTGTCGCTGAAAACAGTGGGGCTCAGGATAGACGAGCTGGATGGATTTGCCATCGCGATCGGGCCGGGCTCCTTCACCGGACTGCGGATCGGATTGGCCACGATAAAAGGATTGTGTTTTGCCTCGGGAAAGCCCCTCGCCAGCGTTCCCAGCCTGGATGCTCTGGCTTCAAGCTCGCTTTACTGCCGATACCCGGTAGCTGCTCTTCTGGATGCCAAAAAGGATCAAGTGTATGCCGCCATTTATGATACGAGTGAAGGAGAGTTGAAGAGAAAAAGCGAATACACGGTTGCGGATATAGGGGATCTAGCCAGGAAGATCTCCCGGAAAACTCTTTTCGTCGGTGCGGGAGCACGACTTTACCAAAAAGAACTGACAAATCTGCTCAGAGAAAAAGCCTATTTCGCCCTTGACCAACAGTCCGAGCCCAGCGGGGCCTCGGTGGCACGGATGGGCTCAAACAAGCTCGCGGCCGGTGAGATCGAGGATGTGACGAATCTGGAGCCTCTTTATGTCAGAATGTCTGAGGCGGAGCTGAAGTTCAAAAATGTTGGCAGAGGTTGACCATATTACCATCGAGAGGATGACGGGGGATGACATCGATGAGGTGGCCCGGGTGGAGAGATCATGCTTCTCCGATCCCTGGAGCAAGACCAGTTTCCAGGAGGAACTGAAACACGGATTCTCCGTACTGCTGGTAGTCAAGTCTGGAAAAAAACTGGTCGGCTATGCCTGTCTTTGGCACATAGACTCTCAGATGGAGATAGCGAATTTTGCCGTCTCGCCTGAATACCGAAGGAGGGGAATCGGCCGGAGGATGATGGAGAGAGTACTTTGGGAGGCAAAGGCGAGGGGGTGCACCAACTTGATGCTAAGCGTAAGAGAGTCCAACCTGGCAGCTATCAATCTTTATGCCAGTTTCGGTTTTGTGGAGGTGCACCGAAGAAGGAGTTATTATCGACTGCCTACTGAAGATGCCATCATCATGGCAAGGAATCTTTGAGGGAAGTCCGAAACACGGCTTTGGTGGTCCGCAAGTGACCAGACCGGCCTCTTGATTAGGTCTTGAACTTCCTGGGTAAAAAAGACTATGGAGTGGTTTAGGAAAGTAAAAGAGGGATTGATCCCGCAAAGAAAGAAAGAGATTCCCGACGGCGTATGGATAAAATGCGACTCCTGCGGGGAAATCATATACAGAAAGCAGCTGGAAAAGGATCTATGGGTCTGTCCCAAATGCGACCACCACTTTCGCATAAGGAGCAAAGACTACATTGATTTGATCCTGGATAAGGGGGAATTGGAGGAATATGATAAGGATCTGGGCGCTTCGGATCCCCTCAGGTTCAAGGACTCAAAAGGATACCGGGATCGCATAAGAGACTCGCAACACAAGACCAACCTCAAGGACGCCGTGGTTGCTGGAATCGGCAGAATCGATGGAAG
>CAYGCR010000023.1:0-42026 GCA_964348415.1 uncultured Ignavibacteria bacterium | reverse complement strand
GCAGCCATGCACCAGGTTTTCGCAACCATCCGAAAGGTCGCCAGAACCGACGCCAACGTGCTGATCCTGGGCGAGAACGGAACCGGGAAGGAGCTGGCGGCAAGAGAGATTCATCGTCAGTCCACGCGGGCTGACGAAGTGTTCATCTCGGTGGACATGGGCGCGATACCCGAGACCCTGTTTGAAAGCGAGCTTTTTGGCCACGTCAAGGGAGCCTTCACAGACGCCAAGGAAAACCGGGCCGGAAGGTTCGAAATGGCATCCGGCGGCACCCTGTTTTTAGACGAGATTGGCAATTTGCATCTCCCGCTTCAGGCCAAGCTTTTAGCCGCGTTGCAGAACCGCACGGTAACACGGGTGGGATCGGGTACGCTCGTACCCATAGACATCCGGCTGATTTGCGCCACGAACACGCCCATCTACGAGATGGTGGAGGAAAACCGCTTTCGGCAGGATCTCCTTTACCGGATCAACACGGTGGAGATAAGACTCCCGCCTCTGCGGGAGCACGCCGAGGACATTCCCCTGTTGGTCCAGCACTTTCTGGGCGTCTATTGCCGGAAATACCAGAAGCCCACAAAGAAGGTCCAACCGTCAACCTTGACCAGGCTTGAAAAATACAGTTGGCCAGGAAACGTCCGGGAGCTGCGACACGCGGTGGAGAGGGCGGTGATCATGAGCGATTCGGATGCGCTTGAGCCGGAGGATTTCTTCTTGACACAGTCTCGGGCCAAACGCGACGGCTTGGCATTGGAGAGTTACAATCTGGACTCAGTGGAGGAGAGAGTCATCCGTAAGGTTCTGGCCAAGCACGGCGGCAATGTTTCGCATGCGGCCAAAGAACTCGGTTTGACCAGAACGTCACTCTATCGGAGAATGCAGAAGTATGGGCTATAGGTCATTTCGCATATTCTGCGTGATCAGGATCGCGCTGCTGGCGGCTACCATCTTTCTTCTGATCTACCTGGTGCGGGAGACTTCGCTGTTTGCCACCAGCCTGATAGTGGGAGCCGCGATCATAGTGCAGGTGGTGTCGCTCATCCATTACGTCGAAAAAACCAACAGAGACTTGTCCAGATTTCTAGCCTCCATAAGGTATTCCGATTTTTCGCAGACCTTTTCAAGCCGCCAAGGGGGCTCCTCTTTTCAGGAGCTCAATGCCGCATTCGCGGATGTGATCTCTGAGTTTCAGAGGGCTCGCTCCGAGAAAGAGGCCCAGTACCGTTATCTGCAGACACTGGTGCAACACATTGGCCTGGGGATACTGTCTTTTGATCAAAGTGGAAAGGTGGATCTCATCAACAATGCCGCAAAACGTCTGCTGCAGGTAAACCACCTGAGCAACATCAAGTCTCTCGAGCCGTTTTCGCCACGCCTGGTTAAGGCCCTTTTAAGTTCCGGGCCGGGAGAAAAGATACTGGTTAAGATAGATGGTGGCGACGAGACTCTTACCCTGGCTGTTTACCCCACCCAGTTCAGGCTCCCTGACCGCCTGATTACCATCGTCTCCATGCAGGACATCGAAAGCGAGCTGGCCGAGCAGGAGATGGCCGCTTGGCAGAAACTGATAAGGGTGTTAACCCACGAGATAATGAACTCGGTCACGCCCATCGCCTCACTGGCGTCCACGGTCAACGATCTGGTGTCGGAGAAGGAAAAACCTAAAGAAAGCGGCACGCTTCAGATGAACCCGGAAACCAGACAGGATATCCGGGAGGCCGCCGCCACGATCCGAAACAGGAGCCAGGGTCTTCTTCATTTTGTGGACGCCTACAGAAACCTAACCCGGATTCCCAAGCCTGATTTTCAGATATTTCCCGCCGCAGAGCTGCTGGAGCGGGTGGTGCAGTTGATGAAGAGTCAAATCGAGCAGGAGGGCATCCAGCTGAAGGTGGAGGTGGAGCCCAAAAGCCTGGAGCTTACAGCCGATCCGGAATTGATCGAACAGGTGGTGATAAACCTGATGCTGAATGCCATGGAGGCGCTGCGAGGCGCACCCGACCCGGGAATTGAGCTGGTCTCGCGGTTGGATGAGCGGGGCAGGGTTTTGATCACGGTGGCGGACAACGGGCCGGGCATCAGGGATGAGGTAAAAGAGAAGATCTTCACTCCCTTTTTCACTACAAAGGAGGAGGGCTCCGGCATCGGCTTAAGCCTCTGCAGGCAGATCATGCGGCTTCATAAGGGAACCGTTAGCTTCAAGTCGGTTCCCGACGAGTGTACGGTATTCACCCTGCGTTTCTGATTATCCCCCAGACGTCGCATCTCAGGAATACGGATGTGTACCAAATTCTCTGGCCCGGGTATATCGATTGCCATCCCGATGTCAGCGGACCTGGCAACTCAGCTTCATGAGGCAGCGGACTACAGGCGTGAGCCTGCCCACTTTTCGGTTACTCAACGACCCCTGCAAAGATACCGAAGTTTTGCCTTATTAGTTTTCTGAGTTGCGGAGCTACAAAACAGTTGCTGGCGAGAGGATAAAAACCGTGCAAACCCTCAGCTGGAGGGCTGAGCAGGTTTAGCCTTAATCCGGGTCTTGCGAAGAAGCGACTGGCATTACCTCAAATGACTGGTTCAATTGTCTTTCAATCAAGTTTCCGTTTCCTTGGGTTTTTATAGGCCTTGACGGCCCATTGCAATTTCATTTCTCACGAAGCCACGTCCAAATCTGGGAGGACCTCAAGTTCAGTTGCATCCTTGAATTTTGTTAAAATTGGTGTTTGTCTTGCATTGTGTTTGGTATTCATTTATCTTTATCTGAGCAGTGACGGATAATGTCACTGAGGGATAGAGTTTCCTTCTTCAGGGAAAACTGATTGTTGACGATAAAAGTTACGATGGAGTTTATGCACCTAAATCAGGACAAAAATAACCCTATTTGGTTTCAAAAATTTCTATGATTCATGATAACATATTGCAGACGATCGGCGGGACCCCGTTGGTGAGAATAAACAAGCTGGTGGGGAAAGAGGACGCCAGGTTGATCGCCAAGCTGGAATGCTTCAATCCGTGCGGTTCAGTCAAGGATCGGATCGGGCTTTCCATGGTGGAGGCGGCCGAAAAAGAAGGTTCCCTCAAGCCTGGAATGACCATTGTGGAGCCTACCTCAGGAAATACCGGCATAGCTTTGGCTATGGTGGCGGCGGCGAAGGGGTACAAGTGTATCGTCACCATGCCCGAGACCATGAGCCCGGAAAGACGAGCGCTTCTGAAATTCTTGGGAGCTGAGATAATACTGACCGAAGGATCGAGGGGAATGAAGGGGGCAATGGAGAAGGCGCAACAGCTCTCCCAAAGTCCTGGCTACTTTCAACCACTGCAGTTTGATAATCCTGCCAATCCTCAAATTCACCGCCAGACCACAGCAGAAGAGATAATAAAAGATTTAGGAGATTTGAAGCTGAACTATTTCGTGGCCGGAGTCGGAACCGGAGGCACCGTCACCGGCGCGGGCGAGGTGTTGAAACGGAAATACGGGAACAAAAACGTTGCAGTCGAGCCCAAGGATTCTCCTGTTCTCTCCGGCGGAGAACCCGGTCCGCACAAGATTCAGGGTATCGAGGCCGGATTCGTCCCCCGCGTCTACAATCCTAAGAATGTGGACGAGATCATTCAGGTCTCCTTTGAGGACGCCGTCTCCACTTCGCGTAGATTGGCAAAAGAAGAGGGGATTCTGGCAGGGATATCAGCAGGAGCAAATCTCTTCGCTGCTCTGACCGTTGCAAAACGGGAGGACCGGGATAAGGTGGTGGTGGTGATCCTGCCCGATTCGGCGGAGAGGTACCTAAGTACGGATCTTGTCAAAGAGGAATAAAAGAAGATCTATTCTAATCCAGTAAGACGAGAAAGGTGCAAACTGGGAGAGCGTAACATTTGATGCTTTTCCTTGATTTTCAGCCCTTTTGCTTAAAAGACGGCAAGGTTCATAGCTTCCAAAAGTGAGGAGTTCGAAATGTTTTTCATTATCGAAGACATCAAGGCCATATACAGAAATGATCCTGCGGCGAGAAACATAGAATGCTTGCTGTATCCCGGACTTCAAGCCATCCTGGTACACCGCCTCACTCACCTGCTCTGGAATCTGAAGATACCCTTTGTCCCGCGTCTGCTTTCACAAGTCTCCAGGTTTTTTACCGGGATCGAGATTCACCCGGGAGCAAAGATCGGGAAGGGGTTCTTCATTGATCACGGTATGGGGGTGGTGATTGGAGAAACAGCCGAGATCGGCGATGACTGTGTCTTATTCCATAATGTGACTCTGGGAGGTACAGGGAAACACAAAGGGAAGAGGCACCCCACCACAGGCGACAACGTCATGATAGGAACCGGAGCCATTCTTCTGGGCCCTGTAAGGGTGGGAAATAACGTCAAAATAGGAGCCAACACCTTCATCCTGATGCGAGACGTTCCGGATGACACAACGGTGGCAGGGACTCCCGGTAGAATAGTCAAGATGAACGGACAAGATGTAGACATCAGGTTGCCCAAGTCGGAAGAAAAGCAAACAGAATTTAGGGTGAAAACGTAAAATTGTTCTTGACAAGGTGGAGTGGGGGGTTATATTAAAAGTTTGTTATCTTAGGAATTAACATCTAACGATGTTAATTCTGATTTTTATTGGTCACCAGTGGTGCACCAAAGGGCCCTTATCTGGACACTTTTTTTGGCCGGTTTCCCAGCCCATTCTGGTTTAAGGATATTTGTCGAGGACTCGGATAACAGCACGGCAGCGGCCTTAGATGTTCGCCCATGTAGCTCAGTTGGTAGAGCACATCCTTGGTAAGGATGAGGTCACCAGTTCAATCCTGGTCATGGGCTCCAGAAAAGGACCTGTAAGGGTCGGCTTGAGATCATATACAGAGGCACAAGGCGAAAAAGAATATAAAGACCTGGAGGTAATTTTATGGCCAAGGCGAAGTTTGTACGTACCAAGCCGCACGTGAATGTGGGCACCATAGGACATGTTGATCATGGTAAGACCACGTTGGTGGCGGCGATATCGTATGTTTTGAATCGTCAGGGATTGGCGAAGGCTCAGAAGTACGAGGAGATAGACAATGCGCCGGAGGAGAAGATGCGGGGGTTGACCATCAACGTTCATCATGCGGAGTATGAGACGGATAAGCGGCATTATGCGCATGTGGATTGTCCTGGTCATGCGGATTACATAAAGAACATGATAACTGGTGCGGCTCAGATGGACGGAGCGGTATTGGTGGTCTCGGCAGCGGATGGCCCCATGCCCCAGACCCGGGAGCACATACTTTTGGCTCGTCAGGTGGGGGTTCCTTGTATTATAGTATTCATGAACAAGACGGACATGGTTGATGATGCGGAGCTTTTGGATTTGGTTGAGTTGGAGGTACGTGATTTGCTGAAGCAGTATCAGTTTCCTGGGGATGAGGTACCTGTGGTTCGGGGTAGTGCTTTGGTTGCCATGCAGGAGGGTGAGAAGACGGATGTTAAGGATCATCCGTCCTTTCAGCCGGTTAAGGATTTGCTTAAGGCCATGGATGATTACATACCGGAGCCGAAGCGGGATGTGGACAAGCCGTTTTTGATGCCGGTTGAGGATGTATTTAGCATAACCGGTCGAGGTACGGTAGGTACGGGGAGGGTAGAGCGGGGTAAGGTTAAGGTGGGGGATGAGGTTGAGCGTGTGGGGATAAAGGAGACTCGCAAGACGGTGGTGACGGGTGTGGAGATGTTTCGGAAGATATTGGATTTTGCTCAGGCTGGGGACAATGTGGGATTATTGTTGCGGGGCATAGAGAAGGATGAGTTGGAGCGGGGGATGGTGATAGCGCAGCTTGGGAGCGTTACTCCTCACACCAAGTTTAAGGGGGAGGTATATGTATTGACCAAGGAGGAGGGAGGTCGTCACACACCGTTTTTCTCAGGCTACCGGCCTCAGTTTTATTTTAGGACCACGGATGTAACCGGGGTGATCAAGTTGCCGGAGGGGGTGGAGATGGTAATGCCCGGGGACAACACCACCATGGAGGTGGAGCTGATCACTCCCATAGCCATGGAGAAGGAGCTGCGGTTTGCCATTCGGGAGGGTGGACGCACGGTGGGGGCCGGGGTGGTCACCCAGATAATAGAATAGCTACACGGGCCAAACGCGCTTATTCAAAGTTCGACTATTCATCGTATTAAACGACTGGAAGCCAATGCCCAGAGAGATCATCACCTTGGCATGTGAGGTTTGCAAGCAAAGGAACTACAACACCACCAAGAATAAAAGAAAACATTCAGAGCGGGTAAGTTATAAAAAATACTGTCCGTTCTGCAACAAGCATACCATGCACAAGGAGACCAGATAGCTAAAAGGGGAGACTTTCCTCAAGCTCGACGGATATAAGGTGCGTATTTGTTTGGGTGACGGCTCCCTTCGCAATAGGCAACCAGAGATCCAATAGATGTGGCTGCAAACAAAGAAAAAGAACTCTTATCGAAAATAACTCTTTTTTAAATTCTGAAGGGGTGAAGACCTTCGGATCACTCGGATTTCGATTCTTGTTCAACGATAACATCTGAAAACTAACTGAACAGGTCTGTAGCTCTAATTGGTAGAGCGCCGGTCTCCAAAACCGGATGCTGGGGGTTCGAGTCCCTCCAGACCTGCTGAGAAGGGTATTTTTATATTAATGTTTGAAAAGGTAAGGCAATTCATAAAAGAAGTGAGATTCGAACTTACTAAGGTTACCTGGACTACGAGACAGGAATTGATGTATTCTACCATTATCGTTATAGTGGTCTCGCTGGTGCTGGCGGTTTTTGTTGGCGCAGTTGATGTGGTGCTGTCCAATCTGGCCACAATGCTTTTGGGTTGAAAAACGAAGAAGGCGATTTCCCGTCTCCGGGCGAGGATTGATTCAAGGTTCTATGGAAAAGAAATGGTACGTTGCTCATACCTATTCCGGCCATGAGCACAAGGCTAAAAAATATTTAGAGAACGCGATAATCACTCAGGGCTTGGAGGATGAGATGGGGAGGGTGCTGGTTCCTACCGAGACCGTGGTGGAGATGAAGCACGGGAAAAGATCCACCACAGTCAAGAAATTCCTGCCCAGCTACATCCTGGTGGAGATGGTCCTGACCAAGGAGACCCAGCATCTGGTCACCGGTACTCCCGGGGTGACAAGTTTTGTGGGTGCTTCAGGAAAACCGGTGCCGCTGAAAACTGAGGAGACAGAGAGGCTGCTGAAGCAAATAGAGCGAGGACGAACCCGGGATTACGAGGAGGTCCCCTTCAAAGCGGGAGATCAAGTGAAGGTCATAGACGGCCCTTTCACTGATTTCTCCGGATTCGTCAGTGAGGTAGATCAGGAGCGAAAGAAGCTGAAGGTTATGGTGAGTATCTTCGGACGGCCCACTCCCGTGGAGCTGGATTTTCTTCAGGTCCAAACTGTTACTTAGCCTTCCGAGCGCCCCATTGCCAGAGGCTAAAACGGCTGGTTTCAGTGAAGGTTGGCTGGAAAATGGCATGGTATAAAGGTTGTGATATGCAGGAGGAATTTGAATCTCAAAACTTAACCATGCAAGAATAACTGATAAAAACAAAACTTGGCCGCGCGGTTTGGGCATCTGATTCTCTGACAGGTTTTGGTTCAGGAACCGGGTGCCCCCCCAACAGCGATAGGAATGTAAAAGGAGATTAAAGTAAATTGGCAAAGAAGATAACAGGAGTTGTTAAGCTTCAGATTCCGGCGGGAAACGCCACACCTGCTCCCCCGGTGGGTCCAGCACTTGGTCAGTATGGGATAAACATGATGGATTTCTGCAAGCTGTTCAATGCCAAAACCCAGAGCCAGATCGGTTTGATCATTCCGGTGGTGATAACCATTTACGCGGATAAGTCATTCACCTTCATCACCAAGAGCCCGCCCGCGTCAGTGCTCTTGAAGAAGGCAGCCAAGGTGGAGAAGGGTTCGGGGGAGCCCAATCGAGTGAAAGTGGGACAAGTCACCCGGGTGCAGGTAAAAGAGATTGCGCAGTTGAAGATGAAGGATCTGAACGCCGCCAGCATGGAGTCAGCCATGCGGTTAGTAGAGGGTACGGCCAGAAGCATGGGCATACAGGTGGTAGATTGAGGCTGAGCCCAAACAGGGAGCTAAAATCTGAGTCATGAAAAGAGGAAAAAACTATAGGCAGGCCAAGCAGAAGGTGGCCAGCGGGAAGACATATCGGTTGGACGAGGCCATCAGAAAGCTGAAGGAATGCGCTTATGCCAAATTCGATGAGACCGTGGAGATGTCGGTGAAACTGGGGGTGGATCCCAAACATGCTGATCAGATGGTTCGGGGAACTACTCTTCTTCCGAATGGAAGTGGGAAGAAGGTGAAGGTGTTGGTGCTCACCAAGGGCGAAAAGGAAAAGGAAGCCAAAGAGGCGGGAGCTGATTTCGTGGGGCTGGAGGAATATATAGAAAAGATCACCCAGGGCTGGTTAGACGCAGACGTGGTGGTGGCTACGCCGGACGTAATGGGGCAGGTGGGTAAGCTGGGGAAGATCTTGGGCACAAAGAGGATGATGCCTAACCCCAAATCCGGAACAGTAACCTTTGACGTGGGCAAAGCGGTCAAAGAACTTAAGGCCGGAAAGATCGAATTCCGGGTAGATAAAGGTGGTAACATCGGGGTTCCCATCGGCAAGCTTTCCTTTACCGAAGAACAGCTCACCGAAAATGCCAGAGCTTTTCTGGACGTAATAATGAGAGCCAAGCCGGCCGCGGCCAAGGGTACCTATTTAAGGAATGCCTCCATCTCGTCAACCATGGGGCCGGGGGTAAGGCTGGACACCTCATCAATCGCGGGTATGCTCAAGCAATAAGGTATTCCGTTGCACACTTTTGTCGGACTGGCCTGCGCCGCCGGATGTCCGGTGTTAACCTGCGGGATGGTTGTGGGAGGTTAATTTAAGTAGCACAGCTAAAGGAACGATTTATGCTGAGAGCGGAAAAGGAAAATACGGTAAGCCAGCTGAAGGAGAAATTCAATTCAGCCAAAAGCCTTTTTCTCACGGATTTCAGAGGGCTGAATGTGCAGGAGATGACCGAACTGCGGAGGGAATTGAAAAAACAGGGAGCAGAATACGAGGTGACCAAAAACACCATGATTCGCCGAGCGGCACAGGAAACCGGATTCGAAGGAATCTTAGACTACCTGCGAGGACCGACCGGCCTGGTCTTCTCCTACCAGGATCCCATCAGCCCGGCTAAGGTGCTGTATCAGGTTTACAACAAGGTTGAGAAACCGAGGATCAAAGTCATCTGGCTAGATGGGAGGCTTTTTGACCAGAACCATCTGAAGACCTTAGCCCTCCTGCCCTCCAGGGAGGTCATGTTGGCTCAGATTCTGGCTGGCATCAATTCCCCCCTGGCGAGTTTCGTGGGAAGCCTGCAAGCGGTAATGCGCGATTTTGTGGGGATGCTTGATGCCATAAGAGAGGAGAAATCGAAGGCAGCCTAAAATCGCGGCGAAGGCTCAAAGCGCAAACAGAGTCTTCCTGCATTTTTTGAGACTCAGTTGAACATCCTGGTTGTCAAATAGATTGAGCACTTACCATCAGATTAAGTGCTCACGGGCATCCAGCGACCCGGGTGGTGCTTCTAAACCAACCGTTCAGGTTTGTTTCATCCGGTAAAGTCCAGAGATGCTCGAAACCAAGACAAAGGTAAACAGCTAACAGGGAGGTTGAGAAGACCATGACCGCAGGTTCAGAGAAATCGACCAAGAAGGCCAGTGCCAAGAAAGCCGAAAGCTCAGCCAAAGAAGCAAAGGCGGCCGAGGCGAAGAGCAGCGTCGATCAGGTGATTGGCATGATTGAGCAGATGAGCGTTTTGGAGTTGGCGGAACTCTCCAAGAACCTTCAGGAGAAATTCGGCGTGTCTGCGGCCGTGTCCGTGGCTCAAGCGGCAACTCCGGCGGGCGGGGCGGAGGCGCCGGCACCGGCTGAGGAGAAGACCGAATTCTCAGTTGTGCTGGCGGCGGTGGGAGACAAGAAAATTCAGGTGATCAAGGTGGTCAGGGAGCTGACTGGGTTGGGGCTGAAGGAAGCCAAGGATCTGGTTGACGGTGCACCCAATCCTGTCAAAGAGGGCGTTTCCAAGGATGAGGCAGAGAAGATAAAAGCCAAACTGACCGAGGTGGGCGCCACCGTGGAGCTCAAATAGACAAGAACAGATCCAGGTCGTTTCGAGAATCGATAAAAGGAAAGGAAAATCTCAAAAAACCCGGATGAGGTTTGTTTTTATCAATTGATTCCATAACCTGGCGAATATGAGGTCTTCGTTTTGTTTTTTGTTTGACCCGGCGCGACAATACCCATGTACGCCAGAGGCGACTGAGCTCTTCGAGCCAGCATATTGGCTGCCGACCGTGCCTCTTTTCACCCTTGCTTGTTGTGCGCTTTCGGATTGGCGCCCAAAGACAAGCTTATTCTCGGTCAGCCAGTTTTGCCGTCGCTGGAAGGGCAGAGCGAAATACAGAAGTTGCCCTGCGTGCTGTCGGTTGTGGAAGGATTGAAACTAAGATGCATTTTTAATCATAACTCTCTCGGTTGAATGATCGACCCACCCGGTTGATCTGTTTGACCCAAAGGAGCGTGGTGAAATTGCGGACGATTAAAAGCGTGGAGAGACGATCTTTTTCCAGGCTTAAGTCTGGCGCGGAAATTCCCAATCTCTTGGAAGTTCAACTGCAATCCTATGGCGAGTTCCTTCAGGCTGATGTTGGGCCGGAGAAAAGGCAAAACAAGGGATTGCAGGCGGTATTCAACACCATCTTCCCCATAAGCGATGTCCGGGAAAACTACTCTCTTGAATTCGTTAAGTTTTCTTTGGGAACGCCCCGGTACACGGTTAAGGAATGTCTGGAGAGAAACATGACCTATGCCGCCCCGCTCAAGGCCACCTTGAGATTGGTTGTGCGAGAAAGCCAAGGGAAAAGCAAAAGCGTGAAGGATATCATCGAGCAGGATGTTTTCCTGGGGGAACTCCCTCTGATCACCGACAAGGGCACCTTTATAATTAATGGGGCGGAGAGAGTGGTGGTGAGCCAACTGCATCGTTCGCCCGGCGTCTTCTTTGATGAGACCACGCATCCCAGCGGAAAGAGATTGTTCTCCGCCCGTATCATTCCCTACCGAGGCTCTTGGGTAGAATTCAGCCTGGACGTTAACGACGTGATGTTCGTCAACATCGACAGCCGGAGAAAAATTCCAGCCACCACTTTTCTGCGAGCCTTGGGTTATTCCGCGGATGAGGATATTCTGAAGCTGTTTTATCAAATCGAAAAGGCGGAGATAGGGGGCAGAAAACAGGCTAAGCTTCCGGGAAGAATCTGTGCCGAAACCGTTGCGGATAAGAATACCGGGGAGGTGGTCGTGTCCCTCGGAGAAAACCTCACCGAGGCCCACCTGAATAGATTGAAGGAATTGAAGGTCGGGAAGCTGAAGCTTCTGGTATTCGATCCGCAAAAGGATTCTGACATAATCATCAACACCATGCAAAAGGACCCGTCCATCAAATCCCAAATCGAGGCGCTGATGAAGATATACTCGCTTTTAAGACCGGGTGAGCTGCCCAGCGAGGAGATAGCTCAGGGTCTTCTGGAGAGACTCTTCTTCACCTCCAAGCGTTATGATCTGGGAGAGGTGGGCAGGCATATGATCAACCAAAGGCTGAAACTGGACATCCCCTTGGATGTGACCATTCTGGATAAGGAAGATTTTGTGGCAATAATCAAGTATCTGGTGGGTCTCAAAAGCGGAGAAGGTTTTGTAGATGACATCGACCATTTGGGCAACCGTCGAGCGCGGACAGTGGGAGAGCTTTTGGAGAACCAGTTTTCCATCGGGCTTTCCCGGATGGCCCGGACCATCCGGGAGAGGATGAGCTTGAAGGACACCGAGACCCTGACCCCGCATGATCTGGTCAACGCCCGGACCGTCTCGGCGGTGATAGAGACCTTCTTTGGCTCCTCCCAGCTCTCTCAGTTCATGGACCAGACCAATCCGCTCTCCGAGCTGACTCACAAAAGACGTCTCTCTGCCCTGGGGCCCGGAGGATTGACCCGGGAGAGGGCCGGATTTGAGGTAAGAGACGTGCACCACACCCACTATGGACGAATGTGCCCCATTGAGACCCCGGAAGGCCCCAATATAGGATTGATTGCGTCTCTCTCCACTTACGCCCGTATCAACCAATACGGGTTTCTGGAGACCCCCTACAGGAAGGTAAAGAAAGGAAAGGTGACCGGCCAAATAGAATATCTCAACGCAGACCAGGAGGATGGCTTTGTCATAGCTCAGGCCAGTGAGCCTTTACTCGCAGACGGGAGGTTTGCCAGCGCCATGGTGAAGGCGCGTCACCGGGGAGAATATCTGGTCATCTCGTCCAATGAGATCGATTACATGGATGTCTCCCCCAAACAGCTGGTAAGCGTGGCCGCAGCTTTGATCCCCTTTCTGGAACACGACGACGCCAACCGGGCACTGATGGGTTCCAACATGCAACGGCAGGCGGTACCATTACTTGTGACCGAACCCCCGTTGATCGGAACCGGCATGGAAAAAAAAGCGGCACTGGATTCTGGAGCCATTGTGGTGGCAAACAGAGATGGAGTGGTGGAATCAGTAAGCTCGGAGAAGATAGTCATTCGGCCTACCGATCAAAGTTCGGAGGTAGATATCTCGGGAGTGGATGAGTATGAGCTGTCAAAGTTCAGGAGGTCCAATCAGGATACGTGCATAAATCAGAACCCCTTGGTGGAAATAGGGGAGAAGGCCAAGAAAGGGGATTGTATTGCTGACGGCGCGGCCACTAGCGGAGGAGAGCTGGCCTTAGGCGCCAACGTCCTGGTAGCCTTCATGCCGTGGAGGGGATATAATTTCGAAGATGCTATCATCGTCAGTGAAAAACTGGTGGAAGATGATAGATTCACATCCATCCACATTGAGGAGTTCGAACTTCAGGTGCGGGAGACCAAAAGAGGTTCGGAGGAGATCACCCGTGAGATTCCCAACGTGTCGGAGGAAGCTTTGGCCAACTTAGATGAGAGGGGAGTGATCAGGATCGGAGCGGAGGTGGAAGCAGGTGACGTGCTGGTGGGAAAGGTGACTCCCAAGGGAGAAACCGAACTTTCACCCGAGGAAAGACTGCTCCGGGCCATCTTCGGAGAGAAGGCAGGCGATGTGAAAGATGCTTCCTTAAAAGCTCCGCCGGGAATGAAAGGGATAGTGATCGACACCAAGGTCTTCTCCCGCAAGGAGCGAGGCGAGGAGTTTAAAAAGGCAGAAAGAAATGAAATCGCCAAACTAAGACGGGCATTTCAGAAGCAAGAGGAGGTTTTGAGAGACCTTCTGGATGAGAAGTTGTCGAGGCTTTTGCGTGGTCAGAGCGCCAAAACCATCCGGAGCGCCAAAGATGGTTCTATAATCTTCAGAGCCGGGTCCAAATTCAGGAAGGATTCATTCAAGAAGATAGACGTGGATGATCTGGTGTCACAGGATGGCTTCTGCCAGAATCCCCGGGTCAACAGAAAGCTGGAAGCGCTTTTGTCCAATTACCAGAACCTGGTAAGCAGAAGAAAGGCGCAGTTCGATGTGGACTTAGAAAAGGTGATCCGGGGAGCGGAGCTGCCTCCGGGGGTAGTGCAGTTAGCCAAGGTCAGCGTGGCCACAAAAAGAAAGCTGTCCGTCGGAGACAAGATGGCGGGAAGGCACGGGAACAAAGGGGTGGTATCCAAGATCGTACCGGTGGAGGACATGCCGCACCTGCCCGACGGGACGCCCGTGGAGATAATTCTCAATCCTTTGGGCGTACCGTCCCGAATGAATGTGGGGCAGATACTGGAGACCCATTTGGGCTGGGCCGCCAAAAAAGGTAGGTACTTAGTCTCCTGCCCCGTCTTCGATGGAGCTAACCTGAATGAGATAAGACGGGCTCTGAAGAAGGAGGGTTTGCCGGAATCGGGGAAGATCACTCTGTACGACGGAATGACCGGAGAGCCCTTCGATGAGCCCATCACGGTTGGCTATATCTACATGATGAAGCTTTCACATCTGGTGGATGACAAGATCCACGCCCGTTCCATAGGGCCCTATTCCTTGGTGACCCAGCAGCCCCTGGGCGGAAAGGCTCAGTTTGGAGGACAGAGGTTCGGGGAGATGGAAGTATGGGCATTGGAAGCATACGGAGCCGCTTACACTCTTCAGGAGATGCTTACGGTGAAATCGGATGATGTGTCCGGAAGGTCCAGGGTGTATGAGGCCATAGTCAAAGGAGAAAACCCGCCGGAGCCGGGCATACCGGAATCCTTTAACGTTCTGGTCAAGGAGTTACAGAGCTTGGGATTGGATGTGGAGCTGGTGGAGAGCTAACAGATGAAGCGTTTGAGCGTAACTCAGGCTAAACCTGGGACAGGTGAAACTGAAAAAGAGGTTTATTCCCATAATCCCCTAGTGGGGAAAGGAGGTTGCTGATGGTTGACTTCCAACCCAAAAGCTTTAAGCGACCATCGGACTTCTTCGCTATAAAGATACAGCTGGCGTCTTCAGAGACCATAAGATCGTGGTCTTACGGAGAGGTCACCAAGCCGGAGACGATAAACTATAGATCCTTTAAGCCGGAAAGAGATGGTCTTTTCTGTGAAAGGATCTTCGGACCGGTCAAGGATTGGGAATGCTCCTGCGGGAAATACAAGAGGGTCAGATTCAGAGGGATAGTCTGTGATCGGTGTGGGGTGGAGGTAACCCAGTCCAAGGTTCGGCGAGAACGGATGGGGCACATAGAGCTGGCCGTGCCGGTATCCCACATATGGTTTTTCAAGTCCATCCCCTCCCGTATCGGGTATCTTCTGGATCTGTCCATCAGAGAGCTGGAGAAGATATTGTACTATGAGTCCTACATCGTCATAGACCCGGGCAACACCTCCCTTAAGTATAAGGACATCATCAGCGAAGAAGAGCATTCTGAGGTGGAGGAGTCGGGTAAAGAGTTTGTTGCCCGGATGGGGGCGGAGGCGATTCTGGAGCTTCTCCGTCAGTTGGATCCAGAGGAACTTTCCATATCGCTCCGTGCTCAGGTGAAAATCGAGACATCGGCTCAAAGAAAGAAAGATATCCTGAAAAGACTAAGGGTGATAGAGGCATTCAGACAATCTCAGAACAAGCCCGAATGGATGATTCTGAATGTTCTCCCGGTCATTCCACCAGACTTAAGACCTCTGGTTCCTCTGGAGGGAGGGCGGTTTGCCACCTCAGACCTGAATGATCTCTACCGCAGGGTGATCAACCGCAACAACCGGCTGAAAAAACTGATAGAGATAAAAGCTCCCGAGGTGATCCTGCGCAACGAGAAGAGGATGCTGCAGGAGGCGGTGGATGCCCTCCTGGATAACGGGCGGCGGTCTCAATCTGTGCGCGGAGACTCCAGGAGACCCCTTAAGTCTCTATCCGACCTGCTTAAAGGAAAACAGGGAAGGTTCCGACAGAACCTTTTGGGCAAGAGGGTGGACTACTCGGGCCGGTCGGTGATCGTGGTGGGACCGGAGCTTAAGATCCATCAATGCGGATTGCCCAAGACCATGGCATTGGAACTGTTTAAGCCCTTTATTATCATGAAGCTGGAGGAGAAGGGCTACGTTCAGACGGTTAAGTCGGCAAAGAAGTTGGTGGAGAGGGAGCGGCCGGAGGTGTGGGATATCTTGGAGGAGATCATCCGGGATCATCCCATTCTGCTGAATCGTGCCCCCACCTTGCACAGGCTGGGGATTCAGGCTTTCTATCCGGTTCTGGTGGAAGGGAAGGCAGTGAAGTTGCATCCTCTGGTGTGCGCAGCTTTCAACGCGGACTTTGATGGAGACCAGATGGCGGTGCACGTCCCTCTGTCCTTCGAGGCGCAGCTGGAGGCCAAACTGTTGATGCTTTCGGTGAACAATCTCTTGGCCCCTTCCAGCGGCAAGCCCATTGCCGCTCCCAACCAGGATATCGTGCTAGGATGTTATTACCTCACCAAGGAGAAAGCAGGCCAGAAGGGGGAAAGTATGGTCTTTTCCTCCACGGACGAGGTAATTGCCGCCTTTGATGCCAAACAGGTGGCATTGCACGCCAAGATCAAGCTTCAGGTCGAAAACAGGATTCTGGATACAACTGTGGGACGAGTTCTTTTCAATCAGATAGTGCCTCCGGAGCTGGAGTATTTCAACCAGCTGGCTACCAAGGGAAAACTGGAGGACTTGATAGCTCAGACCTATCGAGAAAAGGGCTCCTATCTTGCTTCCATGTTTCTTGATGACCTGAAAAGACTAGGCTTTGAATATGCTACTCAATCCGGGTTGACCGTGGGAGTGGATGACATGGTGATTCCGCCGGAAAAAGAGGCTCTGATCGGCCAAGCGTTCAAAGAAGTAGAGAAGATAAGAAAACAATACGAGAAGGGTGTGATCACCAACGGTGAGAGGTACAACAAGGTTATCGATACCTGGACCCGAACCACCTCTGAAGTAGGAGAGGTCATGTTTGAAAGGCTGAAGAACGTACACGATGGATTCAATCCCATCTTCATGATGGCGGACTCGGGTGCCAGAGGAAGCCAGGAGCAGATAAGGCAGCTGGCCGGGATGCGCGGACTGATGGCCAAGCCTCAGAAGAGAATCACCGGGCAGATCGGTGAGATAATCGAGACCCCCATAGTGGCAAACTTCAGAGAAGGATTGGACGTGTTGGAGTATTTCATCTCCACCCACGGAGCTAGGAAGGGTTTGGCTGATACGGCCTTGAAGACTGCGGACGCTGGTTATCTTACCAGAAGGCTGGTGGATGTGGCTCAGGATGTCATCATCACCGAGCAGGACTGTGGCACCATTCTGGGATTGAGCGTATCAGCTTTGAAGGAAGGTGAGGAGGTGATTGAGTCACTCAAAGATAGGATCCTTGGGCGGGTGGCTTTAGAAGATCTGTACGATCCCATCACTGGAGACCTTCTGGTTAAAGCTGGAGAAGAGATTGATGAGGAGGGGGCCACCCGTATAGACGAAAGCGGCATAGAGTCGGTGCGCATCAGATCCATTCTCACCTGCGAATCCAGAAGAGGAATCTGTTCCAAATGTTACGGGCGAAACCTGGCCACCGGAAAGATGGTGGATTTGGGGGAAGCGGTCGGGGTGATCGCCGCTCAGAGCATAGGAGAGCCGGGAACCCAGCTCACCCTCAGAACCTTCCATATCGGCGGTACCGCCGCCAGGATAGCTGAGCAATCCAAGGTAACTGCCAAGAGCGAAGGAAAGGTGGTTTACAAGGGCATAAAATTCGTCACCAAGAAAAGCGGCGAGATGGTGGTCTTGGGAAGAGAAGGGGAGTTGGATCTATTAGATGACAAGGGCAGAATCAGAGCCAGGTACAATGTTCCATACTCCGCCGTCCTTCGGGTCAATGACAAGCAGCGAGTGGAAAAGGACGATGTGCTATTCGAGTGGGACCCCTATACCCACACCATTCTCTCCGAATACTCGGGCAAGCTGGAATTCACAGACATAATTGAGAACGAAAGCTTCAGGGAGGAGTTGGACGTAACCACCGGATTGAGGCAGAGGGTGATAGTAGAACAAAAGGAGAAGGTGCTCCGTCCCCATATGCTGGTCAGAGATTCAAGGGGAAAGAAGCTGGACAGCTATTCCATACCCACAGGGGCCCATCTTCAGGTGCACGACGGGGATACGGTGGAAGCTGGAGATTTCCTAGTCAAGATCCCTCGAGATATTTCCAAGACCCGTGACATAACCGGTGGCTTGCCCCGTGTGGCAGAGCTGTTTGAGGCTCGCAAGCCCAAGGAACCGGCAGTGGTATCCGAGATCGACGGGACGGTGGAGTTCGGGAAAATCATCCGGGGCGCCACCCAGATTCTGGTTAATGGATTCGGGGGCGAGACACGGGAATACCTGATACCTCATGGAAAACACCTGAGAGTGCATGATGGAGATCAAGTCAGAGCGGGACAGAGGCTCTGTGAAGGGCCCATCGATCCTCACGACATCCTGGGAATCAAGGGGGTTAACGCAGTACAGGAGTATCTGGAAAACGAAATTCAGGAGGTGTACAGGCTGCAGGGAGTGAAGATAAACGATAAGCACATCGAGGTGATAGTGAGGCAGATGTTGCAGAAGGTTAAAGTGGAAGACATCGGCGACACCAACTTCCTGGAAGGGGAACAGGTGGATAAGCACAAGTTCAGAGAGGAGAACGAGAAGGTGATCGCCGAAGGAGGAGAGCCAGCCACCTTTCAGCCTCTGCTTTTGGGAATAACCAAGGCCTCTCTCTCCACCGAGAGTTTCATCTCCGCCGCTTCCTTTCAGGAGACCACCCGGGTCTTGACCGAGGCGGCCATAAATGGAAAGACAGATTATCTTTTGGGCCTCAAGGAAAACGTGATCATCGGGCAGCTGATCCCTGCAGGCACTGGCCTGGAGAGGTACAGAAGCATAAGAATAAGGGAAAAGGAGGAGCCAAAGGAAGAGGTGAGAATCCTAGAGGAGATGCAGTAAGGAGGTTCAACTGCATGGGCCGGCTTGATGGGGGAGGCTGGAGGAGGAGTGGAGGGTGATAAGGGGAGCGGCGGTGTAGGGGGGGAATAGGGAAAGAAAGTACTTGACATCGGGGTGGAAGTGGATATTATGATAGTCTGATTTGGAATGCCCCAGCAAGTGTCAGGAGGCAAACCCATAAAGCTGCATTAATGTTGGCCAGGCAGCGTGGGCTGGAGGTTCAATTAAACCAGGTAAAGGAGAGGAATTTTTGCCGACCATAAACCAGCTAATTGCGAAAGGAAGGAAGATAATCAGATCCAAACCTTCCACCCCGGCGTTGCGCGGATCTCCGCAAAAGCGGGGAGTTTGCACCAGGGTTTATACCAGCACGCCCAAGAAGCCCAACTCGGCGCTGAGGAAAGTGGCACGGGTAAGGTTGACCAACGGCATCGAGGTCACCGCTTATATCCCGGGGGAAGGACATAACCTGCAGGAACACTCGATAGTGCTAATCCGGGGCGGGAGGGTGAAGGATCTCCCCGGTGTAAGGTACCACGTGATCAGAGGGACGCTGGATACCATCGGGGTGGCGGATCGAAGACAGGGAAGATCAAAATATGGAGCCAAGCGGCCGAAAAAGTCGGCTGTAGCGTAGGAGATTTAAAAAAACCAATCTGCAAGCAGTGAGCCCTTCCTGCAGCAGAGTTTTTTTGTATGCAAGAGAGATTTTTTCAAGGACCAAAAGATGCCAAGAAGAAAAGCAGCGGTCAAAAGGAGGAAGACGCCAGATTACAAATTCAAGGACGTGGTGGCCGGCCAGTTCGTAAATTACCTGATGAGGAAGGGAAAGAAGAGCGTGGCGGAGAAAACGTTTTACAGCGCCCTTGATATTCTGACCAAGAAGACCGGCCAGCCTGGGTTGAATGTTTTCAAGAAGGCTTTGGAGAGCGTGCGTCCCATCCTGGAGGTGAAACCTCGTAGGGTGGGAGGCGCTACTTATCAGGTGCCGGTGGAGGTCAGATCCGACAGAAGCACAGCTCTGGCCATGAGATGGATAATTGCCTATTCCAGACAGAGGAGTGGGCGTTCTATGGCGGAAAAACTGGCAGAGGAGCTTTTGGCCGCTTCCAAAAACGAAGGAGCGTCCATCAAGAAAAGGGAGGACACTCACAAGATGGCTGAAGCCAATAAGGCTTTTGCCCATTTCAGATGGTAAGCGAGCATTGAAAGTGAGAGGATCTGCGCAAAGGAATCTTTGGTCAAGGTCTCTCGATTTTTTTCTGTTTCAGGAGGGATCTTTTTGTATGGTAAAGTCCAAGCAACTTGAGGAAGGCAATTCAAATTAAATTAAAGTGTTGAGAACAAAGACACAGGAAGTTAGTCAAACAGTTAACAGGTCGACTCTTATGCCCAGAGGTTTTCCTTTACAGAAGCTACGGAATATCGGGATTATGGCGCATATTGATGCCGGCAAGACAACCACCACCGAGCGGGTCCTGTATTATACAGGGAAGACACACCGAATGGGTGAGGTGGATGATGGGGCGGCTACTATGGATTGGATGGAACAGGAGAAGGAGAGAGGCATAACCATCACCTCCGCCGCCACGACCTGTTTCTGGGAGGGACATCAGATAAACATCATCGATACGCCCGGACATGTGGACTTCACCGTGGAGGTGGAAAGATCGCTTAGAGTTCTGGATGGAGCCGTCACCGTCCTCTGCGGCGTGGGGGGGGTGGAGCCTCAGTCTGAGACCGTGTGGAGACAAGCAGACAGATATCGCGTTCCCCGGATCGTCTTTGTAAACAAGATGGATCGAATAGGATGCGATTTTGAAAATGCCTTTGATATGCTGAGGAAGCGTCTGGGCGCCAACGCCGTTCCCATACAGCTGCCGGTTCATCAGGGAGAAAAATTCGCTGGCATAATCGATCTTATCGCCATGCGATACCGGGTCTATCACCAAGAAAGTCTGGGCGCCACCTTTGAGGACCTTCCAGTCCCCGGGGAGTGGGTGGATAGAGCCAGAAAGAGCAGGGAAGAGCTTCTGGAGGCTTTGACTTTTTATGATGATCGACTCTTGGAGAAGTTCTTGAACAATGAGGCCATAGAAATAGCCGAAATAAAAAGGGCCCTGAGAAAAGCTACCTTGGACGTGAAAGTTTTTCCGGTCCTTTGCGGTTCGGCTCTTCGAAATCAAGGGGTTCAGAAGCTTTTGGATGCGGTGGTCGACTTTCTGCCTTCCCCGGTGGATATACCTCCGGTGAAGGGCTTGCACCCGGATAAGAACAAGGAGGAGAAAAGATCACCCTCAGACGACGAACCTTTTTGTGCTTTGGCCTTTAAGATAGCCTCAGACCCTTATGTGGGAAAACTGACCTATTTTCGGGTTTACTCCGGGCAGTTGAAGTTGGGGAGTGTGGTCCTGAACTCAAACACCGGAAAAAGGGAAAGGATGGGGCGGATACTGGAGATGCACGCTAACAAGAGATTGGACAGACAAGAGGTGTCTACCGGAGACATAGCCGCAGCGGTTGGATTGAGAAAGACCATCACCGGTCATACCTTGTGTGACCAGAAGAGGCCGATCGTGCTGGAGAAGATGAGCTTTCCTGAGCCGGTGATCTCGGTGGCAATTGAGCCCAGGACCAAAGCGGATCAGGATCAACTGAGCCAGGCGCTATCCAAGCTGGCAGAGGAGGACCCTACCTTCGACGTGAAGATCAATCAGGAGACCGGACAGACTATCATCTCCGGGATGGGAGAACTGCATCTGGAGGTTCTGGTGGAGCGGATGACCCGGGAATTCGGTGTGAAAGCCAACATAGGAAAGCCTCAGGTGACATATAAGGAGACCATCACTCTTCCGGCTGAGGCGGAGGGAAAATTCATCCGGCAGACCGGGGGAAAGGGTCAATATGGGTGGGTGAAAATCAGGATAGAACCCCTGCCCAAAGGAAGCGGCTTTGAATTCGAGAATGCCATCAAAGGTGGACTTTTGCCCAGGCAGTTTGTTCCCCCGGTCAAAGCGGGCATCGCTGAGTCGATGCAGAATGGGGTATTGGCCGGATACCCCATGATAGACATAAAGGCAGTACTTGTCGAGGGCAAGTACCACGAGGTGGATTCCACTGAGTTGGCTTACCGGATCGCAGGATCAATGGCCTTTCAAGAGGCAGCGGCCAAAGCCAAGCCGGTTCTCCTGGAACCGGTGATGGACGTAGAAATAATCGTACCTGACGCGCATCTGGGTGACGTGATAAACGATCTTAACTCCCGGCGAGGAGACATCCTGGGCATAAGTCCCAAGGGGGACGCGCAGGCCATCAGGGTGGTGGTTCCCTTGTCCGAGATGTTCGGCTACGCCACCCGGCTCAGATCCTTGAGTCAAGGTCGAGCCATCTTTACCATGGAGTTTGACCATTATGAACGGGTTCCGGAAAATGTCTTGGAGGGATTGATCACCAAGCTGAGAGGATTCTGAAATCTTCAGTTTACTGTTGCAAACTTATCAAAACGCAATTTCGGTTGGAGAAATTTCTGGAAGAATTTTAAGGTAAGACCTGGAGGTAATTTTATGGCCAAGGCGAAGTTTGTACGTACCAAGCCGCACGTGAATGTGGGCACCATAGGACATGTTGATCATGGTAAGACCACGTTGGTGGCGGCGATATCGTATGTTTTGAATCGTCAGGGATTGGCGAAGGCTCAGAAGTACGAGGAGATAGACAATGCGCCGGAGGAGAAGATGCGGGGGTTGACCATCAACGTTCATCATGCGGAGTATGAGACGGATAAGCGGCATTATGCGCATGTGGATTGTCCTGGTCATGCGGATTACATAAAGAACATGATAACTGGTGCGGCTCAGATGGACGGAGCGGTATTGGTGGTCTCGGCAGCGGATGGCCCCATGCCCCAGACCCGGGAGCACATACTTTTGGCTCGTCAGGTGGGGGTTCCTTGTATTATAGTATTCATGAACAAGACGGACATGGTTGATGATGCGGAGCTTTTGGATTTGGTTGAGTTGGAGGTACGTGATTTGCTGAAGCAGTATCAGTTTCCTGGGGATGAGGTACCTGTGGTTCGGGGTAGTGCTTTGGTTGCCATGCAGGAGGGTGAGAAGACGGATGTTAAGGATCATCCGTCCTTTCAGCCGGTTAAGGATTTGCTTAAGGCCATGGATGATTACATACCGGAGCCGAAGCGGGATGTGGACAAGCCGTTTTTGATGCCGGTTGAGGATGTATTTAGCATAACCGGTCGAGGTACGGTAGGTACGGGGAGGGTAGAGCGGGGTAAGGTTAAGGTGGGGGATGAGGTTGAGCGTGTGGGGATAAAGGAGACTCGCAAGACGGTGGTGACGGGTGTGGAGATGTTTCGGAAGATATTGGATTTTGCTCAGGCTGGGGACAATGTGGGATTATTGTTGCGGGGCATAGAGAAGGATGAGTTGGAGCGGGGGATGGTGATAGCGCAGCTTGGGAGCGTTACTCCTCACACCAAGTTTAAGGGGGAGGTATATGTATTGACCAAGGAGGAGGGAGGTCGTCACACACCGTTTTTCTCAGGCTACCGGCCTCAGTTTTATTTTAGGACCACGGATGTAACCGGGGTGATCAAGTTGCCGGAGGGGGTGGAGATGGTAATGCCCGGGGACAACACCACCATGGAGGTGGAGCTGATCACTCCCATAGCCATGGAGAAGGAGCTGCGGTTTGCCATTCGGGAGGGTGGACGCACGGTGGGGGCCGGGGTGGTCACCCAGATAATAGAGTAATCCTACCGGGCAAGAGGAAATAGGGCTGAAAGGGAGTTTTTGAGCAAAAATTCGGAAGCTTATTGCCGTAGTCAAAGTCGAACTTGAAGGAATAATTGATGAACGGACAGAAGATCAGAATCTGGCTCAAGGCTTACGATCACAGGTCGCTGGATAAGTCCGCCAGGGAGATTGCCAGGACTGCAAATCGGACCGGAGCAAAGGTAACCGGGCCCGTGCCTCTGCCCACCAGGAGGAGAGTCTATACCATTTTAAGATCTCCCCACGTGGATAAGAAATCCAGAGAGCAGTTTGAGACGCGCATTCATAAAAGGTTGATAGACATCTACGATTCCACCCCTCAGACGGTGGATGCCTTGATGAAGCTGGATCTGCCCGCAGGTGTGGATGTGGAGATAAAGGTTTAAAAAACAGTCGGCACCAGGCAGTGTTCCGCAATCAGGTTTTTGGAGTTCGAAGATGGAAGGTATCATAGGGAAAAAGGTAGGGATGACCAGGATTTTCAATCAGGAGGGGCAGGCCATCCCGGTTACGGTCATAGAGGCGGGGCCTTGTCCTGTGGTACAGGTCAAGACAAAAGACAAAGACGGTTACGACGCCATTCAGATCGGTTTCGGAGAGAAAAAAAAGAAGCTTTTCACCCTTCCCCTTCTGGGCCATTTTGAGAAAGCCAAACTGGAGCCCAAGAGGATGCTAAAGGAGATAAGAACGGATCATGGGGGAAAATTCAAGGCTGGTCAGGAGCTGAAGGTAGACATGTTTTCGGTGGGTGACAAGGTCCGGGTCACCGGTGTCTCGAAAGGTCTGGGTTTCCAAGGGGGGGTGCGGAGGCACAAGTTCCGAGGCGGTCCCAAGACCCACGGTCAGTCAGATCGGCTCAGGGCTCCTGGCTCTATTGGGGCCAGTTCCTTTCCCTCACGGGTATATAAAGGGCAAAGGATGGCGGGCCGGATGGGAGGGGATAAGGTTACCATCAAAAACCTGGAGGTAGTGGGGGTGGATGCGGAAAAATGCTTGCTTTTGGTCAAGGGCGCAGTTCCCGGTAAAAGGAATTGCTATTTGACCATAAGAAAAAAGGGTTGACTTTCGAGGATGGTTTATGCCCAGCGCGGTGGTGTACGATAAGGACGGCAACCAGAAAGAAACCTTGCAGTTGAATGAAAGGCTCTTCGGACAACAGCCAAATCTGTCGGTGATTCATCAGTATGTGAAGGCTTATTTGGTCAATCGGAGACAGGGCACAGCAAAGAAGAAGAGTCGTTCCGAAGTCAGGGGAGGAGGAGCCAAACCCTGGCGGCAGAAAGGCACGGGAAGGTCAAGAGCCGGGTCTAATACCTCTCCGCTGTGGGTGGGAGGAGGTGTCGCCTTTCCCCCAGTGGCGCGCCATCTGCGGAGCGAGGTCCCCAAGAAGATGAAGCGCAAAGCCTTGCTTTCATCCTTGTCGGCCATCGCCTCTGAGAACCGGGTGAAGGTACTCGATGAAATTAACCTGGAGGCGCCCCGAACCAAAGTCATGGCCCAACTGTTCCAAAAGATCGGTGTCGCAGAAGCGAGGATACTTTTCCTTTCTGAAGGAAAAGAGGATAACCTGTACAAATCCTGCAGGAACCTAAAAGGCCTGATATTCAAGAGAGCTTGTCTGGTTAACCCCTACGATCTTCTGAGGTGTGACTATCTGGTCATGACCAGGAAGGCCGTAGAGAGCCTGACGGAGGTGTTTGCATCATGAAAGATCCCAGAGGGATAGTAATAATGCCCCTGGTCTCAGAGAAGAGCACCAACCTGCGAGCGGATCAAAACAAATACGTTTTCAGGGTGGACAAAAAGGCAAATAAACTCCAGATAAAGAAGGCGGTGGAAGGGCTTTTCAAGGTAAAGGTGGAAGAAGTGACTACCATGACGATGCATGGGCGACCCAAAAGACTGGGCAGGTATGAAGGAAGACGACCGGACTGGAAAAAGGCGGTAGTGAAACTTAAAAAAGGGGAAGCCATAGAACTGTTTGAGGCGGTGTAGATCCGCGTCGGCTGAGTTTTGCTGTTTCTGATTATGTTGAACTTGTTGAGGTGGCGCCATGCCAATTAAGACATTCAAGCCAGTGACACCTTCCTCGAGGTTCCGGACGGTGTCCAGCTTTGAGGAGATCACCTCCGCCAAGGCAGAGAAATCGCTGCTGGTTCCTCTTAAGAAGAGTGGAGGCCGCAATAACCTGGGAAGGACCACCTGTCGACACCGGGGTGGAGGACATAAGAGATTTGTGCGGATCATAGATTTCAAAAGAGACAAGCTCAACGTTCCGGCCAAGGTGGCAACCATCGAATATGATCCCAACCGGTCTGCACGCATCGCCCTCTTGCATTATGCAGACGGGGAGAAAAGATATATCCTGGCTCCTCTGGATTTAAGAGTCGGCGACCGGCTGATGGCGGGCCAGGATGTAGAGATACGTTCGGGAAATGCCATGCCCTTGGGAAGAATTCCTCTGGGCACCATGATCCACAATGTGGAATTGAAGAGAGGAAAAGGCGCACAGATAGCCAGGGGAGCGGGGGCCTACGCTCAGCTGGTGGCAAAGGAAGGGGATTTCGGGCATGTGAGACTTCCTTCCGGTGAGGTGCGATTGATACGATTGGAGTGCTCCGCGGTCATCGGACAGGTGGGCAACTTAGATCACGAAAACATATCCTACGGAAAAGCGGGCAAGACCAGATGGCTGGGCAGGAGACCCCGGGTGAGGGGCGTGGCAAAAAACCCGGTGGACCATCCCATGGGGGGCGGAGAAGGAAGATCATCCGGAGGCAGACATCCTTGCACCCCCTGGGGGAGGATCACCAAGGGCTTGAAAACCAGAAAGAGGAGGGCTTCAGATAGGCTGATTGTCAAAAGGAGAGGTAAATAGTCCCACAGGATCTGATCAGTTTCCTGCGCCAAAAGGATAAGGCGTTCTGACAAGATGTTGACTGAAAACCGTCGGGAGTCGAGCTGAACAGCTCGTGCTTTGATGAAATTTCCTCGGAGGTGGATTGAGAGATGGCAAGGTCTTTGAAGAAAGGTCCCTTTGTGGATGAGCATCTTTTGAAGAAGATTGAAGCGATGAACCAGTCAGGAGAGAAGAGGGTGGTGAAGACCTGGTCCAGGCGATCGACCATAACGCCAGATTTTGTGGGACATACCATAGCTGTTCATAACGGGAACAAGTTCATTCCGGTGTATATTTCGGAAAACATGGTGGGACACAAACTGGGAGAGTTTGCCCCCACCAGGATATTTCGCGGACATTCCGGAAAGGTCACGGAAAGGTCTACGGCGTTGAAATAGATGGACCGGGAGGATGGGATCAGAGTTTTAAAAGATCCGAATGAGTCATGGAAGCGAAGGCCAGAGCAAGGTTTGTCAGAATGTCTGCCCGGAAGGTGAGAAGGGTGGCGGATCTTATTAGAGGGAAAAACGTGGGGGAGGCATTAAACATCCTCACCTTCACTCCCAAGGCAGCGGCGTCGGTGTTGGAAAAGACCTTGAAGTCCGCCGCGGCGAATGCCTTGAGCATGGAGGGTACGGCCAAACTCAAGGCGGAGGACATGTGGATAAGCAAGATCTTAGTCGATGGCGGTCCCATCATGAAAAGAATCCGACCCATGGGGATGGGGCGAGCATATAGAATCAGGAAAAGGACGAACCATATCACCATAGTGGTAACCGACGGCAAGGAGGAGGAAAAAGACAAAAGTTAGCTGCAGGCTTTATCTCGCAGGAGCAGGTGAGGAGAGAGGCACCCTGCCTGTGAATCTGGCAGAGGTCCGGGTCATAGTCACCGGGTAACTCCGTAGGCAAAGACAACGATAAAGGAAAGGCTCATTGCCCGAGCATAGGCGGTAATGCAGCGGGTGCAAAACGATTTGAACAAGCAGGCTGTAAGGAGGTGTAGTTGGGACAGAAGACCAACCCCGTGGGACTGAGGTTAGGGATTATAAAAACCTGGAGCTCAAGATGGTTTTCCGACAGGAAGTTCCCTGAGCTGCTGAAGGAAGATCTGACCATCCGCAGGTATACTGAGAAAAGGTTAGAACATGCCGGGATAGGGGCGGTAGGCATTGTCAGAGCCCCCAAGAAGGTGACCTTAGATATTCACACTGCCAGGCCGGGGATCGTAATCGGGCGCAAAGGCGCGGAGGTGGATAAGCTGAAGGAAGAGCTTCAACTGCTCACCAAAAAGGACGTGGCCATCAATATCATAGAGGTGAAGAAGCCAGAACTTTCTGCCAAACTGGTCGCAGAGAGCATTGCCAAGCAATTGGAGGGAAGGGTCTCCTTCAGAAGAGCGATGAAGAAGGCAATGGTTTCGGCTATGAAATCCGGAGCTGAAGGTGTGAAGATCTCCTGTGGTGGAAGGTTGGCCGGCGCAGAGATCGCCCGCACTGAAAAGTACATGGAGGGAAGAGTCCCGCTACACACACTCAGAGCAGATATCGATTATGCTATCGCTACCGCTCACACCACCTATGGATGCATCGGGGTCAAGGTCTGGATTTTTAAAGGAGAGATCTTGAAATCAAAAGAGGAGACCTCTCCGAAAGAGGAGCCCTCGGAAAGAGAAGCATCGAAGCAGATGAGGACTGCGGACGAGAGGAGAAGAAGGGGAGAGAGAAAAAAACGAAGAAGGAAGAGTAAATAAGGAGAATTAGCTCTGCCGCACAGGAGGAAGGCAGAGAAGACACGCTCGCGCACGCTGGTCATGGGCCAGTCCAACTGATTGAACCGGAGCGCATTCCATGCTAATGCCCAAAAGAGTTAAATACAGAAAACAGCAGCGAGGCAGGAGGAGAGGTAAGGCGTATCGAGGTTCAGAGATAGGCTTCGGGGAATATGGAATCAAGGCTCTGGAGCCCGCCTGGCTCACCAACAAGCAGATAGAGGCCGCCAGAGTCGCTGTGACCAGGCACATAAAGAGGGGGGGCAAGGTGTGGATTCGGATATTTCCGGATAAGCCCGTTACGGTTAAGCCGGCCGAGACTCGAATGGGAAAAGGCAAGGGCGCTCCAGATCATTGGGTGGCAGTGGTAAAGCCGGGAAGGATTCTATTTGAGTTAGAAGGCGTCACTCAGCAGCTTGCCCGGGAGGCGCTGAATCTGGCGTCGGCCAAACTGCCCATAAGAACAAAATTCGTAACCCGAACTCGAATTTAGAAAATACAGGATTATTCCCGCATATGAAGAAAGAGCAGATGAGAGAGCTGACCAGAGACGAGCTTCTTCAAAGAAAATCAGAGATGGAGGAGGAGCTTTTCAACCTGAGAATGCAGAAAGCCAGCAAGGAGTTAGACAATCCCTTGAGACTGCGGGTGCTGAGAAGGGATATAGCACGGATAAACACCATTCTGAGAGAAGACGAGCTGCAGATCCGGCCGCTGGCCAAAGAAGAGAGGGAGGTCAGCTCCTCGGAGCAGAAACAGGAGTAGGAGATAGTGGAGAGGAACAAAAGAAAGGTGAGAGAGGGAAGGGTAATCTCAAACCGGATGGATAAAACCATAGTGGTGGCGGTGGAAAGACGTTTGAGACATCCCAGATACGTGAAGATCATCCGACGGACCTCAAAGCTTTATGCTCATGACCATAAAAACCAATGTCGAATCGGAGACAGGGTAAGAGTGATGGAGAGTCGACCCCTCTCCAGGCTAAAAAGATGGAGATTGGTGGAGGTGTTGGAGAGAGCTAAGTGAGCGAGTGACTTCGGATTGGGCTTTTTTAAAGGGTTGTCACGAGAGAAGATGAGACATGATTAGAGAGTATTCAACATTGGTGGTGGCAGATAATTCGGGAGCTAAGAACGCGATGTGCTTCCGGGTGCTGGGGGGAACCAGAAAAAGATATGCCCGCATCGGTGACATCATCGTGGTCGCGGTCAAAGATGCCATTCCAGGCGGCACCGTTAAAAAATCAGATATCTGTCGGGCGGTGGTGGTAAGAACCACCCGGGAAACCAGACGGAAAGATGGGTCGTATATTCGGTTCTCTGACAACGCGGCCGTGATCATAAACGAGCTGAACGAGCCCAGAGGCACCAGAATATTTGGGCCGGTGGCGCGAGAACTAAGGGAGAAGGAATTTATGAAAATAGTCTCGTTGGCCCCGGAGGTGCTCTGAGCCCGGGACGTTTTCCGGAGAGGTTGAAATCTCTTAAGGATAGGTATAATCAGGTAGGAGCGGTTAATCAGGTGAAGGTGAAAAGAGGCGATACGGTTCTGGTCATAGCCGGTGACGATAGAGGAAAAACCGGGAAAATCCTGAAGGTCTTTCGAAATAAGAACCGGGCAATAGTGGAAGGTGTAAATTTCATCAAGCGACATACTCGGCAGACTCAGCGGGCCCAAAAAGGTGGAATAATCGAGAAGGAGGGATCTGTGGAAATCTCCAACCTTATGCTCTTCTGTTCCAAATGTTCCTCCCCTACCAGGGCCACTTACAAGGTGCTGGAAGGAGCGGAAGGCGGAAAGCCGAGCAGAGTTAGAATCTGCCGAAAGTGTGGAGAGATAGTCTAAAGGCTTGCAGTCGGAGCATGAATCAAACAGAGGAATGCGTACCTCGACACGATGGAGGTTTTCGGCGCACGAAGGTTTGAGCCACACCAGCGATCTTGGGAGTAAGGATTCGAGGCGGGTGTGATATGCCAGCCCGTCAAAAGGTACGGGTGTGCCGGGCTTTGATCTGAAGGAAGTGGAGAGGAAAAGATGGCGGTAAGGCGTCTTAAGGAAAAATACCAGAAAGAGACCGTGCCTGCCATGATGAAAAGGTTCGGGTATAAGAACGTGATGCAGGTGCCAAGACTGGAGAAGATCGTGGTCAATGTGGGGGTGGGGGATGCCATCCAGAACGTGAAACTCTTAGACTCTGTCTCAGCTGATCTGGCTGCCATAACCGGACAGAGACCGGTCATCCGCAGGGCAAAGGGCTCCATTTCAAACTTCAAGCTCAAAGCGGGAATGCCTATCGGATGTATGGTGACCTTGCGCAAGGACAAGATGTATGAGTTTTTCGATCGCCTGGTGAATGTAGCCATCCCCCGCGTCCGCGATTTTCGAGGAACCAGCCCCAACTCTTTTGACGGGAGGGGAAATTACAACCTGGGAATTGGGGAGCAGATAATCTTCCCGGAGATAGACTACGATAAGGTGGAAAAGATCATGGGGATGAACGTCACCATCGTTACCACCGCCAAGACGGATGAGGAAGGATCTGAGCTGCTCAAAAGTCTGGGAATGCCTTTCAGAAGATGACTTGTCCTCGACTGAGACAGGAGGCCCCCATCAGCTTGGATGTGGGCGCTTGAAACTTGAATTCTAGGAGAGCAATTGGCTAAGAAGTGTCTGATCGAGAAATCCAAGAGGAAACCCAAATTCCGGGTGCGTGAGCATAACCGATGTCATCGCTGTGGAAGGCCCCGAGGCTTTATGCGAGATTTTGGGTTATGCCGTATCTGTTTCAGAGAGCTGGCGCTTAAAGGGGAAATCCCTGGCGTGGTAAAAGCCAGCTGGTAAGAGCAGCGTAGCGAAGTTTCATATGAAAAAGAGTCTGACCACCCAAAAGCAATAGGGAAGGATTTTTCCATGAAGACCACGGATCCTCTGGCTGACATGCTGACCAGAATAAGAAACGCCCACAAGGCAAAACACAAGAAGGTGGATGTTCCTTCTTCCAAGATGAAGAAGAGGATTGCACAACTACTTCTAGAGCACAATTTCATCAACAACTTGGTGGAGGTGGAGGATAACAAGCAGGGTCTTCTGCGTATCTTCTTGAAATACGACCACGAGAATAACAGCTTGATCTCCGGACTTCGCCGGATAAGCAAGCCCAGCCTCAGAATCTACGCAGACTTGAAAAAACTGGATCAGATGAAAAGAGAAGTGGGACTTACCATCCTCTCCACCCCCAAGGGTATTTTGACCCACCATCAGGCCAAGGAAGCCCGGGTGGGAGGGGAGATCCTTTTGAGGGTTTGGTGATTTGAAAACGGCGAGTTCCGAGAGCGGGGGAACCGAAAAAATGAGCAGAGTCGGGAAAAAGCCCATACCCATCCCGGAAGGGGTAAGGGTAGAAATAAAGGATAACCAGATCAAGGTAACCGGACCTAAGGGAGAGCTGAAAGAAAGCATCCACCCGTCCATAATGGTGCAGCAGGAGCAGGACAAGTTGATGGTTCGGCGGCCATCGGACGATAAGTTTCACAGGTCGCTTCACGGATTGGCCCGATCCTTGATCGCCAACATGGTAGCGGGGGTGACGGCCGAATACCACAAGGCTTTGGAGATTCAGGGGATAGGGTACAAGGCTGAGCTGAAAGGAAAAAGTCTTTATCTTTCGGTGGGACTATCTCATCCCATACTGTTCTCTCCACCCGAGAGCATAAGGCTGGAACTGAGTGGCCCTAATAAGATAAAGGTTTCAGGGATAGACAAGCAGCTGGTGGGGTTGGTGGCAGCCAAAATCAGGTCCTTCAGGCCGCCGGAGCCTTACAAGGGCAAGGGGATAAGATATGAGGGGGAGATGGTGCGGAGGAAAGCGGGCAAGACAGCTACCTAAGATGTTTCGCGCCTGAAGTTAAACGGACGGTGTAACTTATGCTCAGACAGGAAAGATTGGCAAGAAGAAGGCTGGCCAGACGGCGAAAAAGAGTCAGGAAAAAGATACTTGGAACCGCGGAAAGGCCGCGGTTGTGCGTGTACAAAAGTCTGAGGCAGATATATGCTCAGCTGGTGGATGACGGAACCGGCCGTACCTTGCTGGCCGTATCCAGTCTGACCCCGGAGGTGAGGTCTCAGGCAAAATCTGAGGATACCAAATCCCAGGGTAGCAGGAAAGTTGGCCTGCTTCTGGCTCAAAAAGCAAAGGAGCGGGGTATAAGTCGCGTGGTCTTCGACCGAAACAGGTATCCATATGGCGGAAGAATCAAATCCTTCGCCGAGGGAGCCAGAGAGGGTGGGATGGGGTTCTAAATGCGGGGTCACCAAAAAACCAGAGGGTTGTTTGGCGAATCCGAGAATGACGCTTGCAACATAACGAAATGGTTCTAAAAACGAGGTGATTTTTTGGCAAGATTTGAACAAGAGCAGGCTTTGGAGCTGACGGAGAAGGTAATTTACGTCAATCGAGTGGCCAAGGTGGTCAAAGGAGGCAGGCGGTTTTCCTTCACCGCCCTGGTTTCGGCGGGAGATAGAAATGGCAGGGTGGGTATCGGGCTGGGAAAGGCTGGCGAGGTTTCTGATGCCATCAACAAAGGAACTGAGGCGGCCAAAAAGAGCATGATGAAGGTCCCCATGGTCAACGGTACCATACCCCATCCGGTGATAGGAAGATCCGGAGCGGCGAGGGTTCTTTTGAAGCCGGCCTCCCCGGGGACCGGTGTGATAGCGGGAGGCCCCGTGCGGGCGGTACTGGAGGCCGCCGGGATTCAAGACGTGTTGACCAAATCACTGGGCTCCTCCAATCCCCATAATGTGGTTAAAGCCACGGTCAACGGCCTTTTGAATCTGAAGATGCTTGAGGATAAGGCCCGGCTGAGAGAAAGTGGAATGAAAGCTTAAGACAGCTGGGAAGATCGTAAATGGGCTCGAGCAAAATAGAAGAACATCACGTAAGCGGAGTGGAGGGACTTGTCGCGATTTTTATCTCCGAAGGAAAAGTTCCGAAACTTACTGGTTAATTTTCATTACAGTGTTCAAAAGTGTCAGGCAAGGTAAAGGTCACGCAGACAAGAAGTACCATCGGGCGGTTGAAGAGACAGGAACACATTATAAGAGCTCTGGGAATAAAGAAACTTTACCAGAGCGTGGAGCACGCCGATACGCCGCAAATAAGAGGCATGATTGAAAAGGTGAAACACTTGGTCAAGGTAGAAGAGGTATAATTTGGCAAGAGAATTTGCAAAAAGACCGAAAATTCGGATTGGAAACCTCTCCCCCGGATGGGGGTCCACAAAAAAGAGAAGGCGAGTGGGAAGGGGTGCCGGATCGGGTCACGGAAAGACATCTACCCGGGGGCACAAAGGACAGCTGTCGCGAGCCGGTGCCAAGAGCCGATCCTGGTTCGAGGGGGGGCAGATGCCTCTTCAGAGAAGAGTGCCCAAGAGAGGATTTACCAATATCTTCAAGAAGGAATTTCAGATTGTGAATCTGTCTGCCTTATCCAGGGCAGGCTTTGATTCCGCAAAAGATGTGATCTCCTTACAGACTATGAGGGAAGCCGGGCTGGTCAAGAAAGCAGACCTGCCGGTAAAGGTACTGGGCAGTGGAGAGGTGACAAGAGCAGTCACGGTTCAGGCAAATGCCTTCAGCAAGAAGGCCAAGGACAAAATCGAGGCGGCGGGCGGCAAAATCGAGGTGATAAGATGTTAGGAACCGTCGAGAGCATCTTCAAGATTCCCGAGCTTCGGAAAAGGATTCTCTTCACTTTAGCCATCCTGGTGGTGTACCGGTTGGGCGGCCATGTGCCCACCCCGGGTATCGACGCTCAAGCTTTGGGGGAATTCTTCCGGGGCATGAGGGGCTCGCTTTTTGGACTATATGACATGTTCGTGGGAGGCGCATTCCAAAAGGCAACCATCTTTTCTCTGGGGATAATGCCCTACATATCCGCCTCCATCATCATGCAGCTTCTGGGAGCGGTGATACCTTATTTCCAGAAGTTGCAGAAGGAAGGGGAGGAAGGAAGAAGAAAGATCACCCAGTATACCCGTTACGGAACGGTCTTGATCTCTGCCATGCAGGCTCTGGGAACTGCAGTGTTTCTGGAGAGCCTGCAGCCTTCTCCCGGAAGATACGTGGTTCCCAATCCGGGCATGGGTTTCAAGCTTTTGACCATGATCACCTTTACCTGCGGAACCATCTTCATCATGTGGCTGGGTGAGCAGATCACCGAAAGGGGAATCGGAAACGGGATCTCCCTGATCATCATGATCGGGATCGTGGCCCGTCTGCCCAGCAGTGTGATAGACGAGATCCGGATGCTAGGGCTGGGACAGAGAAATCTCTTCTCGGAGGTTTTTCTGATCGGACTTATGGTGCTGGTGGTGGCATCCATCGTGTTGGTAACCCGGGCTCAAAGAAAGATACCGGTGCAATATGCCAAAAGAGTAATAGGTAGAAAGATGTATGGGGGGCAGTCAACTCACATACCCCTCTCGGTCAACACCGCCGGGATAATTCCCATTATCTTCGCCCAGTCCATAATGTTTGCTCCCAGCACCCTCTCCTCCTTTTTCCCCAACAACGAGCTTATGCAGAACTTCTCCTCCTGGTTTCAGCCGGGGACGGTTCTGTACTCGTTCATTTACGGACTTCTTATCGTATTCTTCGCCTACTTTTACACCGCCATCGTGTTCAACCCGGTGGATCTGGCGGACAATATGAGAAAATATGGGGGCTTCATCCCCGGAATCAGGCCGGGCAAGAGGACCAGCGAGTATATCGATAAGGTACTCACTCGGATAACCTTGCCCGGGGCGATATTCTTTGCCATGATCGCCATCCTTCCTTACTTTATGATGAAAGGTATGAATGTTCAGTTTTACTTCGGAGGAACCGGTCTTCTGATTGTGGTGGGGGTAGCTCTGGATACGCTTCAGCAGATCGAATCTCATCTTCTGATGAGACACTATGACGGGTTCATGAAGAAGGGAAGAATAAGAGGCAGAATGTAGAAGACAAAGATGAACTTGATATTGCTGGGAGCTCCCGGTTCGGGAAAAGGGACTTTGGCTGAGCTTCTGTCGTCTGAGCTGGCAGCGCCACATATCTCCCCGGGAGACATCCTGAGGGAGGTGGTAAAGCAGGGTAACCCATTAGGCAAAATAGCCAGACCCTTTATGGAGAAAGGAGAGTTGGTCCCTGACGAGATCATCCTGAAGATGATGGAAAGAAGGTTAAGCCAAAAGGACTGCCGAAAGGGTTTCATTCTGGACGGATTTCCTCGTACTCTGCCTCAGGCAGAAGGGCTGGATGAGACGCTTCGGAAATCAAATCGAGATATAGATTTTGCGCTGGAATTCGAGATATCCGAACAAACCGCTACAAAGAGGTTAGAGGGAAGACGAGTCTGCTCGGCATGCGGTGCCGATTTCAATATTTATACCAAACCGCCTCGAAAGACTGATGTATGCGACATCTGCGGATCAGGGTTGTTTCAAAGAAGGGACGATAAACAGGAGGTCATTTCCAATAGGTTGAAAGTTTATCGCCAGGAAACCACTCCGGTCAAGGAATATTACAACCATCAAGGCAAGTTGATCCGAATAAACAGTGAGCCCGACCCGGACGTGGTTTTAAAAAGGATATTGAAACTGCTGGAGTTCAATGGAACCTCGGTCTCAGACTGAAAAACGATTCTGAATATGATAGAGTTAAAGACAGAAGGAGAGATAGAGATAATAAAAAACAACGGAAGGATACTGGCCAGGACTTTGGAGTTGGTAGAGGAAAAAATTCGCCCGGGGATGAAGACTAAGGATCTGGACCGGCTGGCAGAGGATTTCATAAAAAATCAGGGAGGCTATCCCGCATTCAAAGGATATCGAGGCTTTCCTTGTTCCATCTGCATCTCCATAAATGAGGAGGTGGTGCACGGGATTCCAGGCGAGCGGGTCATAGAAGAAGGAGAGATTGTATCGGTGGATATCGGCGTCTTCAAGGATGGTTACTATGCCGATGCAGCCCACACTTACCCAGTGGGCCAGGTGTCCGCGGAGGCTCAGAGACTGATAGAGGTAACACAACAGGCCCTGGGAAACGCGTTTCGATTTGTGCGAGAAGGCAAGTATATTTCAGACATATCCCACGCCATCCAGTCATTGGTGGAGGAGAGTGGATTTTCGGTGGTGAGAGACTTAGTCGGGCACGGAATTGGAAAGAGAATGCATGAAGAGCCTCAAATACCCAATTTCGGGTCACCCGGTCAGGGAGTGATGTTGAAAAAAGGAATGGTTTTGGCTATAGAACCCATGGTCAACGCAGGGTCCTTCGAGATAGAGACAAAGGACGACCAGTGGACTATCGTCACGCGTGACGGTTCTCTTTCTGCTCATTTTGAGCACACCATAGCGGTGACAGAAAACGGGGCCGAGGTCTTAACTAAAGAGGGATGAACCCGCAGAGGTAGGTGGCCTTAATGCCAAAAGAGGAGACCATTCAGGTAGAGGGAAAGGTGGTTGAACCGTTGCCCAATGCCCTATTTAGGGTGGAGTTGGAGAACGGGCATCAGGTGCTGGCGCACGTCTCCGGGAAGATGAGGATGCATTTTATCCGAATACTCCCCGGGGACAAGGTGACGGTGGAACTGTCTCCCTATGATCTGAGCAGAGGCAGGATAATATACAGATATAAATGATCCTGAACCTTTGCTTGGAAGCTTGTTGAGAACAAAGGGGTCGACTGAGCCCGGAAAGGAGCAGGTTAACGAGCGGTGGAAGGAACAAGCAGATGAAAGTTAGATCCTCGATAAAGGTGCGCTGCGAGAAATGCAAGATCGTAAAAAGGAAGGGGATATTGCGGGTGATATGCAAGAATCCTCGTCACAAACAGAGACAGGGATAGAAACAGCGGAGGGAAAAGTTGGCCAGAATCGCGGGCGTGGATTTGCCCAAGGACAAAAGGATAGAAATAGGTCTGACTTATATCTACGGGATAGGCTTATCATCCTCCCAGAAGATTCTGAAAGCCACCCGAGTGAACCCCGATACCCGAGTGCAAAAATTGACCGAGGAAGACATAACCAAACTGCGTTCGGTGATTGAGTCGGATTACAAGGTGGAGGGAGCACTGCGGGGAGAGGTCTCCATGAACATCAAAAGATTGATCGATATCGGTTCCTACCGGGGACTGAGGCACAGAAGAGGACTGCCGGTGCGAGGGCAGAGAACCAAGACCAACGCCCGAATCAGAAAGGGTCCCAAAAGGACCGTGGGTGCCAAGAGAAGCAAGCGAGTCTGACATGCTTTGTGAGCTGAACCCGGGGACTGAAATCAAGCCATGCTAGTCTGATGAGCTTCACATTCTTAAAAGGAGGAACGAGTTGGCGGAGGTCAAGAAGAAAACTAAGAAGAAATACGGTGTGGTTGGCTCCCATGGAGTGGCGCACATTCAGGCGACTTTCAACAACACCATAGTGAGCATTACCGATACCAAGGGAAATTTGATAAGCTGGTCTACGGGGGGAAGGCTTGGCTTCAAGGGGTCCAAGAAGAGCACGCCCTTTGCTGCCCAATTGGCCGCCCAGGCAGCCGCCAGAGAGGCCATGGAACGGGGAGTGAGGAAGGCAGAGGTGTGGGTGAAAGGTCCCGGATCGGGGAGGGAATCTGCCATAAGGTCCCTGCAGGCGGCGGGGATCGAGATCACTGCCATAAGAGACGTCACCCCTATTCCTCATAACGGCTGCCGCCCTCCCAAGAGAAGAAGAGTGTAGACAAAGGGCCAAAAGATCCCGGGGCAGGCAAACGATATATTCCTTTGAGAAGGAAAGACATTGACGGCAATTGGAAGTTCTAAGACGGAGAAGGTAGATGGCGAGATACAGAGAAGCGAATTGCAAACTTTGCAGACGGGAAGGTGAAAAGCTCTTCCTGAAGGGGAGTCGGTGTCACGGTGATAAGTGCGCCTTCGAGAGGAGAGCCTATTCTCCCGGGGAACACGGACGAGCCATGAGAAGGAAGGGATCAGAGTACGCCCTCAGACTGAGAGAAAAACAAAAGGTACGACGAGTCTATGGAGTCTTGGAAAGACAGTTTAGAGATTATTTTCACAAGGCTGCCAGACAAAAGGGCATAACCGGTGAAAACCTTTTGAGGATGCTGGAGTGTCGGTTGGACAATCTGATTTACCGGCTGGGCTTCGCCCCTTCCAGGAAAGCAGCTCGCCAGCTGGTTCTGCACCGGCATTTTGCGGTCAACGACAGAGCGGTGAACGTCCCTTCCTATCAACTGAGGCCCCGCGATATCATCTCGGTAAGGGAAAAAGACAGGAATCTGGATGTGATTCACCAGGCTTTAAGAGAAGGCCGCGCCGGCGACCTGCCCTATCTGAGGTTAGACAAAGCCCGACTGCAGGGCGAGCTTTTGGAGTATCCCAAAAGGATGGACATACCTCTTCTGGTTCAAGAGCAGCTGATCGTGGAGCTTTACTCCAAATAATTTCTCAAGAAGTACAGGCCGGTATTACTGAAAGCACAAGAGAGATTGGTGAAGCAGCGATTTTTTTCTCCTTGAAAGGAGGAATTGAAGGATGAAATGGAAGAGTTTGCAGATGCCTAAAGAGGTCAAGGTGGAACAGTCCAGCACCACTGACAAATACTCCAAATTCATTGTGGAGCCGCTGGAAAGAGGATTTGGCATCACCCTGGGGCATGCCTTGCGCCGCACCCTTCTTTCTTCCATTCAGGGAGCGGCGCCTGTGGCTTTGCGTATCGACGGGGTTTTGCACGAATTCTCCACCATCCCCGGGGTCTACGAGGATGTCACCGAGATAGTGCTGAATGTGAAGAGACTCCGGCTCAAGCTCGACGGAGACGAGCCCAAAACCTTAGTTCTGGAGACGAACAAAAAGGGCGATTACAGCGCCAAGGACATAAAGACCGACGGCGAGATTGAGATTCTAAATCCCGACCTGCACCTGGTCAAGGCGACGGAAGACGTAAAATTGAAAATGGAAATAGATATCGGGGTAGGACGCAGTTACGTTGCCGCCGAACAGAATAAGAAGCCGGATGCCCCGGTTGGAACCATTTTCTTAGACTCCATGTTCTCCCCCGTCCAAAAGGTGAACTTCACCGTGGAGAATACCCGGGTGGGACAGCGCACAGATTATGATCGGCTGATCATGGAGATCTGGACCGACGGGAGCCTGACTCCGGAGGATGCGCTTTGCTTTGCCTCCAAGATCCTGAAAGATCACTTCCAGCTGTTCATCAAGTTGGAGGAGGAGCTGGAGATGGCCGAAGAGGAAGAGGTGGACGAGGAAACCTTGAGGATCAGGGGTCTTTTGAAAACCAGAGTAGACGAGCTGGAGCTTTCGGTGAGATCGTCCAACTGCCTCAGGGCCGCAAACATCCAGACCCTGGAGGATCTGGTTCAGAAGACCGAAGCGGAGATGCTGAAGTATCGTAACTTCGGCAGAAAATCTCTGACCGAACTGAGCACCATCTTGAGCGAATTGGGGCTGGATTTCGGTATGGATGTATCAAAATACAAAGAACCTGAGAAAAAGAAATAGGACGCATCAGACCAGACCGCCGGGCGCTCGGTTGATCTGATGGGTTCTTAGGTCGATTGAAAGATCGAGGTTAGTTCCGTGAGACACGGCAGAAAAGTAAAGAAGCTGGAAAGAACCGCAAGCCATAGAAGGGCCATGCTGGCGAATATGGCGGCGTCTTTGTTCATGTATCAGATGATCAAGACCACGGATACCAAAGCCAAAGAAGTGAGGAAACTGGCCGAGAAACTGATAACCCTGGCCAAAAGAGGCGACCTCCACGCTCATCGGCAGGTTTACGACGTGATAAAGGACCGCAAATTGGTCAAGAAGCTGTTTGAGGAAATAGCTCCAAAATTAAAGGATAGGGAGGGCGGCTATACCAGGGTTTCAAAGCTGGGGGTCAGAAAAGGCGACGGAGCACCGCTTTCAGTAATCGAGCTCTTGATTGAAAAACCGCCTAAGGAAGAGAAGAAGGGGAAAAAGGGAAAGGCAGAGAAGAAGGCCAAGCCGGAGAAGGCGAAAGAGCCCAAGGTTCGAAAAGAGAGAAAGGGGAAGGCGGAGGCCAAGGCTGAGGCAGTCGAGGAGGAGGACGAGGCCGAGGTAGAGGAGGCAGAGGAGAAAAAGAGCAAAAAGCGAGAGCAGGCCCAATCAGAGAAAACGGATAAGGAAAAAGAGTAGATCAGATAGAATAGATTCAGTGCTTTGCAGGCCGGGCTTCCCAAAGAGGTTGCCCGGTGTTTTTTTATTTTGTCAGGTACGTCGCTCAAGGAGCATGTTTTCACCTTCGCTAACTTCGTTCTGGTCGATGAGAACATCCACAAGAAGCATAAGAGCAAGATCTTGACTTCCCCCGACTCAAGGAATCCGGTACCAGCTATTTCCGGGCCACAGAGGAAGTGCCGGGGTCGGCTGAAGGGGGGAATTGCCTTTTTTCCTTGGTTAATTTCCCGCCTTATCGCAACCAAGCCCTGGCTCAGGACCACCAAGAAAAAGATAGCGTATCAAATAGATCACATCCTCCAGATCGATCCATAGGTCACAGTTAGCGTCGCCGGCTTTGAGCGGTTCCGGGGTAGGACCACCCTTAAGTACATAGTTGATAAGATAAACCACATCACTGACGTTTATCACCCCATCCCCGTTAGCATCACCACGGAGGGTTGGCATAAGAGAGGAGCTTATTTTGAGTAGATAGACATCAGAAGAGCCGGCTCCATGTGAACCGGTTGCTCCCACCACTATATAGCTTCCATCAGAGGTTTGTTGGACGTCAACCGCAACATCGCCCTCAGTACCTCCAAAACTTCTAGTCCACAAAGTATCGCCTTCCTGGTCAGTCTTGACTATGTAAATATCATTCTGATAACCAGATTCATATGACTGCAAATGACCAGCCACTATGTAACCTCCATCGTGAGTCTGTCGAACGGAACGACCCCAGGCCAGAAAGAATCCCCCATAGGTTCTGGTCCAGAGGGTGTCTCCCTCTGGGTCGGTCTTGATCAAGGAGAAATAACAATTGCCGGTTGTATTATCCACGCTGTATCCTGATACAATGTACCCTCCATCCTCGCTCTGTTGACAACAGAAGCCGTGGTTCCAATCACTGTACCAGGGATAGTACACTCTGGTCCAGAGGGTGTCCCCTTCCGAATCGGTCTTAAGGAGGTAGACCCCGCGATGCGGAGCAAACGATTCGGTATAGCCGGTTACAATATATCCTCCGTCTGTGGTCTGTTCCACCCAAGCTCCGCGGTCGTCGGTAACTCCGCCATAGACCCTGGTCCATTCCGGCACGCCAGTGGAGTCAGTTTTGACCAGGTAAACGTCCCAATGACCGGCGCCGTATGAGTGGGTTGAGCCGACAAAAATGTATCCTCCGTCCGATGTTTGCTGGACGGAAATGGCATCATCGAGATAGTCTCCCCCGTAGGTCTTAGCCCACAGAGTATCTCCATTCGAGTCGGTCTTGATCAAATAGGCCTGGATAGCCGAGCCAAATGAGCTGGTCCAGCCTGCCACAATGTACCCCCCATCCCTGGTCTGACGAACTGAATTACTCTGATCCCAATCCCATCCTCCGTAGGTTTTAGTCCACAAGGTATCCCCGGTACTATCGGTCTTGATCATATAGACCTGGACCCACCCCCCAAAGGAAGTTGTGCTCCCAGCTATAATGTAACCACCATCAGAGGTCTGGCAGACTCCGTGTCCTCCCTCATCCCCGGACCCACCGTACGTCCTGGTCCAGATAATCTCCTGGCCCCAGCCAGGGATGGCAAGAAACAGGACCAGCCCTGTTATCAGTTGAATCAGATAAGAATGTGACCCTAAAACACGTGAGAAAAAAAGTTGGCGCATATACTTTTATATTCCTTAGTTGATCTTCCCCCTAATCGCACCCAAGCCCCGGCTCAGGACCACCAAGAAAAAGATAGCGTATCAAATAGATCACATCCTCTAGATCAATCCATAGAT
>CAYGCR010000022.1:29998-42240 GCA_964348415.1 uncultured Ignavibacteria bacterium | reverse complement strand
ATCAACCCCAGGATGTGCCCAATCACCAATTTACACAATTAGCTTGACAGTATGGTCGCCCACACAGTTGCAAAAACCGGTTGACAAAATTGGGAATTTAGCTAAATTGGGATTAGACAGTATTGTTAGCTGGTGTCAGCCAAACCTTGAAAGAGCGAAATCTTTTGCTGCATAAGGGGTTCGCGTTGTCATATGCGAGTGTTTGTGATCCTTTGGCTCTTGCAGACTTCTGCCGTGCCGCGCAACCCGGGGTGGGTTTGTAAAATCTGCGAATTTGTGCGTAAACAGAATAAACTACTGGATGAGGATGTCTTTGATTCGTCTTTTTGTCAGCCCATCATGCAAAGATAAGGAGAGAGAAGTGATCAGAGCAAAAGTGTTAAGGGTTTTTATTATCGGGGCGTCAATTCTGCTTTTTGCCCCACCCACCTTCTCGCAAGACGGCCAGCAGGTGCGCTATACTGCCGAGTTCTCTCAGCAGGAGCTTTCTTTTGCCAAGTTCATGGGATATGATATGGTGCGGTTTAAGGACGGCGGTCATTTAGCCGAGTTGGGAAAGCCGATGCTGCCATCCAGACAGATTCGGATAGCCTTACCCTCAGGGATGCAAGCCACTGGTGTTCAGATAGTGAACACGAGTCGGCAGGAGATTCCGGGGGAGTTCAATATCTGTCCGGCCCAGCCGCCGAGAGAAATAGGATTGTCAGACGAGAAATCGGAGTTCGTCCAGCCTGAAGCAAGGACTTACTCCTCAACTCAGCCTTACCCCTCGAGTGTGGCTGAGTTCCTCCATCAAACTGATCTGGCCGGCCAGGGGATGGCCGTCGTTTTGCTTTATCCGCTCCAATATTTACCTGACGAAAAGAGACTCATCCTTTACACTTCCATTACCCTGGTCATCCAAGGTCGGGATGGGTACCAATGTGGCGACTATCTTTCTCCAAACATCTCCGAGAGGGGAAGGAGATCATATCGACGGGCGCTCTCAGATATGGTAGCAAACCCGGAGGATGTCCGGCTGAATATGGCTTCAAAGGGAGCTGGCTCGGCCGCCCTGCCAGACGGAGCCTTCGATCATGTGATCATCACCTCCTCAGCTTATGCTTCAGCTTTCCAGCCTCTGGTTGACTGGCATACCCAGAAGGGTGTAAAGGATACGGTAGTTACCGTGAGCTGGATTTACCTCAACTATGCCGGTGCGGACACCCAGAAGATTCGGAGCTTCGTCATCGACGCTAACTCGACTTGGGGAGCCACCTATTTCCTCCTGGGTGGGGAGCACGAGACGGTTCCCTTTGTATATAGAGATTACCGCATGGAAACCTCCAGCGATCAATACTACACAGACTTCGACGACGACTGGACTCACGAGGTTTATGTGGGCAGGGTCAGCGTTCAGAGCACCCTCGAGATCGACAGTTTCATAGAAAAGGTGCTTAAGTACGAAAAGGACCCTCCCCGGACGGACTATCCGCTAGACATATTGCTGATCGGGATGGATTATGACGCTAACACCCCTGTGGAAGAGATGAAAGAGAGTATTGATTTCGGTTATATCCCCGCCGGTTTCAACGTGACCAAGGTGTACGACAGCCATCCTTCGAACCACAGAACGGAGGTTATAAACGCCCTCAACGCCGGACAAAATCTGGTGAATCATTGCGACCATTCCTCCATCGAATACATGGGCACAGGCGATTTCAATCATGGTTGGGGCATTAACAGCTCCCACGTGGACGCACTGACCAACGACGCTCAATTGTCCATAGTAGTCTCGACCGGCTGTCATCCAAACCATATGGATTATGATGACTGCATTGCCGAACATTTCGTCATTTACAATCCCAATCAGGCAGCAGTGGCTTTCACCGGCAACACCCGCAGCGGTGTGTACTATGAGGGCCAGCCGCAAAGCCTGTCCAATGCTTTGGACAAGCAATGGTGGGTGGGGTTGTTTTTCTGGAACAAGTATAACCTGGGTCAGACCATGGTGGAGGCCAAACATCATTTCAGCCACTCAAATGACACGGAAAAGCACTGTCACTGGACGCTCAATCTTCTGGGTGAGCCGGAGATGCCTATCTGGACAGATGAACCGGATAGCTTCTTTGTGACTCATCCGTCTTGGGTCAAGCCGGAGCCTTCGTCATTTGCGGTTCATGTCGAAGATGCGTCCACAGCCGCTCCGGTCAACCAAGCCTACGTCTGTTTATGGAAAGGAGAGGACGTCTATCTGACCGGATACACCGATGCCAACGGAGACGTCAGTTTCAATCCGTCTCCGTCGACGGAAGGAATCATGTATGTAACCGTTACTAAACACAACTATCTTCCTTGCCAGCAGGAGGTGGACGTATCGCCTTACCTGGTCGGGGACGCCAACGGGGATGAAGTCGTAGGTCCTTCGGACATTGTCTATCTGATAAACTATCTGTTCAGAAACGGCTTCGCCCCCAGCCCCCTGGAAGCCGGAGATGCCAGCTGTGATGGCACAGTGGGTCCGTCGGACGTGGTTTACTTGATCAACTATCTTTTCCGAGGTGGGAGCATGCCATGGTGTCCGTAGATTGAGATGGGCAAACCGTGGCGAAATACTCTGAGATGAATTGTTGGGTGCTAACCAAGGTTTAACTCATAAGGAGAGCTGGATGACAAAATTGAGACTGATGACCGCGGTGTTCACAGCAGTTTGCGTTCTGATTCTTGGCGAGGAGGTCTTCCCTCAGGAGAATTATCAGGTGCGCTACACTGCTGAGTTCTCGATGGACGATTTCTCTTTTGACAGAGTTATGGGATATGACATGGTGTGGCTGAAAGAAGGTGGTCATTTGGCAGAACCTGGAAAGCCCATGCTGCCGTCAAGGGAGATAAGAATATCTTTGCCCTCCGGAATGCAAGTGACGGGCCTGCAAGTTGTAAATACGACCTGGGAGGAGATTCCCGGAGAGTTTGGCATCCTGCCCTCACAGCCTCCCAGGAGAATCGGGCTCTGGGATGACAATATCGATTTCGTCCAGCCCGACCCGAGGATCTATTCGTCAACCCAGCCTTATCCGGCAGATGTAGTGGAGTACCTACATCAAACCGATCTGGCAGGCCAGGGCATGGCAGTCGTTCGGCTTTATCCGTTGCAATATGTACCTCCGCAGAAGAGACTTACGCTCTATACTTCCATTAGCTTTGCCATCTTAGGCGTGGGGGGATATGAATGCGGCGACTATCTCTCGCCGAATATTTCAGAGAGAGGCAGAAGGACCTATGAGGGGATGGTCAAAGACATGGTGCAGAACCCTGAGGATGTTCAACTGCAGCCGGCCTTCAAGGTGAACACCTCGATGGTACCGCCGGGTGGGCCGTTCGACCATGTGGTCATCACCTCCTCATCCTATGCCTCAGCTTTCCAGCCACTGGTCGAGTGGCATACCCAGAAGGGGGTAAAAGATACCGTGATCACCACCTCCTGGATATACCTAAACTATAGCGGATCCACAAACCAGCAGAAGATCCGCAGCTTCGTCTCGGATGCCTACTCCACCTGGGGAACCAGCTACTTCCTCTTGGGCGGCGAGAACGAGACGGTTCCCTTCGAGTACAGAACCTACTACTCTGAAAGCACGCCCGGCGACCAGTACTACTCTGATTTCGATGACGATTGGACTCACGAGGCCTTCGTGGGCAGGGTCACCGCCGCAAACACCACCGAGATAAACACCTTCATAGATAAGGTGCTGAGGTACGAAAAGGACCCTCCCCGCACAAACTATCCTCTGGACGTCCTGCTTATCGGAATGGATTACGATGCATATACTCACGTGGAATATCTGAAGGGACGTATCAGCACCTACATTCCTTCCCGGTTCAACATAACCAGGGTATACGATAGTTATGGCGGGAACCACAGGACGGACGTGATCAATGCGCTCAATGCCGGCCAAAACCTGGTCAATCATGCCGACCATTCGTACATCACGGTTATGGGCACCGGTGACTTCAACCACGGCTGGGGCATCTACAACTCGGATGTGGACGCTCTTTACAATAACAATCAGTTATCCATCATAGTCACACCCGGCTGCCATCCCAATCATATGGATTACAACGACTGCATCGGTGAGCACTTCGTTATCCACAATCCCAACCAGGCAGGGGTGGCCTTCACCGGTAACGCCCGCAGCGGATGGTATTACCAGGGCAATCCCTACAGCCTATCTAACGCATTAGACGAGCAGTGGTGGATCTCGCTTTTTGATCGCAGCAAGTACAATCTGGGGCAGACCATTGCCGACGCCAAGAATCATTTCAACCACGGAAGCGCGGGCGAGAAGCAGTGCGAGTGGACATTCAATCTTCTGGGCGAGCCCGAGATGCCAGTCTGGACGGACGAGCCGGACAGCTTCGACGTAACTCATCCTGCCACACTCCCACCCGGGTCTTCATCGTTTACTGTTCATGTTGAGGATGCGATCCATCATTTGCCGGTGTACCAGGCCTATGTTTGCTTATGGAAGCCAGACGAGGTCTACGTGACGGGTTACACCGACACCGACGGGGACGTCACACTCGATCCATCACCTTCGTCCCAGGGAACGGTATACGTCACCGTGACCAAACGCGATTATCTCCCTTACCAGCAAGAAATCGAGGTGGCCGGTTTCCTGCGCGGTGATGCCAATGGAGATTGGGTTGTGGAAGCGGGAGACATTATCTACTTGATAAACTATCTTTATAGGAACGGTGAACCTCCGGATCCGTTAGAGGCTGGGGATGCTAATTGCGACGGGGTGGTGGAAAGCGCGGATGTGGTCTTTTTGATCAATTATCTTTTCAGAGCTGGAGAGGAACCAGGATGCTCGCCGTGAGCATAATGTTTGAATAAGCTTTGAAACTCATCGTGGAAAATTAGCAGAGAGTTCAAGGGACAGGAATCTAAAACCGAAACAAATAAGAGGGTCGAGCTGCTGGCTGCTCGACCTTTTTTTATCGCCTGTCAACGGATGTATCGGATAACGCCGGTTAGATCCTTGATGTCTGTCCGGTCCGTTTGATCTGCTGACCATCGTTACTATACCGTCTTGGCCAGCCTTACCTGATTCAGCTTGCAGAAATCAATCCCCCTGGAATCAAGTTTTTTTGCCTGTTGCTGTAATAGCACAGAATATCGGAGCTTGTGGCGAGCAGGTCTTGACTTTCGATTTCCTGTCACTCTTTTACCTTGAATCTAAATAATCTTGGTTTCATGCCGATAAAGGAACTTAGAATAAAAGGGCTAATTCCCAAAAAAACCTAACACACAAAGGGAGCTTACCATGCGCAGTAAAGTGCTTTTCCCGATGGCAGTCGTCTCCACGATTGCGCTCCTCTCTGTAGCAATCGTGGTCTGGATGGTCGGATGTTCCGACAAAGTAACGAAGGAAGGCGAGAATGTCGTGACCACGACATCCCTCTTTCTTTTCGCTCCGTCCTCAGTACTAAAGGACGAGGCGGTTCCGGTAAACGTGGGGATGACGGATCAGGACGGTAACCGCATCTCGGCAGTAGAGGTTTCTTTTTCGGTCACTCCTGACACCTTAGGATTCTTCACGCCGTCCATTGACACTACGGATGCGAATGGCCTAGTATCAACTGTTTTCACCGGGACAGAACTGGGGGTCGGCACAATTGTGGCGGTGGCTGAGGTAGCCCAAGACAATGCACAGATAAAGGTGGTGGCTTACACTTCCAAGAGACCAGACGGCCCGATCCAATAGTGATTGCGCCTTCGCGGGTTCGTGCAGATGGAAACTGCAGCAGTGTGAGGATGACGGCCACAGACTCCACCGGCGCTCTGGCGGAGAAGTGAATCTGCGGGAAATTGGCCGCGGGGGAGGAGTTTGAACTGCAAAAAAACTAGAGATATCTGACGATTAGAAGGGGGAAGGGAATGCACCTTCGGAGAAGCCCTGCCTTTGCGGCAGGGCTTTTTTCTTACCTGGATTTGCTTGATACTCGACATTTTCTCGTTGTCGGTAGATTAAACGGATGGAGTGGATGGAACGTATAAAAGCGTTGCCATGAGAGACAGAATCAAATTTCTGGGCACCGCCGGCGCTCGCTTCGTGATGATCAAGCAACTGCGATCATCCGCAGGGACGTGGATTACTTTGGAAGATAAAAATCTGCTCCTGGACCCGGGACCGGGAACCTTAGTGAGATGTGCCAAAAGCAGGCCCCCTCTGGACCCCACAAAGCTGGACGCTATCATCCTCTCTCACCAGCATATCGATCATGCCAGCGACGTAAACATAATGATCGAAGCCATGACCAACGGAGGCTACTCCAAAAAAGGAGTCCTATTTGCCCCCCGGTCAGCCTTGGAAGACGATCCCATCGTTCTGAAGTACGTCAGAGAATATCTGAATGAAGTCCATGTCTTAGAAGAGGGATCAAGATACGCCGCGGGAGAGGTGGAGATCTCCGCTCCTCTGCGCCATGTTCATCCGGTAGAAACTTATGGGATTGTGTTTAAGACTCCCAAGTATGCGGTTTCCTTTATCGTCGATACCAGATTCTTTCCTGATCTGATCAAGAGATACAAGAAAAGCGATCTGATTGTGATCAACGTGGTTCGTGCCAACGGGAAATGGGGAAAGAAACTGGATGTAGATCATCTCAACATTGATGACGTCAAGAAGGTCATAAAGGGGATCAGCCCAAGACAGGCGATCCTGACGCATTTCGGGTTCACCATGGTGAGGGCCAAACCGTGGCAGGTGGCGGCTGAGGTTGAAGAAGAAACCGGAATCAAGACCATCGCGGCCGGAGATGGAATGGAATTCGATCTGGAAAAGGAATTAGCATGAGGTTGGCTCGGGGCTGTTAAGCGAAAGCCCATGCGACAGGGTCGGCCGTGGTGTCAGGCTCCCCTGATTGAATCCGACATAATTATCCGCTTCATCCGTTCAATCCGCTGATGGATCTGATCTCACCACATCGCTGCTTGTTTCCTGTACCACCAAATGCGGGCGAAAATCGATCAGCTCAACCGGCAAGGTCGAGAACTGCCTGACCCCATCTCTGGAGAGCTTTGCTTTGAAAATTATACTTCTTTTGGTCCCGGCTTTGCGCTGATCGAAAACGAAATTTCCCAGGCTGTAAACAATCACTCCGTCTCCATATTCTTCGATTGCTTGAAGCACGTGCGGGTGATGTCCTAAAATCAAATCGGCGCCGGCGTCAATCAACTTACGGCCGATGTTCACCTGTGAAGAATTCGGCTTCTTCCAGTATTCATCCCCCCAATGCAAGGAGACCACCACTACGTCGGCTTTCTTCTTAAGCTTCTTGACAGCCTCGATTGCCCGGCTTGATTGGTAGAACGCTATTGCGGGATCATCCTCCTCGAAGCTTACCCAGGACATGGGATAGGCGCAGAAAGCCAGGAACGCGACCCTAACATTTTTCAGGTCAAATATAGCCGGACGCAAAGCTCCAACAGGAGTCTCTCCTGCTCCTGCGAACTTTATCTTCTGATTGTTCAAAAACTCCATTGTGCTCAAAATACCCTTCTTTTTGCAATCAAACATATGATTGTTCGCCAGAGAGACGATATCAAAACCAGCGAACGATAAACCCTCTGCATCCTCCGGCTTGATGCAGAAGTTGCAGTCCTCGAACTGTCCTGAGGCACTCGGGGAGATGGCGCTCTCCAGATTGCAAAAAGCAATGTCTGCCTTGCCCGTGAGCTGCTGGACTTCCTCAAAGGGGTGGTTTGGCCCGAATTCCCTGATCTTTTCATTCACCCCCCTGGCAAGCATGACATCCCCTACCGCCACCAGCTGGATAAGGGAGGTATCTTCCAGCCCGGATTGATAGCCCACGTCAATGCGGGCACCAGGTCCGCCATAGATTCCCATATCAGATGGGCCTCCGTCCGGATCTGTGAAGACGGAATCGCCGGCGTCGATTGCAGGTGAACCGGGGAGCAGATGAAAATTGATCTTGCCCCTGAAGAGGGGATCCGCTGAGATATTTCCATCCTTCCCGGTCAAGTCTTCCAGGTCCCGGTAGTCTCCCTCTTCGTTGCCCCAGACAATATTGTGAGAGATCACGAAATTTTCCGGCTTCCCGTTCATCCAGATTCCCACGCAGGGGCAAACCCATTCTTTTCTCCACCCGTTTTCGGTGACGATGTTATTTATGAAGGTACCGCGGGCAGTCTCGCTCCAGGGAGCAAAGCCGCAGTTGCCGTTCCTGGTGACGACGTTGTTAGACGCTTCCATGAAGGAATTTCCAGTGGCTATGATTCCCCAACCCAGGTTATCGTAAACTGCGTTGTTCCTTATCACAGCACGCGAGTCGCCGAAGGTGCCGATTCCCTTCCAGTAGCCGGAAATCCGGTTGCGATAGGTGGTAGCTGTTGCATCCCAGGTGATGCCGATTCCGGCTCCTCGACCGTCGCAGATAGAGTTGTCCGCAATGTAAGCGTTAGCACCCCGGTACAGCGCGACTCCGTCCCAGCCGTTGTTTTCTATGATGTTATTCAGTATGAAGAGCTCGGAATTTTCCCGTCCGAATACTCCCCCAATACCGACGACCACCCCCTCGAGTCGATGCGTGTTATTCGCGATCTTGACATTGTTTACAGTGACCGTAGAGAACTTTGCCACTATCCCGGCATCGGTGGCCATTCCATCCGGATCCCGAACACCGCCGGTGATTGTCAGATTCGTGATGATAGACCCCCGGCTGTTCTCGAATAGAACGCCGTAACCCGCCTTCGTGATCAAAATGGTACTGTCGATTCCGCTGCCACCGATTTCAAGACCTTTGCCTTTGATCAAGAATCCCCTCGTGGCTTGTACGCGAGTCCTGTGCTCTTCACAGTTCCCACAGAGATCTTCAGGGTAAGAATCCGGGCGAGCTTGGTAGGTCCCAGGCCTCAAAAGAATCTTATCCCATTCGGTTGCAGAGTCTATTGCAGTCTGAAGATCGCGAAAAGGATCGGCCGCAGAACCTGAACCGAGTTCACCGTCGGATATGTCGTCAACATGCAAGGTTCCGGCCTGGGTCAGTAAAGGCAATATCATCAAGGCCAGTGCCAGTATTAGCAGGACAGACAATCTGGTCATGATTAACTCCTGTATTCTATAACGCCGGACGTCTTCTTTGCGAAGTCGACTGGGAACCAACAAGAGACCATTGCAAACGGGATTGTGGAGTGTTCACCTTTAGGTGAACCCTGTCAAACGCCTGGTCTGGTAAGAACTCTCGGGTCAAGCTGAAGTCGTAGATCTGGTCCTGGCCGGGCTTGAGACTCTAAAAGAAAAGTCCCCTTGGAGTGTCCGCCTTCAGGCAGACCGAATATGCGTCAAGAAAAACTCAAATCTGCTTGTTGTCAGACTGAAGCCTGACACTCTATCGAAACCTCTCCGAATTTCATTTTTCGAGCTCTTTTTATTCAGACCAAGACGAATTTTCTTCCGGCGGGAAAGCATTCGCATTTAGCTAAGGGGTGCTAAGCTGAGGCTCTTTTTGTACGTCGTCCAGCGACATCTGTTTTTCCCTGAAATGCGCATCTAAAGCTTTCAGCGTGATCCATCCTCCAAACGTTACACCCAGGTAAGTAACAAAGAATCTCCAAAGCACGGCAAATACGGGAAGGTAGCCGGTGGGGACAATTGTGGACATCAAGGAAACGGAGCTGATTTCAGCAATTCCGCTGGCTCCGGGGGTGGGCGAGAAATACAGAATGAAAAACTGAATGATCTGAAGATACAATACCTGCACGAAGCTCACGTTGAGCCCCAGACCCCTCAGGATGACATAGGCGATGAAGTATTTGTTGAGATAGATGGCGATGGTCAAAAGGAAGCTGGCTAACAGGATCAGTCTTTCCTTGTGAAGGAAATGCTGAAGATAGAATCGGAGCTGAACCACCTGATCTTTAAACTTCTCCGATATCTTGGTTTGTTTCTCTTTGTCTCTTTTCCAAATTATCCCTACGACCCAAGAGAAGATTCTGAACAGGAAACTGAGGGACTCCGGCTTTACGAGGAGGAATACTCCGGTCACAGTGACCAGTGAAAATACCAAAAAGCTGTATCGAATCAAATAGGCGACCCCTGTCGGGAAAATGCCTCCGTCGGTGAAGAAGAATACCGCCAGAAAGCCGCAGAAGAAGAAGAACATTGAGCAGAAGAAGTTAATCAGACTCACCGATATGGCGCCGGAGAGCGGTATCCCCCTTCTGTTGAGAATGTATAGCTGAGCCGGCCCGCCTCCGGTGTTGGAGGGAGTCACCGCAGCAACGAAGATATTGGCCAGATTGGCTTTGATGCAATCAAGCAGGCTGACCTTTTTAAGAATTTCTTTGGTGAAGAAAACATAGATGCGCATGCCTCCCAGGACGAAATCCGCCAAGACGAGGAAAAGCGCCAGAAACAGAAACTCGGCTCTAAACGACTGCAAAGCTTCGAGACTCTCCCCGGTGGTGGTGAGGAAAAACACTGCCGCGAACCCGAGAAGACTCAAAAGGACAAACAGCCGGAGGCCTTTGATTATATGTCTTTTGTCAAAGCTGAGATCCATTTCCGTTTCCTTGCCCAGGTTTGATTCTGCCTAACGCGTTTCTTATCCCGTTCCAGCTGTAGAAGCACTCCACTTCTCCTCTACAGCCATACCAGCAAGCCTTGCATTTGTTTTCTATTTGCCTGTGGAGGAGCGCATTCCTCAACTCCTTAATTCCAATGGTTCTGATATTCCCCACCGGGCTTTCCAGATCCTCCACACACTTGGCGATGTCGCCCTTTTGGTCAATGTTAAAAAACAGTCTCCCCGCTTGGCAACCGTCAACGCCCCCGGCGAAGAAGTCATCGTACCTTCTCAGATATTCCTTGCTGGATTTGAAGTTGGGGTACTTTCGCTTTAGCTTCAGAAGATGATCGGAGACCTCTTGGGTGATGGTATGATCGGTTATGGTTTCGTCCTGATGACCGCTTGCCTTTATGTTTGCGTATGGTTGAAGGGTAAATTCCGCGCCCAGCTTTACCGCTAAAATTATAAGCTTCTCGATCTCATCTATGTTCTCTTTAAGAAGTACGGCGGTTATGCCCACCCTTTGGACTCTATTTCTTTTCGCCTCCACAAAATGCTTCACCGCGTCAACTGCTCTGCTGAATGCCCCCTCTTTGCCTCGATTTTGATCATGCAGTTTCTCATTCGCAAAATCCAAGGATACCACTGCGCCCATCAACCCGGATTGAAAGAGGCTTTTTGCCTTCTCAGGGGTGACCAGCCAGCCGTTGGTGGTTATAAAGGGAAAGTGACAAGCAGAGACGGCAGAGACAATTTCGGATAGGTCTTTTCTGAGGAGGGGCTCTCCGCCTGCCAGGGAGACGAGCATCGGCCCAAACTCTGCTAGCTTTCTTGCGCCTAGTGCAAACTCGTAGACGGTCAGTTCCTCTTCCTTTTTGGTCTTCATCTTCCAGTAACCACAAAAGGAACAGCGGAAGTTGCAACGATAGGTTACCTGCCAGGAGCAGTAAAGGGGCTTTTTTGCCAAGTACGAGAAAGCCAGATCGAAGGATCTCTTGTAGAGGCCAGCTTGAGTCAATGAGGACTTCCCTCCCGGTCCGCCGATCGAATCGGACACCAATTCTTTCGAACTTTTCACGAATGTAAGAGGATGCATTCTTGTTTGTCAAGTGAAAAATCAGAAGCCGACACCAACCCCGAGCGTAACCTGTTGTGGTTTTATAGCTTGAGGCACAAGTTTGCTGAAGTAAAGGCGGTTGGCGAGTGGTTGGCTCCAATCTTCAGAGTGCAGGCCGCTACTGGAGCCAAAATCCGGGAATGTAAGGTTCATGACTGGATTGTAAAAATCATTGTTTTTCCGGCACGATACCCAGAAACAAAAGGATTAGGCCCTTTCGGCAGCGTTTACAGAACACGGGGCTTTCCAGAGATTTAGATAAGATGGCGGCTGGGCTGAGATTTCTCTAGCTGTGCTGGCAAATGGCACAGATTCGGCGGAAAAGCCGATCCAGAATTCCCTCCAACTCATCCCAACCTCGGGCGGTGGTTGGATCCAATGCCCTCTCCACGGGAGACGGATAATCTGGCGGTAGGAGCTTCAATTCCGCCAGACCTTTGGTCAGTCGTTTTGTTCCGGGTGCCACTCTCTATTCAACGCGAATACCAGATGTCCTGGATCTTCAAAGAATTGGATAGTAGACAGCGCGGTGGAATATCTATCCCTTCTTCCG
>CAYGCR010000022.1:0-29898 GCA_964348415.1 uncultured Ignavibacteria bacterium | reverse complement strand
AGGTTTCAACGGGCTCGAAGTTGAAATCAAAAACGTATTTTCCGATGATTCTTATCCCCCAGTCAAAGCTTAGGGCGCAGCCCCACTTCTTTAGCGTATCAGCGTCGGGCTTTGGCCAGATCCGCACCATCTTCTCAAAGTCCTTTTGCACTTGTCCCAAGTCTACCAGTTGCGCCAGACCAGGATGTCCAGATCGATGTCTGAGAATTCATCCTGTTCTCCAGAGGCCAGGCTGCCGTGCAGAGAGATCCCCACAATCTTGGGTGAGAGTTCAAATCTTCGATCACCCGGTCGAATAGCGCTTTAAAATTGGGATTGCCGAAATCCGGCACATTCTGCACAAGACGAGATTCCCTGGCAAATTTGCTCCGAAGTCCGAGCGGGAACCGGATTCCTGATACCATAGACGCGCGGAGACCTTGCGGTTAGCCGCTCTCGCGTGGAAGGGAGGAACCTAACTTTTGCCTAACGTTCGGACTTTTCTTTCGGGAAAAAGTCAAGTTTTCCTCAAGGCTTCCTGTTCCAGAAGTCGCTTGTTGTAGAATGAGATGATGTCGGCTCTCTTCAAGATGCCCAAAAGCTTCTTGGGATTGTATTTGTCCACCACGGGCAGTCCTTCCAAATCTCTCACCTGAAACTTGGACAGTGCTGAGGCCAAATTCTCGTCCAAAGTGGCCGTGGGGTAGTTGTGCGAAATAATATCCTCGACGATCACCAGATCCTCCAGCACCCTTTTGGTCACCACCGACCGAATATCTTGGAGAGTCAGGATGCCGGCCAGTTCGCCTCTGGGGTTCAACACCGGAAACACGTCTTCTCTGCTTTGTTCCACAAATTGAAGCAGCTGGGAGAGGGGCATGTTTTGAGGAAGTGCCTGCCAGCTTGTGGTCATGACTTCTTGAACCGAGATGCCCTCCAAAAGCGTCCTGTCCTTTCCGGCCTTCAAGCTTATCCCTCTGCGACTGAGCTTCAAGGTGTATATTGAGTCTCTATTTAATTTGTTGGCCAGAAGAGTGCTTATGACAGAGGCTAACATCAAGGGGAGAATGATCCTGTAATCGCCGGTCATCTCAAAGATTATGAGCATGGCGGTGATGGGCGCATGGGTGGTTCCCGCCACTACCGCGCTCATGCCCACCAGCGCGTACGCCCCGTAGCTGGCCGTGACCTCAGGAAAAGCGAGGTTGACCAAGTATCCAAAGAATCCGCCCAACATAGCGCCCATGAAAAGCGAGGGTGCGAAAACTCCTCCGGATCCACCTGAGCCCAGGGTCAGGGAGGTACCGACGATTTTCAGAAATGCTAGCAGAATCAAAACCCCCACTACCGTTTGCTCCTGCAGCGCAGCACTGATAGCCTCATAACCGACTCCAAAAAGCTGAGGGTAGAAAATGCCTATGGTACCGAGAATCAAGCCGCCCAGAGCCGGCTTCAGAGAATTGTTGATCCTCAAGGCTTCAAAAATGTCTTCGCTTTTGTACAGTGCCTTTATGAACACGACGGAAAACACACCCGCCACCAGTCCTAAGCCTATGTACATGGGCATCTCCCAGACGCTGACCAGGTCGTAAGCGGGCACAATGAATGCTGGATAGTTACCCAAAAATGCGCGAGAGATTATCGTGGCCACCACGGAAGAGAGGATCACTGGACTGAATGCATACATGGTAAAATCACCTAAAATGATCTCCAACGCAAAAAGGACTCCGGCTATGGGGGCATTGAAGGTTGCCGAGATGCCGGCGGCAGCTCCGCAGCCCACCAGTATTTTGACCCTTTCTCCTGACATCCTGAACAGCTGACCCACGGTGGAGCCGAGCGCAGATCCTATCTGGACAATGGGACCTTCCCTGCCGGCTGAACCACCAGAGCCGATGCATATGGAGGAAGCGATAGACTTTGCCAACGCGATAAGGGGACGGATGATCCCTCCCCTCAAGGCTACTGCCAGCATCACCTCGGGCACCCCATGTCCTCGTGCTTCTTTGGCCAGCCGATAGGTGATGGGAGCAACCAAAAGGCCTCCTGCCGCAGGAATCAATGGAATCAGCCAATTGGGCTGTGAGGTTGCTTGAGAGAAAAGGAGGGTGCCGTAATCAAAGAAAACCTTGTGGAAGAATCCGATGAGCCAGCGAAAGATAACAGCGCCGAGGCCTCCACCCACACCGACTAACACCGACAGAATGATCAGAACACGCCGCTCGGAGGCCTTAAAGTTGGTGACCGACTTGACAAACCGACCGACTATTCCTGCTCCAACCTGGTTTGGCATGTTTCATAAAATATGATAATTTTATCAATATGCAAACATGCTGTCGAATATTGGTTCTGCGCTCCCTCGCCGTTCCCGTCTGGAAGGTTCATTACTACGCTGCGATTTGTGGCGGTTCCTGACTGCCGGGCTCCCAGGATGCATTTTTGCGAATGTCTAAGTCCACTGCAGACCTTTCTCGTTTCCAAGCTTTGAGGGTAAGATCCCCGCACTTGTGGATTAAACCGCTGCAGTCCGATGGCTGCGGCAGCCTCCAAACCGGAAACTGGGTAGCCGAATCGTTAGGGAAACGGAGACTTGAAGACATCGCCCCCGGCACGTGAAGGGATTGAGAATCGATGTCTCAACGGGTCTTGGACGCGTTCGGCTTCGACTTTCATTCTTCCCACCCTTTGCCTGGTCATACCAGCTTGTCCAGCTCACACAGCAATTCTTCCCCGTTGAACTCATCTGACGGTTGAGTGTAGACCTTTCTGTAGCGAACAGTTCCATATCTGTCCACCAGGAAGATGGCAGGATGGACATCTTTTTCTTCTGAATCTCCGGTCTGAAGCCCATACTGCTGGATGACCGTCGGGGCCGCAGAATTTAATTCTGAATCGCGTTCAATTTTCAAAATGGGGAACTGGATGTTCTTTTCCCGTTTTATCCGTCGAGAGATCCAGGTTTCATCCAGGCTCAAGGAGAGGACTTGGGCGTCTTTCAATTGGATCTGATCGTAAAGGCGATTCAGCTTTTCAAGCCAATCCAGGCAGACCTGATTTCTCCTGCCGGGACAGAAGAAAAGAAGAAGGCTTTTCTTTCCCCGAAAGTCAGACAGTCGGATCTTTGCCCCTTCCGAGTCTTTTAAGACAAAATCGGGAGCAAAAAGACCCACTCGCAGACGATTGACGTTATCCATCCCTTCCTGTCCCGTTGCAGAATCAGGCTTGTTCAGCGAAAGCTGCTTACTTCTCGGCAAATTCGCTTTGCAGACCCTGCTTTTCAAAGAGCATTGCTACCGCCTTGCTTTTGGCGCTGGTTCTGTGCCACTTCTTCTTGGGCACCAGAAGGCCCTCTCCAGCCTTCAGAGTCACCGTCTCGTTCTCCAGCGCGATATCGATTTCTCCGGAGATCACATAGAAGAACTCGTCGTAAGGATGCCTGTGTTTCAGGTAATCTCCTTGAAACAAGCCCAAGAACACGTGTGAGCCATTCACGTTGGCCAGAGGAAACGGAGTATAAGGCTTTTTGATCTTTTCGGCCTCCTTCAGAACATTGATTTTGGGCATTTACTCCTCCGTTTGGAAGTGGTGAATTCGTATCAACAGCATACGGGAAAAAGTACCGTTTGTCAAATTGGCCAAAGGGTCCGATGGTTTGGCTCCATTCTGGAAGGCGGAGTCCTCAAACTACCGAAGCACATTTTGGGTTTCGGTGGTATGAGCGAATGATGGAGGATACTCAAAGCCCTAAAGCTCTTCCCCCGTAATCGCAACTTTCAGGCAATACGCAACTGTGGCACCGTGGATTTGAAGCCTTGCAGATCTCCCTACCGTGCTGGATCAAACTCATATGAAATTGGTAAATTTGTTTTCCAGGGACAAGCTTCTCTAAGAACGCCTGTGCCTTTTTGGTGTCCGCTCTGGGGGGAACCAGGCCCAGCCTTCTGGAGACCCTTAAGACGTGGGTGTCCACGGGCATGACGGGTCTTTTCAGTGAAAAGAGCAAAACGCAGGCGACGGTTTTTTCCCCTACCCCCTTGAATCTTCTTAGATAGGTTTTGATCTTATCTGTCTCCCACTTTTTTAGGAAGTCCAAGTCCAGACGACGATTCTCCTTATAGATCTGATTGAGAACGTTTTTGATCCTTTGAGCTTTAATGTCTGCCAGCCCTCCCGATCTGATTGCATCGGCAACCCTTTGCCAGCTTGCTTTTCTCACCCGATCCCAGGTTCTGAACCTGGATATTAAGTTGGAATAGGCTCTGTGACTATTATGATCCGAGGTGTTCTGGGAGAGGATGGTAGCAATCAGTTCAGAAAGCGGATCGTTGTGAACCCGCAATTTCTTTTTTCCGTACGTTCTTTTTAGTTTGAGCGAGACCCTTTTGACTCTTTTTGGCAGATCTTTTTGCATTTGTCTTCTCATCTGGGTCAGCCATGAAGCGGGATTTCAACCTCTGCTGGTTCGCCTGAAGGTGGACCCTCTATTTTGCGGGCATCAACCAGTTTTTTTTCAGAGAGCTGACCGGGAGGCTTCCCAAGGAAGCCCAAGTGGCGGGAATTCATCCCGCCCAGAATGAATAGATCAGAATCCGAACACAGACTTGAGAGCCGGTATGGCAAAATCGACCGCAAACGCCAGGGAGACCAGATACATAAGCCAGTGAACTTCCCTCCCCTTTCCACTCAAAAGCTTGATCAGGGTGAAGGCGATGAATCCAAATCCGATGCCGTTGGAAATGGAGTAGGTCAACGGCATGACTATCATTATCAGGAAAGCGGGGAATGCCTCATCGAACTTCTCAAACGGCAGTCCTCTTACGATTGAGAGCATCAGAAAACCCACGATGATCAGGGCTGGAGCGGTGGCCTCTTTGGGAACCACTCCGGCAATCGGAGAAAGGAAGATGGCCAGTAAGAAGAAGATCCCCACCACCACGGTGGATAAGCCTGACCTTCCGCCGGCAGAGATTCCGGCTGCGCTTTCAATGTAAGTGGTAACCGAACTGGCGGAAGAAGCACCTCCAGCCACCGCGGCAAGCGAGTCCACCAGAAGGACCCGGTTGATTCGCGGAAGTCTTCCCTTTTCGTCCAGAAACTTGGCCTCGCTGCCCAGACCGATTACCGTGCCTAAGGTATCGAAAAAATCCGACAACATCACCGAAAAGACCAAGATGGTGGCGGTGACCACTCCTAATTTGGAGATGGCATGAAAATCAAACCGTCCCACGGTCGAGAAATCTGGCATGGACACAACGGATGAGGGAATCTTGGCAATGTTAGGATCGGGAAATACGCTAAGGCCTGAGGCATAGTTGATCACAACCGCTAGCACGGTGGAGCCAAGGATTCCGATCAGAAGCGCACCCTTAACCTTGGTCTTGATCAGTATGGCTGTCAACAACAGTCCAACGATCGCCACCACCACTGCCAGATTGTCGAAGGTTCCCAGAGTCACCAGGGTGGTTTCGCTCTTTTGCACGAACCCTGCTTGAACCAGCCCGATGAAGGCGATGAACAAGCCGATCCCCACCGATATGGCCTGCTTCAAGGAGAGCGGGATGGAGTTCATCACCGCCTCTCTGAATCCGGTGATAACCAGAATGGTGATTATTATTCCCTCCAGAACGATTACTCCCATGGCAGAAGGCCAGGAAAGCCCCATCCCCAGAACCATCTGGTAAGACACGATGGCATTGAGCCCCATCCCTGGAGCCAGAGCGAACGGATAGTTGGTCCACAATCCCATGATGATGCACATGATTGCCGCAGACAGACAGGTCGCAGTCAGCGACGCAGAGAAAGGGAGGGCTTTGGCTCTGAGGGCAGGATCGCCAAAAAAGCTCAAGAAAAGCGGGTTGACGAAGATGATGTATGACATGGTGAGAAACGTGGTGAATCCCGCCAGGATCTCGGTTCGCACGCTTGTGCCCAGCTGGTCTAATTTAAAATGTTCTTTCAGCATGACACTTTTTTGAACATCTCTCTTCAGGAAAGAGGCTATACGCTATTGATTCTTTCCCACACGTTTCACTCGGATTAAGAGCCTACCTGACATTTCCTCGAATTGTGCAATTTGTTGTCATCAGATAACTTATCGCCCACAAACAACTTATTGGTGCTCCCTTTTGCTTTCAGAAAAACCTCTGGTCGGGCAAAGGATTTGCAAAAGACTTCCGGCGAGAGCCAACCTCTTAGCACAAGGGGGGAGTGAAGTGAAAGTAAAGTTCACTTTGCATATGGAGAACCTTACCGTCGCGTCCCCCGCGCAGCAGCATGGAGAAGACCATATCGACCGGCTGACCATCTCCTGGATCAACGACTTGACTGAGGAGGAGATTCTCTCCATGTCTGGTAAATGGATCAGCACCCAGAACTTTCTAAGGCAAAGGATGACCGATCTGAAAAAGGTGGGTGAATCCAGTTTGACCATTGAGCCTATCGAGGAGCTAACCGCAGATTGAGAGCCGATAATGCCTCCCCTGTTAACTCAGATAACGAATTCGATCGGAGAATCCCTCGCTGTCCCGATCAGGTTGATCGAAGAGGCCAATCTTTTCGTATATGCTCACCTGGGACCTCTTGGTCAGCTCGCCTTTGATCTAATCCTCTTTTATGTTCTTTTTCTTATCGCCTGCAAAGCAGCTAAGGCGCTCTTCGACGTTGCCTTTTATGTGATAGTCCCCTCGGTGGCCCTATCTTTGGTCTCCTCCTTCCTTTTGCCTTTAGGCTTTGCTTCCATTTTGCCGGTTTTTGTGGTGGTGCTCATAGCGATCAATATCATCAGGTCCTGAAGACGAAGTCAAGTTTAGTTATACCAATCCACTTTGTCAACAAAAAAATGGCAGTTGTGCTGCGGATACAGGTGTGTGATCCGCTTTAAGAGAAAATCCGGCGTGGGTATATTAAAGAAAGTGGAGGCGGGATGAGTTCCCGCCTCTATGACAGAAGATTATTCACGTTATCATAGGTCAGGGCATTTAGCCCTGACCGGACGCAACAACGTCAACTGCGAAGAGTCACTCCGGGCCGTCTGCCTCCGGGCAGACTTTGGCTTTGACTTGGGCTTTGATACGGTTTGTTCCTGGCCCACCCGATACTTCCTGGTGGCTAGCAGCTCGGCGAAGGTCCGTTCCTGAAAAGATAATTGATTAGATATACCACGTCACCTGGGGCGACCACGCCATCACAATTGCAGTCTCCAGCTCTAAGCGGATCTGGTGCAGAACCGCTTCTGAAGAAATAGTTTATCAGATAAACCACGTCCCCAGGGTCAATCACCATGTCTCCGTCAACATCTCCTAAAATAAAAGGATCTGCTAAGGTCGCTATACTGGCTACTGCTGCCTTGGCGAGGTCAAAGTAATAAGAGCTGTCGAAGGCGGATACCCTGTCTCCAGTTGTGTGGTAATAGGGGTTGAAATCTTGATGATCCTCCCCTCCTGAGATAGCCGGGAAGTTGAAGCTCCAGAATGAAGCGTGATCAGAGGCCCACGAGGCATCCCCGATCAGCTTCTCCGGGACGAGGTTCAATCCGTAGTCGGATATGGCCTCTATCAGAATATCACCCAAAGCCTGATTCTCCGGGGGATAACCGCAGTGCACCTCCATGACACCGTCGGAATTGCCGTCGTAGGCGATCATGTCGAAGTTCAATACCCCGAGGATAGTGTCACCTCGATCGTAAGCCTCCTCGGCATAAGCAGCTGATCCCAAAAGCCCCTGCTCCTCGCCCGAGAATGCCACGAACTTCACAGTGTGAGATAAGGAATAGTCTTTGAGAATGGATGCGGCGGTCAGGTGGGCAATCACGCCTGAGGCGTTGTCATCGGCACCGGGGGTCCAGTTGTAAGGATCTTCAGAGGTGGCATCATAGTGGGCGGTGATCAAAAACTCTCTTCCCGGATAACACAATCCATTTATTGTGGCAACCACGTTCCACAGCGTCCGGGGTCCTACGCTTTCGAATTGGTAAAACCAGTTCTGTCCCCCGTCGACGGTCTTGATTATACCGCTGGGTCCGCAGGCCCAACCGGTTAAGGTGTCGGCAAACTCCATGCCGCGCAAATCATAAATACCGGTGGAATAGCGTGCCCAGTTGAGCCCGCCGTCATTGGTGTAAAATAAGTCACCGTTGTGGGCTAATATCCATCCGTGCAGGCTATCGACGAAGTCGACTCGGCGCAAATCGGCCGAGGTCATGAGCGATTTTTCAATCCAATTTGCCCCACCATCTGTTGTGTAAAGGGCCCAGCCCATCTCTCCTACAACCCAGCCATTCAGAGAATCGACAAAATCTACATCATACAGGACGGTATTGAGGCCGCTTGACTGAGGGAACCACTCGAAACCGCCGGTATTCGTGTAGTAAATGGTTCCGCCCTCACCCACCACCCATCCTCGATACCGATCCACGAAGTCAACCGCGCGCAACTGGAGATTAAGCAGAGTTAGCTGCTCGGTCCAACTCGCCCCCCCGGTTGCGGTAAACAAGATTCTTGTCCAGCCCACCACCCATCCGAAATCTGCATCGTAAAAATAGCATCCGTGGAACGTCACGGTGTCGTATTCTGGACTGGTTCTGAGTTGCCAGGTATCTCCTCCGTCACTAGATTTAATGATAGTACCGCCGTAGCCCACTGCCCACAAGGTGTTATCATCGAACCGAAATATGTCCCGGAGACCAGGGTACGGATCCCCTCCTACTATATCCCAGAAACCTCCACCGTCGGTAGTCTTCAGGATATCTCCCCAGTAATTGATGCACCACGCTTTCTGACGGCCGGGACTGCAAGCGACATCCGTAAGAAAGGTCTGGAGTTCAACCTGGAAGGTATCGAATTCGACGGGCACCCCCATTACCTGAAACTTTTCTTTCAGATAGTCTGCCGCTTTGGGGACATCCTGGCTCCAGGAGTACCTGGTCTTGATGGAATCCTCCACTCCTCCGATGAAAACTGTGTCCTCACCACTGAAGTCGTCGATTAAGGAAAGGAGTTGCTCTTGATCTAGTTTGTTCACTATGCTGTCTATCAATGGATCATACTCCCGGGAAAGGGACTCCAGATAGGATGGGATAGAGGCTGCAGGTTCCAGCGGCAAAGGTTCTTTTTGGATCCTTCTTAAGCTGAATCCCGAGGACGCCAACGGTTCAATCCTTCCGGGATTGCCTGTTACCAGAGCCATGTCCGGCTCCAGCATTAGGATCCGTGCTGTGGCTTGGATTTCTGGCAGACGGGATTGGATTGTCTCTCCCGGCCTGGGGAAGACGAAGTAGTGCTCACCGAGGTACCCTTCCTCATCCACTATTTGAAAGGGCATTCCCAGCTCTTTGAGAAGCTCTATCTCATTTTTGCCGGCTCCCGCAATCCAGAAATCGGAGGCTTTGGCGTAGACTTCGATTGCTGTTCCCTTTATCTGGTCAATGACTACCTGATTGATCCCGTCGATTCTGATCAGATAATTCGACTGACCCCATGCCGGAGCAGAAAGCAGAAGAAGACAGAGAACGAGGGGAATCGAGAGCTTCTTCACCATATCTCCTTTGTGGATTAGGGTTGGAAGTAAAGGTTAGCCAACCATAAAATAAGCCATTTTGGCTTGGTGTCAAGAGAAATATGCCTTATAGCAAGCTGCGTCCAGAATGTCTGCCTTCAGGCACACCTTTACTTCTTGGTGAAGCTGAAGTCGTTGATTCCGCTCAGGCGGAGCTTCACACTCCGGACAGGCAGATGATGTTTTGCAGAGCTGCCGGAAGAATTAGCATTCAACCGGCTTATGCTTCCCTCAGGGGCGCAATTGCTTTTCCCATTTTCTGGTCAGCTTCTGACGAAAAGAAAATGTAATAAAGAATGCTGGAGGTAACATATAATCCGACGGTGATCAGAAGTGGAGGGGTAAATGCATAGGCTTTTATCAGCCTTCCGCCCAAATTGGCGCTGACGGCCCAGGAGCCCGTCCAGGAAAGCATCAGAAGAGCGTTGGTGAGAGCTTGTTCTTTCTCCTTCACCTTCTCCATGGCGAAGTTGGTGGATATGGGCTGGCCCATGTTCATGAGCGACGCTCGGAACACGAAGGCCACCACCGCTGCAGGCAGATAATATGTGAAGGCCAAGACCAGCATGAAGGGGATGGAGGCCAACTGGGTAAATACCACCGTCTTGATCATCCCGAATCTTTTGGAGAGGACCGGGCCGCTTAAGATGCCTCCCAGCATGGAGATTTGTTGAATGGCAAAGTAGGTCCCGATAGTACCGGCCGGGATACCAAACCTATCTCTGAAATAGAGATTCAAAAAGGGTATCACAAATCCCGCTCCCATGCCCACGACGAAGAAGGGAAAGCAGAGTTTGAAAAGCAGAGAGCCCTTTTTGGCCAGAAGCTTTCTATCCCAAGCTGTTTTGACTCGGGAGGGTTCGTCAGGTGCTTTCTTTTGCTTGATCATCACGAACGGAATCACGGATAGGAGTCCCATCCCAACGGACACGTAGAGAGCATATCGGAAAGCCAAAGCTCCGGAAATACCCAAATTAGAAAACATCCCTGGAAGCTGTCCTCCGCCGAGGCTGCCAACTATTCCTGCAACCAGGTAGATGCCGAAGTGTAAACTGAAAAGATAGGTTCTCTCTTTGGACGTGCTGTTCTGCATCATGAAAGGAGCTGCAGCCACTCGCGCCACGGTGGCGCTCATTCCCAAAAGCAGGCTGGCCAGAAGCAGTTGAATGCGAACCACCAGCGTTGCCTGCAAAAGGTAGAAAAACCCAGCCAAGACCACGGAAAAGATCAGAATCTTCTTGATCGACACTCTGGGGATTATCATGGCTGCGGGAACCGAGACTATGGCCATGCCCCAGGCGGTGAAGGACAGGACCTGCCCGATCAGATCCTCGGTAAAGCCAAGCTCCTTGAAATAGAGGTTCAGAAGCACCCAGAACACGGCCCAGTTAAAGCCCGCGAAGAAAATGCCTATCAGAAACAGACGGGCATTCCTGGAAAATAGCTTCAAATGCCCCCAATAATCAGCAATGACGTTGGTAATCCTTTGTGCAAGGGAAGGCAACGCAAGATTGCTTTTCACAGCTCAGTGCACCCGTAGAGAACAAAAAGTTTTGTAGCGGGAATCGAATGTGTGTCCGATTCGCATAGACGACCCCATTTTATTCCTTGATTCCCAGAATGTCCAAGACAAACGCGTACTGGAAAGCGATCTCTTTGAGGCGGGCATATCGTCCGGAAACACCGCCGTGCCCTGATCCCATCTCGGTTCTGAGTAGAAGCCGGTTGTTGTCCTTTTTCATTGCTCTCAGCTTGGCTGTCCATTTGGCCGGCTCCCAGTACTGCACCCGGGTATCATTCAGGCCGGCCAGGATAAGCATATCGGGATATTCCTTGGCCCGGACATTGTCGTACGGCGAATACGACAGCATGTACTCGAAATACTCTTTCTCGTTTGGATTTCCCCACTCCTCGTACTCGATTACGGTGAGAGGAATGCTTTCATCCAGCATGGTGTTCATAAGGTCCACAAACGGCACGTCAGCAATTACTGCCTTGAATAGATCCGGTCGCATATTCACCACCGCGCCGATCAAGAGACCGCCGGCGCTGGCACCATCGATGACTAATCTGTCAGATGAAGTATATTGCTCCGCAATCAGATGCTCTGCGGCAGCGATAAAGTCGGTGAAGGTATTCTTCTTTTTCAGCAATTTGCCATCTTCATACCAGTACCGACCCATCTCCCCTCCGCCCCGGACATGGGCAATGGCATAGATAAACCCGCGGTCAACAAGGCTGAATCGGTTCGACGAGAAATAGGGGTCCATGCTGGCCCCATAAGCACCGTAGCCGTAAAGATAGAGCGGGTTGTTACCGTCCCTGTGGATGCCTTTCCTGTAGACCATCGAAATCGGAATCCTGGTGCCATCACCAGCAGTGGCGAATATTCGTTCTGTCTGGTACAGATCCGGATCGTACCCGCCCAAGACCTCCTTCTGTTTCTTCAGCTCCCGCTCCCTGGTTCCCATGTTATAATCGTAGACTGACTCCGGTGTGATAAATGACATGTAGGCGAAGCGCAACAACCGGCTGTTGTACTCCGGATTCCACTCACCCCAGCAGGTATAAACCGGCTCGGGAAACTCGATTCTGTGGCTCTCTTTAGTGTCAAAATCCCTGATCCCAATCTGCCGGAGTCCGTTTTCCCGCTCATAGAGAACCATGAAATCCTTGAAGACCTCGATGCGATCCAGCTTGACCGAATCCCGGTGGGGTATGACCTCCTTCCAGTTGTTTTTCGAAGGGTTCGACACCGGTGCCCGCATCAGTTTGAAATTCTTGGCCTGGTCATTGGTAACGACGTAGAATTGGTCACCGTGATGATAGACCGAATACTCCATATCCTGCTGCCGGGGGTGAATCAACTTAAACTCTCCGGTGGGTCTGTCGGCGTGCAGGTAGTACACCTCGGATGTGGTCTGGCTCTCCAGTTCTATGAATAGGTAATCCCTGCTTTTGGATTTACCGACGTCCAGGAAAAAAGCATCATCCTTCTCGTGAAATACCAGGACATCGTCCTGTGGATCATTGCCCAAGGTGTGACGATAGAGCTTGTATGGTCGCCAAGCCTCGTCAGTGACGGTGTAGAGGAGCGTTCTGTTATCGTTTGCCCATTCGAATGAAGGAGAAATACTGTCAACGACGTCCGGCAGAAGTTCTCCGGTTCGGAGATCCTTCACCCGAAGAACGTAGCGCTCGTTGCCGGTGGAGTCGTAAGCGTATGCCAGCAGGTTGTGATCCGGACTGGGCTTATATCCTCCTACATACATGTAGTCCTTGCCCTCGGCCAACTGGTTGACGTCAAGCAGAATCTCCTCCTCGGCATCAAGGCTTCCTTTCTTGCGGCATTTGATCTGATATTGCTTGCCTTCTTCTTCCCGCGAGTAGTAGTAATATTCGCCCCATTTGACCGGCACGGACATGTCAGTTTCCTTGATGCGGGAGAGCATCTCCTGGTAGAGCTTTTCCTGAAGCTCCTCGGTGTGCTTCATCACAGCTTCGGTGTAAGAGTTCTCCGCCTCCAGGTACTCAATTACCGCAGGATTGTCTCTCTCCCGTAGCCAGTAATAGTTGTCCGCTATCTGGTGACCAAACAAGGTATCCACCTTGGGCTTGGTCTCGGCTACGGGCGGCTTGGGACCGCAGGAAACCAGCACGCTGATCGCCGAAAGAATCAGTACCCAAAAGAGCGGAATTCTCCCTTTAAACATCTGCAGTACCATCCTCTGAGTAGGTTTCAGTTCATCCAGGTTTTTGTATTACACAACTGTGTACTCGAGCTACGACACATTGGTGACGATTTCGTTGCAGTCTGAGTATGGGGTCTACTCCTCAGCTAACAGTCTTCATCGAGGCAACCACTTCCTCCTCGACCAGCTTCCAGATTCTTCGTTTCATACGAAGGAACTCGCCTCCCAGTTGCACATCCACGTGTCGCGGCCGAGGCAGATGATTCTCGATCACGTCTTTGACTCTTCCCGGTCGGGCCGACATTACCACTATGCGATCGCTCAAAATAAGCGCCTCGTCGATGGAATGAGTGATGAAAAGCACGGTCTGCCCGGATTGATCCACGATTCGCAGCAGTTCCTCCTGCATGACCTGGCGGGTCATGGCGTCCAGAGCGGCAAAGGGCTCGTCGCACAGCAGAACTTCTGGCTCATTGGCCAGTGCCCGGCACAGCGCCACGCGCTGGCGCATGCCTCCGGAAAGCTGATTGGGATAAGCGCGCTCAAAACCGATCAGGCCGACCATCTCGATGTAACGCTTTGAGCGGTCTAACCGCTCCGATCTGGGCAGCCGGTTTACTCGGGGACCGAACTCCACATTTTCCTTCACGGTCATCCAGGGAAAGAGGGCGTAGGTCTGGAATATCATGCCGCATTGTGGTTCAACTGTTGTCACCCGTTTGCCCTCCAAGAGAATTTCCCCCGAGGATGGAGGCATGAAACCGGCAACCATGTTCACCACGGTGGACTTGCCGCATCCTGAGGGTCCCACCAGGGTGACGACCTCTCTTTCATTCACCAGCAGGTTGAAGTCTTCGACGGCGGTGACGGCTCTCTTGCCTTTTCCAAATGTCTTGGTGATAGCAACAGCTTGTATGAGGGGTCGACTCATGTACTGGTCTCCTCCCGCTGCCAGGGGAGAAGCAGCCATTCCACCCCGCGAAATAGAACGTCCAGGATGAGAACGGTGAGGCTGATGGAGATCATACCCACTAGGACCTGACCGGTATCGGACCATTCCTTGCCGGTCCAGATGCGAAAGCCCAGGCCGCTGTTGGCGCCCACCATCTCTGCGCTGATCACGCAGGTCCAGGCGATGGCCAGCACTACTTTGAGCCCGCTGAGTATGCTGGGGAGAGCGCCGGGCAAGGTCACGTGACGGATCACCTGCATGCGCGAGGCTCCCAGGTTGCGGGCTGCGCGTTGCAGGATGACATCCACACGCAGGGTCGCCGCTACGGTGTACACCAGCACCGAGGCGAAACAGCCCATGAAAACGATGGCGAATTTCTGCTTCTCTCCTATGCCCAACCAGAGCATGGACAAGGGAATCCAGCTTAGTGCGGGCAGCGGTCTGATGATTGAGACGATTGGATTAAGCGCCGCACGCACGTATTTACTCATCCCCATCAAAAGACCAAGAGGAACCCCTACTGCTGCGCTTAAGAGAAACCCGATCAGAACCCGGGTGGCACTTTTCCAGACGTCTTGGAGCAGGATTCTCTCGCCGCTGGCCGCCAGCGCGTATGCCCTTTGGATAATGGTGGTTGGCGCAGGAAGGAAAAAAGCATCTATCATGCCAATTCTAACAACTATTTCCCACGCCGTGAGGAAAACAACGACTGCAGCGGCGCCTATTACGGCTACACTCCAGAGTTCTAATGGCTGTTCGTCCATCGAGATTTAGGTTTCAGGAGGTTTGTCCTGTGATGCTTCGTAAAAAGGAAGAATGTGCATGGGAACCCATTTGCGAAACTCCGGCTTGACCGGTATGGCCTTCATCTCCTCATGAAGAATTTTCAGTATGTATTCTGTTTGACCAAAGATCCCCTCGTCGCTCATCACCCGCTTTTGATCTTCAAGGCTCTGCCATACGAAGCGGGACAGGTTCTTCTTTATAAGCTCGACATCCTGCACGATGTATTTCTCGTGGACTACTTCCGCCGCCGAATCCGGATTGTTCTTTACCCATTCCAGTGACTCAAAATACGCGGCCAAGAACCCTCTCGCACGATCTGGGTCTTCGTCGCACCAGCCCTTGCCTAAGATCAGCACATCCGGGCCGGTCATGGTCCCGAACTTCTGGTAAACCGGGGTATCGGTATCCATTCCCAAAACCGTTGCTCCTTCGACTTCCTTCAACTGAGAGAATCCGGGCTCCCAGATGATGGCGGCATCGACGTTGCCTGCCCTGAACACGGCGGGAACATCACCGACTTCAAGATTCACTAGTTGCACATCTTTATCCGGATCAAGACCATGATCCTTCAATAGCATCCGCGCAGTCAGGTCCACAGAAGAACCAAAGGGAAGCCCCACTTTTTTGCCTCTGAGTTGTTCAAACGATGTGATCCCCGGTTGTGCCACCAGTCCCTCAAAGCCGGGAGCGATATCCTGGTTACCCACCCAATAGAAGCGGTTATTGCTCTGGGCCATGGCACTGAGCATGGCCACCTGTCCCAGGCTGGCGAATTGGGCATCACCTGACGAGATGGCGTTTAACCTATCCATGCTCTTTCCGATAAATCGCCAGCTTACCTCGAAGCCGTGCTTCTCGAACGTGCCTCTTTCAATTCCTACCCAGACCGGTATGTGGCCGTACCACTGCGAGCCGACTGCAACAACGGGAATGTTTCGCTTCTGAACCTCTTCCTCTTTACCACATCCGGCAATCAGAAACAGCAAGCCAAACAGGAATATTGATAGCGTCAAGCTTTGCCTTGAGATCCTGGTCACCTGTCTCTCCATTTCCGACAAATAGGTCGTGAGTCAACGACAAACTCACGAACATGGTCCTCCTTCAAGAACGAGTGACTTCAGTATATCAAAATTCCTACTCGAAGTCAACACGTCCCAGAGCATTCCTGTAGGGTCAGCTCTTGCACGTGGCTTGCCGTGACTGTGACCTGATACACATACCGCAAATGTTGCCGAGATTCGGAATACGGATTTCGGTCGCGGCCGTCAGGTCACACCCGCCAAAGGCCGGCAAGACCCGACACAACAACAAAAGCCAGCATTGCGCTCTCCGCGCTTGACTGTGGACTTGACAAAGTTAAAGACAACCCTTATCGTTGCCGAGAAGTAATAAGTAAGCCGCTCTCTCTTTAACTAAGGAGTATGTATGATAAAGCTTCTCTTAACTTGCTCCACCGTTTTGTTCTCTTCCTTACCGCTCTTCGCCCAATCAGTTGATACTGCCTGGGTGAGAAGATACAACGGACCGGGATACGGCAATGATCGCGCTAACGCCATAGCTGTGGATGATTCTGGCAATGTCCATGTGACCGGCTCCAGTTTCGCCGTTGGGGCCTCCGACGATTATGCCACGGTAAAGTATGATGCGAACGGAGATACTGCCTGGGTCAGGAGATACGTTGGACCCGGAAACAACAGCGACCAGGCCCAGGCCATAGGTCTGGACGATTCGGGAAATGTCTATGTGACGGGATGGAGTGATGGCAGCGCGACATGGGGTTACGTTACCATAAGGTACTACCCCAGCGGAGATACCGCATGGTTGAGAACATACGGCGGAGCGGTTTCGTGGGACAATTACGACTGCTCTATGGCTGTGGATAGCTCTGGTAACGTTTATCTGACGATAGAAGGCCCGGAAGCCGGGATTTACTCGGACTTTGTAACCATACGGTATTATCCAAACGGAGATACTGCCTGGGTGAGAAGATATGACGGACCGGCGAACGAAGGAGACGCGGGCCGTGACATTGCGGTAGACGGCACCGGGAACTGCTACGTGACAGGGTATAGTTATGGAAGCGGGACAAGTTCAGACTTCGCCACCATCAAATACTATCCCAACGGCGATACTGCATGGCTAAGGAGATATGACGGGCCGGACAGTCAGTCTGATGTGGGCTATGCCATGGCGGTTGATGGCGAGGCTAACGTCTATGTGACGGGTCACAGTTATAGCGGCGGAATAAACGTGGACTTTGCCACCATCAAGTACTATCCCAACGGAGACACTGCCTGGGTGAGAAGATATGATGGCCCTGCGAATTGGCTTGATTATCCTCGTGACATAGCAGTTGACGATTCAGGTTACGTGTACGTGACCGGGTACAGTGCCCAGAGCGTGAGTTATCCTTATAACTACGACTATTTAACCATCAAGTATCATTCCAACGGAGATACTGCCTGGCTAAGAAGATACAACGGACCTGACAACGATGAAGATCAGGCTATGGCCTTGGCAGTAGGCTCCTCCGGCGATGTGTATGTTACGGGGAGGAGTAGAAGTAGTGGGACAGGATATGATTATCTCACCATGTGCTATCATCCGGACGGAGAGCTGGCTTGGCTGGAAAGATACGACGGAGGGGGAAACGTTGATGATTGGGCTCACGCCATAGCCGTGGATGATTCCGACAACGTCTATGTGACGGGGCGCAGTATGGGTAGCGGTACACCCGAAGACTATGCTACCATAAAGTACGTCCAAACTGGCAGTGAGGTAAGGGACGAGACCGGAACCAGAGAAATGCCCACTCACTTTACTCTCTTGCAGAACTACCCTAACCCCTTCAATCCCATCACCAAGATACAGTTCGCTCTGGCCAAATCTGGCTTCGTCAGCTTGGGCATTTATGACCTGTTGGGAAAAAGAGTCAGGACTTTGGTTGCTGAGGATCTGTCTGCAGGTTACAAGTCTGTGATCTGGGATGCAAGGGACGAAGGAGGCAAGGAAGTGGCCAGCGGGATCTATTTCTATCAGCTGAGAGCAGGAAGTTTAACCGAAACGAAGAAGATGCTGCTGCTGAAATAGCGCTTAGGTCAGAAATGTCGGATAGTCTCGCCGTAAGCGGGACATATCCGACCTACAAGATGTCAGCCCCGACTCGGATGGAGTCGGGGCTTTTCTTCCGCCTTCCAGCTTGGCGGATTCCGGCGCCGTCGGCGGGATTTGGAGACTGTTCCCGAAGCATCAGGAAATTCCCGTCTTGACAGAGAACGTCCCCTCGCTTATCTTCTTTGCGTTAACTGAACCGGACAGTCGTAAAAAGGAGAAGCGATTATGAGAACGTTCAAATGCTATATCGTAGTTTTCTTGATTTTAGTTTTGATCCTGCTGTCCTGCAGCACTGTCGCCGTGACGGGCAGGAAGCAGTTGAATCTGGTTCCCCGCTCCACCATGCTCTCCATGAGCTTCCAGCAATATGATGAGTTTCTTAAGACCCATAAGCTGAGCGGCAATCAGAAAGAAGCCCAGATGGTGAAAGGAACCGGCACCAGGATACAAAAGGCGGTGGAGCGATATTTTGCCGAGAGAAACATGTCCGGCAAACTAAAGGACTACGCCTGGGAATTCAATCTGGTGGAAAGCGAGGAAGTCAATGCATGGTGCATGCCGGGCGGAAAAGTTGTGGTTTACTCCGGGATACTCCCTGTTACCAAAGATGAATCCGGTCTGGCGGTGGTTATGGGACACGAGATAGCTCACGCTATCGCCCAACACGGCAATGAGCGAATGAGTCAGGTTCTGGTGACACAACTGGGCGGAGTGGCGCTTTCTAAGGCTCTGGAAGAGAAGCCTGAAAAAACTCAGCAGCTCTGGATGGCAGCCTTCGGAGTCAGTGCCCAGCTTGGAGTTCTGCTTCCGTACAGTCGTCTTCATGAGAGCGAGGCGGATCGTCTGGGTTTGATATTCATGGCGATGGCAGGTTATGATCCCAACGCAGCAGTAGAATTCTGGGAGAGAATGGCAAAGATGAAGGGCGGACAGGCGCCCCCGGAATTTTTGAGCACTCATCCTTCCGGTGAAAAAAGAATCCAGAACATCAAATCGTTGATACCGGAAGCCATGCAGTATTACAAAAAATCGGAATAGGCTTAGTCATCTGTTTTGCAGATAGCACGAAGGTCTGAAATGTCCATTAGGACTTTGGGACACGAAATGTCGGATAGTCCCGCCGTAGGCGGGACATATCCGACCTACGAGTGACTGCTGCGCTCGCCTCTTTGACCCTTCTTGTCTTATCACCTCTCACATTTCTTCCTCAGGAGCAGCCCCTTGTCTCCTTCCGGACTTCCGCTGAACTAAGTGGTTCGGCAGACCCACCACTGGTCAGGTATTCGAAACTTGAGGGTTCCGACGGCGTAAGTTAAATCAGCATCGATTCACTGCAGAAGCCGCAGAGGCTTCAGCATCCAGAGTCGAAACCGGGAGAACTCATATGAAAATCTACGTGGTGTGTGACATTGAGGGCGTTGCCGGGGTGATCGATCACCGCCTCCAGTGCTGGGAGGACGGAACGTATTACGGACAAGCAAGACGCTTGGCAACGTTTGAACTCAATGCCGTGGTCGAGGGTGCCCTGGAAGGTGGCGCCGCGGAGATAGTGGCCTGGGACGGTCATTGCCTCTTTCCGGGCTCTATAGATCCTGAACTTGTTCACCGCGAATGCAAGTTAGTAATGGGAGCAGGGGACGGCGGACCCGCCAGCTTGGACGGTTCCTATGATGCGCTGTTTCAATGCGGCTTGCACGCGATGAGCGGGACTTCACGGGCACTTATGAGCCACGGCGGGTGGGAGCTAAATGGAAGGAGAATCGGGGAGATCGGAGCGAGTGCACTCATAGCCGGTCGTCACGGCGTGCCTTTCGTCTTCATCAGCGGCGACCGAGCTGCGGTGGAAGAAGCCCGAGCACTGGTGCCGGATGTCGAGGTAGCCATTGTGAAAGAGGCGCTGACTGACAAGGTGACCGGGTTGTCTCAGGCGCCTGCTATCTCATTAAGTCCCCAGAAGGCTCGCGAACTGATTCGTGAAACAGCGAAGCGGGCAATGGCGAAGATTGGCGAAATCCAGCCGCTTCGTTTCGACCCCCCATATGTGTTGAGGTGGCAGTTTGAGACAGCCAAGGGCGCAGATGAGATGTTATCAGCTAATGCCGGGGCGATTCGCGTCGATCCGGTGACGCTGGAATTCAAAGCCGATGATTTCCTGAAGCTGCCGCTGTGAGTGGAAATGAAGATCAATAGAAAGAGGAGCAAATCATGGAGAAGATGTTAGGTCGCTGTGGTTACAGGTGTGATCTGTGCGCGGCTCGTTCGGATGATCCTGCTGTCAGACAGAAACTGGTAGACGGGTGGAGAAAATATCTGGGTCATCAAATGTACACTGCAGAAAACGTTCGTTGCGATGGGTGTATGATCGATGGAAGGCTTGCCGACAAGAACTGTCCCGTCAGACCGTGCGTAATCGCCAAGGGAGTCGAGAACTGCGCTTATTGCGATGAATACCCCTGTGACAAGCTGGACGGTTTCATCTGCAGCCGCGAGAAATTCATCCAGAAGCTTGGCCAGATTCCCGAGGAAGACTATAATCTCTGCTTGAGGCAGTTCGAGAGTGAGCCGGAACTTAAGGAGCTGCGCCGGGCTTCGGGGAAAGAGTGATACCACGTAGGTGGGAAAGTCCGTTGGAACTTTCGGACGCAGAATGCCGGATAGTCCCGACGTAGGCGGGACATATCCGACCTACAACTGACTGATAGATGAGAGAGAAAACGCCTGAAAGCGATTCTTTCAGCCGGAGAGTAAAGGAGCTGATCAAAGGGATACCCGAGGGGAAGGTGGCCACCTATGGTCAGATTGCAGCGTATGCGGGCAATCCCCGCGCGGCTCGGCAGGTGGTGTGGATACTCCATTCCTCCTCCGGGAAAGAGAAATTGCCCTGGCATCGGGTGATAAACAGCAAGGGGCGAATATCCCTGAAACCAAACTACGGTTACGAGATTCAGAGGGAGCTGTTAAGGAAAGAGGGCATTGAATTTGATACAAATGACACCGTGGATTTTGATCGATATCTCTGGTCTCCGTTTTAGAGGTCTTAGGATCTAAAAGGGACTGCTGATGCATCGGCATTAGGAAATACCGATGCCGGAGAGTTTCGGGAATTCGCCCGCCGTTGGCGGTATCTGGAGACTATTCCCGAAGCATGCAAAGGACACCTTCCCAAGCTCAGGTGAGTTAAAAATCTCCCGATTGCCCAAAAACCTGTGTCTGGCTTTCCAAGTGGACCAATCTTTTCTTTGCATCCTGAAGTTCCGGCGTTCCGGGGTCGGCATGCTTCCAGAGGTCGGTGAAGCGAGCGTAGTATTTCATTGCTTCTTCGCGGCAGCCTTTCTCCTGGTGTATCCTGCCCAGCATGTACAAGCTCTTGGCAAGTATGTCTCCGAAGAACAATCTGCCGGTTGTAAGGGTGATTATTCTTGTGAACTGTTCCTGGGCCTTCTCTAAATCTCCCGACCGGTAAAAAGCCAAAGCTAAAGGATAGATAAACAGCGCCTGGTCGTCTGATTCGGAATGTTGAAAAGGTACTAAAGATAAAGCTCTCTTGAAGAACGCCGTGGCTTTGGAGAAATTCCCCCTTTCAAGCTCGATCATGCCCTCAAGATGGTGATGATACCTGATTAGCTTTTTGTTCATTTTTGTTCGGAGTATCTTCTTGAGCTCATCCGCGGTTTTCTGCGCCAGGTCAATGGATTTCATCTGGAGGTGGATGAGTCCCTTAAGATGCAGGTCCGGCTCCCAGTCCAGGTTGTCCCTGGCGGCCATGTTCCTCGCCATTTCCCACTCCCGTAGAGCTTGCTGGGGTTTTCCACAGGCCAGGTGTAGCTGAGCTAAATACACCTGCGACCATATCTTCCACTCAATGTCCCCAACTTTTTCTGCCAGGGCGCGCGCTTGCTGCAGTTGTCTCTTTGACTCGTCGAATCTTCCCTGAGACAGGTATAGGGCTGCTAACCTGGACAGTCCATAACACTGGCTTGCTGGCTCTTCGGCCTTCAGGATCTTCCGATATTCTTCTTCTGCCCCGACGAGATCGCCTTTATAATGGCAAATGTCTCCGGCGAAGGAGGGATAAATAGAAGTGGGATCGACAGACAGAGCTTTTTCCACTTCCCTCTGGGCCAGATCCAGTTTCCGTTGACACAAATAGACATTGACTACTCTCTCGTGAATCCAGGCCTGGGTCGGGAAACTTGCCAGATAAGTCTCCAAAGTCTGTCTGGCCTTGTCATACATACCCCTGGCCATGTATGCCTCGGCCTGACCGAGGTAGGGCTCACTGTTTCCCTCGTTGCTCCTGATGAGCACCTCAAATCGTTCTATAGCCTTGTCCCACAGCTCCAAGTCGTAACACAGCAGGCGCCCCAGGTTTGAATTGCCCTCGCCATCATCAGGATAAATCTCCAACAGCCTATTATAGGCTTTGATGGCCTTGGGGTAGGTCTCTTCCGACATGCTATAGAGCTCTCCCTGGATTAGATAAAACTGTCTTGTGGATAATCGATTCTTCAGTTCAAGTGCTTTTTTCAGACAATTCCAACTCTCGCTGACTAAGCCGAGTTCGTAATATACCTGCCCCATGATTCTGTATGCGGCTGCAAATTCCCGATCTATTGCTGTCGCTCTCTTCATGAGCTCAATAGTCCTGCGAGGGTGGCCTGTCTCCACGTGGTTTCTCCACCCTTCTATGAAGTATCTTAAGGCTTCAGGAGAACTGGAAGTTATCTCTGCCAGCTCCTTATCAATGTCGCCGGATATCTGCTCGCCAGAGAGATTAAGATCCGACTTGATTCGTTTGGACAGCTCGTCCATCTTGAGAGGAATCTCTTTTGCTCCCTGGCACTCTATTCTTCTCGAGCCGGCCACCAGCCCGGTGATTGGGTTTTGAACCGTTGCGGTGATGACCAGATTTTCACCTTTGGTTAAGAATCTTCCCATCAGGATGTAATTGATTCTTCCCCGAGTGGCCACTCTTTTCAAATCCCCCGGGGAATATTCCCCGGCCCGGAGAAGATCCAGTTTTCTTAAGATGCCGAAGACCTTCTCGCCCGGCAACACGCGAAGGAACTTTGACTGCCTCAAGTCGGCAGTCAGCAATTCTGCCAGGCCAATTCTCCACAGATCCAGACTCGTATCTCCGGAATTGTTCTCAAAAGGCAGGACAGCAAGAGAAGCTTTCTCCATGGGGAGAGTCATGGCCGTGGTTCGGGAGAATAAATGCCAGGCAACCGCTCCAACGATAATGATCGAGACAAGAGCCGCAACCGGTACGAAAGACCTTCTGAAGGTGAAGGATACGGTTATCTGCTTTGTGGTGGTAGCTTTTCTCCAGGGACATTCTCTCTCTGCGGTGGGAAGACCTTTCTCAATGTTATTCAGCTCGCCCCGGACCTGTTCAACTGACTGATACCTATTTTCTTTATTCTTTTCCATGCATCTGAGAATCACCCGGCTGAGATCTTCAGGAATCTGGGCATTAAGCTCTCTCGGATCAGCCGGTGGTTCGGTTGTATGCTTGACGGCGACACTTAAGGGGGTATCGCCTTCAAAAGGTACTTTCCCGGTCACCATCTCATACAAAATCACCCCTAAGGAATATATGTCAGATCGGTGATCTACCTCTTTGGCTTCCACTTGTTCCACCGACATGTACTCGGGCGTTCCAATGATTACGCCGGTTTCTGTTATTCCTTTCGTCTTGACCGATCGAGCAATCCCGAAATCCATGATGCGAGCATTCCCATCCTGGTCTATCATGATGTTCTGCGGCTTCAGGTCGCGGTGGACTACGCCCAACCTGTGGGCTTCGGCCAGCCCTTCGCACACCTGCTTGGCTACAGAAATGGCTTTTCCAGAACTCAAGGGACCCATCCTCCTGATCGAACTCTTCAAGTCATCCCCCGGCACATATTCCATACTGATGTAGTGCACCCCCTCTTCGGTGCTGAGGTCATACATCCGGCACACGTTCCGGTGCGAGATCTTGCGGGCGAGTTTCAGTTCGTTCCGGAAGCGTTCAATGGTCTTTTCGTCGGTGGCGATGTCTGGATTCAGAAGCTTCAACGCCACCTTCTCGTTTATCTCCCTGTCCAGGGCCTTGTAGACTCTCCCCATGCCTCCTTTCCCGAGCTCTTCAATGATCTGGTATCTTCCGGCGAACGTGCTTCCGACGTCTAGTTCCTTCTTGGGAGATGGGGAAATGTTCTTAGCCGCAGAGGACGCTTCTTCCGCCAGCAGAAGTTGAGTTCCGCAGTTGCCGCAAAAGCGGGTATCCTGGGGGCTGTCCTGGTTACATTTAGGACATCTCATGGGTAATCGTTTTTGTTTTGCTTGGTCTTTGGTTATCAGGGTTATAGAGTATTCTCTTCATACTTGTTTGTCGGCTGTTTTGTACCCTGCTTTAAGAGAGCAGTATCACTTAGCTCTTGGCCGCGTGGGGCCAAACGCCGAAGCTCAAGGATTCTTGGACTTTGGTTCCAACTTGAGGCAACAAAAGTGAAGGCGTCAAGCAAGAAGTGGGATGACAATTGTTTTTTGTTGACAAATGTAGGGAGGGGGCTTATACTAAAATCGTAACCTACCAAAAAGGCATTTACGGAGATTGAAATCTAATCTCCTCTTTTGACCAGGAGGAGAGGATGAAAATTAGTTGTCTGATTTTGTTTTTTTGGCCGATGCATATCTCTACTCTTCGCAGGAGCACCCTTGTGGCTTCCAAGATCAACTTCTTGCTGCGTTGTGGATCAACGGTCTTAATTTTAGGCTTGTTATCTTCGGTTTTGGCTTTTCCGCAGGAAGACAGCTTGGTTCTATTGGGGAGAACCACCGAGGCTGATGAGTGTTATGCGGTATCGGCCTGCAATAGGGATGCCTATGTGGCGAACTTCGTATTGGGACTAAAGGTTATCAGCTATTCTGATCCGCGAAACCCCTTTTTGCTTACCACCTATCCCGGGCTCGTCTTTGATGTAGAGATGCGAGGGAGTTGGGCTTATTATTCGGGAGACTGTTTTACGATAAGTGATATATCAGATCCCCTGGAGCCTGATACTATCGGCAGGTGCTGTTGCTATTCGACTCTGCAGGGCAATGTGCGTTTGTCTGACAGTCTGGCTTTCACGCTGCTCAGACTGCCGTATGAGGAGGTTGCTTTGCTTATAATAGACGTATCCCAACCAACAGACCCGAACCTATTATCCATGACCGGCCCCCCGCCTTATGGGACAACGCACAGAGGGGACATTTTCCGAAGCGGCGACTTTTTGTACTGGGTTGACCAAGCGTTGATATTCGATACAGGTGAGAGGCTGGGCAGAATTTTGGTTTTGGATATTAGTGATCCAACGCAACCGGGTACCATAGTTGCAGATACTTGTTTGCACGCGCCGCCTCATGCTATTTGGATCAAGGATAATTACGCCTACGTGGCAGAAGGATACGGGGGCGCAGGGTTAATGGTGTTGGATGTCTCGGACCCCAACAGCATCGATTCGGTGGGATGTTTTCCGATCCCTGAAGGAAGAGCTTGGAATCTCTACATCAAGGGTAACTATGCCTATGTGTGCGCGCATCTTAAGCCGACGCTGGAGTGGGATCGAGTTTACGTTCTGGATATTTCGGATCCAACGAATCCTTCGCTGGTTACCTATTACAACACGCCGGGTAGTCCTCGGGACGTTTTTGTAGATGACCCTTACGTGCTCGTTGCGGATTACACGTCTCTTCTGGTTTTCGAGGCGACTTTCCTGAACATCCCCGGTGATGCGAACGGCGACGGCCAAGTGGATGGAGCGGATGTGGTCTTCGTCATCAACTATTTGTACCGGCAGGGAACGCCACCTGAACCAATGGAGGCTGCAGATGTTAACGGAGATTGCGTGGTAAACGGCTCTGATGTGGTCTACCTGCTCAAATACCTGTTTAGGAACGGGCCTCCTCCGCAGAGTGGGTGCGCTTTTTTCTAGTTTGGGAAGAGAACGCAAAGAGTGGTCTTTTTATGGAGAGGCGAGGATGAAGACGCGTTGTTTGATTTGGGCGGTGTTTTTCTTTCTACTTTGTATTTTCCCCGCAAGCGGGAGCTTTGCGGAAGATCCCGGGATTCCTGACACGGTTAGATTGGGAGAATGTCACTACAACCTGGGGGGATCACCGCTGGAAGGGAGTCTTGTCCTGTCCGTGCTTGTGTACAACGATGAATATCTTGCCGCGGTGTATATACCTCTGAGATGGAGCGGTCCCATGGTGTGCGATTCTGCCCGGTTTGTCGGGGAACGACCGGAGCATTTCAGCGCCTACGGAGATATTGACCTTAGCATAGACCACGTTATTTATCTCTTTGGCGGAACACGGACAGGCCGCGACTCCATACCTCCTGGAGAAGGGCCTCTGGCATACCTATGCTTCACATTGACTGATACAGGCTCAGTAGCCCTGGATTCCATTTTCCTTGGCGCTGAACGTTATCTGCATTTCGTGGATGTCCAGTACCGGCTCATTCACCCTCACTGGGTGATATTCCAAAGCCTTGTTGTACAACCGGGAGATGCCAGTGGGGACGGGGTCGTAGACGCCGGGGACGTGGTTTCCCTCATCAACTACCTATTCAGGGGAGGAGATATCCCGGATCCATTGTGTCGGGGAGATGCCAACGGCGACGCGGTGGTGAACCCCAGCGATGTGGTTGGTTTGATAAACTATCTATTCAGAGCTGGCCCTCCGCCGGAGTGCAGTTGTGACTGCTGAGATTCTCTTCTCAAATCCCGCTTTCGCTGACTTGCTGATAAGCGAGTTAATTAACCAGGCGACCTTCAGGCTGCCGTGCCAAAGATCGCGCAGGAATACCAAAAACGAAGCAGCCGAGCCTTCTTGGATCGGAGGCTCGGCCGCGTCTCTGACAGGTGCAATATCCTTTTCTGGCTAACACTGCGGTGGGTCTCCGCCTCTGTACAGATAGTTCAGCAGATAGACCACGTCTTCGGCGTTAACCATTCCATTACAATTGGCGTCTCCGGCTTCTAACGGGTCGGGTGGCTCTCCACCTCTGAACAGATAGTTCAGCAGATAGACGATGTCCGCGCCATTGACAGCTCCATCGCCGTTGGCATCGCCGGTCTGATAGAAGGTGGTATCCCTCTCGATCTCAAACATCAACTCCCAGACTGCCCTGGCGCGCAGGTACTGATGGGGATAGCCACTTGGCCTGGGGTGAACACCGTTGTCCCACCAGGCTTCCGGTGTATTGAACCAGTAGGCAAGATGGTCGGCTTCGTAGACCGGGTAGTATGCTCCGTAGGCGGTGTTTAGGGCTTCATTCGTCAACCCGGCACGAAACATCATGGCAGCCACGTAGTAGGTCGTGCCGACCCAATATTCCCGGGTATCTCTGTCACCGGTGGGTACAGTTGAACCATCTGGCAGTCGGCCCAATCTGGCGCCAAAATCAAGGTTTGGGAGTACGTTTACATCGTAGACCTTTTGCAGGTGTGCGGTCATCCTCCAGCGGGGCAAAATGTCCGGCAAGCCTAGGAATTCACAATAGCGCTGTCCGCATAGGGCATCGCTGAAAACTGCGGTTGGGTATTGGCTTTCTGTGTCTATCCTGTAGTATTGTCCGGCCGAGTCCCACAACTGGGCATCCAGATTTCTCTTGGCTGCCTCCAGCCAGGCCTGCACTTCCGATCTTATGGGTTTGTTTAGAATCGCTGCCATGGTATCCATGGCTTGAAGCGCCCCGATCCAAAATCCGCCGCTGTACATGTCTGTGCCATACATGCCCCAACCGTCATAGGTGTTGTCGTATCCTTGAGCGTGGGGCAAGGAGTCTTTGGGCTCAACTTCACAGTCGTATGTCTTCATGAAGTGATAGGTGCTTTCCACCGCAGGCCAGACATACTGTAAGAATTCCATGTCCTCATAAATGCAGTAGTATCTCCAGCACCGTTGAATGAATTTCGTAGAATTGTCTGTCTGAACATGACTGGCTCCTGGTGCGCAGGGTGCAGGCCGACTTCGGTAACCGTGCGGGTCCAGGACGAAGAAGGGATCGCCGATTCTGCAATAGTCGGCGGATATATCTCTGGGCGCGCCGATCTCCATTGAGGTCTGATGCGGCACCGTGGGATCGCACTCGTCATAATGTGTCACCACATCCGCGTGACACCTGATTAGATCTTTCTCCATCTCCGGCCAGAATTTGGCATAGACAATCGAACTGTAGTGACTTACGTCGATATCGCCAGCCAGCGGGTAGGCCTGACATTCCATCACGAAATTCTTGTGATCCTCCGGATGCAACCCCATGAACTCCTCAGCATGACCGGATCTTAAACCAGACTCCCAGAACGATCCGCCAAACTGGTTATAGTAGAGCTCGTTGAAGGCGGCACGAAGCAGCCAATCAGGATATCTGGGGTCGTTTGTGAATTCTGACATCCAGTTATCGATCTGATCCTCCCAGCTTTGATAACTGCCAAGAGCTTCCACGGCGATTTCAAAAGAGTTGTCACTCAGCGTGTCAAAATGCTCGCAGTATTTCTTCCACCATTGAGTGATCTGACCTGCCCCGTACGTGCTCTTAAACTCAACCAGCGGAAAGTCCCAGGAAAGAACCATAGGAATGACCACGCTCTCTCCCGGACCCAGAACCGCTTTCACTGCTATGGCCGCGGCGGACTCAAGAGAGTCGATGGAATCCGATAGAACCCCGTCATCAGAAAACTGCCTCCAGATGTCGCTTCCGTCGCCTGAGCGGTCCCAGCTGGCAAATGATACTATCGAGTTCTCTATCTGTGCCGTGGCCATACACCACTCGGAATTCTGTGTTTCCGGGGTATTGGACGGGTGGCTTGCCTTCAACACCACGCCGGTGATTCCCGAACTTTGAAACAGAGTATTTGTGAAGCCCGTTCTCGTCTGAGTGCCACCGCTGAATGGAGGGTTGGGCCAGGTGAACATGACCGACACCTCTACTGAGTCAGCGGACGGATTCGATATCTGAAACTGCCATATGGCCACGGGATAGGAGGTTTGTTGGTAATTGTGGGGGATTATGGGACTAAAGAACCTGGATGTTATTTGGGAGCGGAAGCTGTTGTATGCACACCATCCTTTGGGCTGCAGAGCATAGTAGGTGCCGTCTCCGACCTGGAGCCCGTTCCAGGCTGCCGGCATTACGGACTCTTGTGTACAAAGGCATTTTGCTACTGCCGCCTCTCCCTGTCTTTCATAAATGTGAAAGGCTGCCCCGACCAGCCAAGTTTTCCTGTATTCTCCTACTTCATCTGCCCAGGGCCCAAAGGAACCGCTGATGTTATACATGAATGAGCCTGCCCCCAATCCTCCCAATGCAATTCCTCTGTTCGGACAATTGCTCTGGCAACTCGCTGGAATGTCTCCTACAGCCCGCTGCCATGCGCCTCGAGGAATCTCAGGTGTATCCTTTGCCGCCGCCAGAGGTATAGTTAGGAATGAAATGAGCAAGGTAATGACCAATGCACGCATAAGACCTCCGTAGCCATTTATGAACATGTAAAGTAGTCAGGCATAATAGGCCCTGTGAGGGAAAAGACTTACATGTTTAATATATCCATATTTTCTCCAAGTGCAAGAACATTTTGCCTGGCACCAGCGTGAGAAACAAAACAGCCGAACCTCGGGAGTTAGAGATTCGGCCGAATCTCTGGATCAGAAGTTCGGCTTTTGGCACGACCTCCGGGACGGCACCCCGAAGTAGGCTGCAAATATGGCCTTTGCACTTGATTGGTCAGAAAAAGCCCCAGCCACATGGGTGGCTGGGGCTTTCTTTTTGTCCGGTCGGGCTCAGGG
>CAYGCR010000021.1:0-43419 GCA_964348415.1 uncultured Ignavibacteria bacterium | reverse complement strand
GAGATTGCCCAGAAGATAGCCAAGATGCTGAGACCTCATTTCACGGTGTTTTATGACGATCGGGGCGCGGTGGGAAGACGCTATCGCCGCCAAGACGAGGCCGGCACGCCTTTCGGCATAACCGTCGATTCTCAGACCCTGCAGGACGAAACGGTCACCTTAAGGGAAAGAGATTCAATGGATCAGACCAGACATAAGATCGATGATTTGGTGCGCGTGTTGAACCGAAAAATTTGGGGAAACGAATCCTAGCTTCCACTGGGACCCTGCGAGCAAAGGGTAACTACTGCCAGAAGGCACATCAACTCCAGATCATAAGGACACTCACCATTGGAAATTGGGGTCATACAGAAACACCTTCTGTTTTTCCGCTTCGGCCTCATCCAATCTACCGGTACTCGCGTAAATGGCCTTAAGATAAGCGTGCGCCAGAACCGTGTAGTCATCCATCTGGAGCGCTTTCTTCAGGTACGTCTCGGCGTTAGCGTAGTCTCCCATGAGGAAATAGTAACGGCCCAGAAGTTCGTGCGCCAAAGCAAAGTCCTTAGGCCCAATTTCAATCACCCGCCTAAGCTTCTGGATCGCCTCTTGGTCATTTCCTCTGATGTGTAGGTGCACCGTCTGGTAAAACAGGTCGACGAAACCAGGATCCCTGAAAACCCGATTCTCCTTTAAATAAGTCCCCTTTCTTCTGAACACCGGAAAAAATTGCTGCTTCCCGAACTGGACTGGAACCACGTAGTAATTTTCGCGGAATTTGGAATTCAGAAGCAGCGCCCTTTCCGCTGGGGCACTGGGCTTGAAGCCGGTAGAGAAAAGGATGAAGTCGGGATCTAAAGAGAGGACATACTGGGTATTGTATCTCTTCTCCTTCCAGGTCGCCGGTATGCCCTCGATATCCTCGGGATGACGGGAAATGTATCTGTCGGTCAACCCCAGCATGTCGATGACCTTCACCTCTGGTCCGGCATAATAGGAAACAGAGCCGATGGTAGTGACCGCCAGAGAGAAATGGGGGCCGTAATTCTTCTTCAGATACTCGGCCACCGGCCGCATCCTCTCCACCAGGGTTTTCTCGTCCGCTCTCACCTTACGAATCCATTTGTGTGGAAGCAGAAAGAAAAATACCGAAATCGCCAACAACGGAAACAGAGCGGCTGTTCTCGGAGCGATTCGACTTGTGAGCCGGGAGGATAGTTTTCGCAAACAGACAACGAGAAGTAGATAGGAGAGCGGCAAAACGGGCAAAAAGAAGCGGTGGACCTTGAGCACGTCTCCTCCCACTACGACAACGTACAGGGTGAAAAGATAGACCAGCAGCATCAAGAGATACCCTTTTGTGTCTAATCGTTTATACAACAGGACGGGAATCAGGTATGTGAGTCCCCACAGGCCATAGTGTCGCAAAAACAGCCAGAAATATTCTAATCCGCTTTTCAGGTAGTCGAGCGAAAAGCCGGTCTTTGCATAAAACGGGCTCGGAAGAACGTCCCCGTAATAAAGCAGCTTGAACACTGCGAAGGGCAAGAGAAGCAGAACGAAAAAGCCCAGATGCCCCAGTAGATGGCTGAACTGACGTTTTCCAAAAAGCAACCGGTGCAAGAGAAGAATTCCGAACACCAACGCGCCTTCCGGGCGCACCAGAGCCGACACCGCGCACGAGACCACCCACAATCGAGGGGACGTCAGATACAGATAGACCGACAGCAAAGTCATCATTGTGAAGAAGGCGGTTTCCAACCCACTTGTGCTCCAGTAGCTAAAGGCGCCAGTTGCGGTCAAAAGGAGCGAAGGATAAAGAGAAAACAGCCAGTCCTTCTTTGAGAAAAATAGTCGGGAAATCTGGTGAAGAAGAACCAGGGTCACCAATCCCGAGGCAATGCCCAGTATCTTGGAAACCAATATAATGTCTAAGCCCAGCCTGGCGAAAATGGACAAAAGGATTATCCAAAGAAAATTGGTGTATCCCTCCACCCGCTCACCCTGGTTAAACACTAATCCGTTACCCCGGATGAAGTTTTCCACGTAACGATAGGAGATAAACGCGTCATCCTGAGTGAAATTCAAACTGAGGCAGTGAATCATGAAGAGGATTATGATAGCCAGAAGTATCAGCTTGTTCAGCATCCCTTCATCCTTCGCGTCATTGTATCAGCTTCAGGGCTTTATCAAACAGAGCCGCCGCATAAGAGTGTTCACCACCGGAAACTAGGATCATAGAAAAGTACCTTCCTTCTTTCCGCCTCCGCCTCTGCTGTTCGACCAGTTTCTCGGCAGATTGCCTCCAGGTATGCGTGTGCCAGCACGGTACGGTCGTCTATCCGGATCGCCTTTTTCAAATATGTCTCTGCTGTAGGGTAATCCTTAAGGAGGAAGTAGACTCGCCCCAGAAGCTCTGGCACCAGGCCAAAGTCCTGCGGGCCCGCCGAGTCCACCTGCTTGAGTCTATCGATGGCCTCCCGGATTCTTCCTCTGTATTGTAAATGGATCGCCTGGCAGAACAGCTCAGCGAATCCTGCGTCCGAGAAGACCTCATTGTCCTTGGAGTAGATTCCCCTTTTCCTGAAGATGGGGATGAACTCTCTCTGCCTGACGTGCATAGGGAGAGCATAATAGTTCTCCCGGAATTTCGAATTCAGAAGAAGAGCTCTTTCCGCCGGGGCGCTGGGCTTGTAACCGGTGGAGAAGAGAATGAAATCGGGATCAAGTGAGAGAACATAGCGAGTATTGTATTTTCTCTCCTTCCAGGTGGCCACAATTCCTTCCATCTTTTCCGGATGACGGGCGATGTGCCTATCGGTCAACCCCAGCATATCTATGACCTTCACTCCCGTGCCCAGATGATAGGATGCCGAACCGATGGTGGTAAGCGCTACGGAGAAATCGGAGCCGTGGTCATCGCTCAAGTATTCTGCTATTGATCGCATCTCTTGCACAAGATGGTCCTCTGCGTCTCTGGCACTGCGGATGGACTTTTGAGGAATTAGAAAGAAAACCCCCGAAATCACAAACAAATCCAACGTCAGAACCACCGTCATGCCGAAACTGCTCTTGAAGCTGGCATACGCGCTTTGGACCAAGGCGGTAACAAGCAAATACAGCGGTGCGAGAACGGGTACAAAAAAGCGATGTCCACTGAGTACGTCGCCACCTATGACTATCACATACAGAGTGTAAACATATACGAGCAAAGCCAATAGTCTCTCTCCAGATCCCAGGCGCCTGAAAAAAAACACCGGCACTACATAGAGAATCCCCCAAAGGCCGTAGTGTTTCAGAAAAGTCCAGAAGTATCCCAGCCCGCTCACGATGTAGTCAAACGATAAACCGATCTTGGCATAAAAGGGGTTGGGCAAGATATCTCCGTAATATGATACCTTGAAAACCGCAAAAGGCAGAAGTAGCAGAACAAATCCCGCGATATGCAGCGGGGACTCACCAAGTCGACGTCTTCCAAACAGCAACCTATGTAAGAGAAGAATCCCAAATATCAACACGCCTTCAGGGCGGATCAAAGCAGACACCGCGCAAGAGACCACCCACAATCGGGAATAAGTCAAATACAAGTAAACCGACAGCAAAACCATCGCGGTGAAGAAAGTCGTCTCCAATCCACTTGTGCTCCAATAGGCAAAAGCGCTGCTTACGGTCAAAAGAAAAGGAGGAAAAAGAGCTAACCACCAGTCCCTTTTTGAAAAGAATAGCCGGGAGATCCGGTGAAGAAGAAACAAGGTCAGGCATCCTGAGGCAATGCCCAGTATCTTGGAAACCAATATAATGTCTAAGCCCAGCCCGGCGAAAATGGACAAAAGGATTATCCAAAGAAAATTGGTGTATCCCTCTACCCTCTCACCCTGATTAAACACCAATCCGTTACCCTGGATGAGGTTTTCCACATAACGATAGGAGATAAACGCGTCATCCTGAGTGAAATTCAAACTGAGGCAGTGAATCACGAAGATTACTACGATGAGCAGAAGAATGAGCGTACTTCGCATTGATCATATCCTGGGCGTGTGCCCAAGCATCAGAAGAGATTAAACCAGGCCGCCCGTTACAGGTCAAATCTATCGAGTATGTATGAATTCGTCAAGCGGATAACGGCTAATTCAAAAAGAACGCCCGATAAATCGGGCAACTACGCAGAACCGATTGCAGATATGCCGACAAAACAGTGTCTCATACCGGGCGTCTAGCTCAGAGTTTTCTCAGCTGGAATCACCTCTCCCCTTGCTCAGAGCCGTCTGGTAGAGCCTCACGTATTTCTCTGCTGAAGCATCCCAGGAGAAGTCCTTCGCCATTCCGTTTCTCATCAACCTGATCCACGCGTCTTTATCTTCATATACTCTCAGAGCCAGTTTGATTGAATCCAGGAGCTCGGACGCATGGTAGTTCTCAAACACGAAGCCTGTTCCCTCGCCCGTCTCTGGATTGTAGTTCTCTATGGTATCTGCCAGACCTCCTGTCTTTCGGACCACGGGAACGGTTCCGTACTTCAAACTGATCAGCTGATTCAACCCGCAGGGTTCGTACCTGGAAGGCATCAGAAACATGTCGCACCCAGCCTCAATAAGGTGGGCCAGCGGGTTGTCAAAACGAAGATTGACCGAAATCTTATGGGGATATTTTGTTTTCATCGCAGTGAACAGCCGGTGATATTTCTCGTCTCCGGTTCCCAGAATCACCATCTGCAAATTCAAATTGAGAAGCTCATCGGCAATCTGAGCTAAGAGGTCGAATCCCTTCTGGTCTGCCAGCCTGGAGATAATCCCCATGAGTGGGACGTCTTTGGTGGAACGAGGCAATTTGCATGACTTCAGTAACCGTTTTTTGTTTTTCTTCTTGCCGGAAGGATCGGCCGGCCCGAACGTGTGGGGGATCAGTTTGTCGTTTTCCGGAGACCAGATGTCGTAATCGATGCCGTTAACGATACCATAGAGATCTGCGCTCCTGGATCTCAAAACTCCCTCCAACCCGTGACCAAACTCGGAGACTGACTGTATCTCCGCCGCGTAGGTCTCGGAGACCGTGTTGATAACGTCGGCATAGCTTATGCCCGCTTTCATGAAATTCACATTTCCCCAGTATTCAAACGGACTGGTGGGATAAAACAAGTCACTCGATACTCCTATCTTATCAAAGGTAGCTTTGGAGAAGCTGCCTTGATAGGCCAGATTGTGAATGGAGAAAACCGTTGCGGTATCTTTGAAGAACAGGTCGCCAGCGTACAGAGTTTTCAAATATGCGACGATCAAGGCGGATTGCCAATCGTTAGCATGGATTATATCCGGCTGCCATCCCACGGTTTTCAATATCTCCAAGACTCCTTTGGCAAACAAGATGAATCTCCGGTCATTATCTTGGTAGTCAAAACCGGTGGTTCGATCCTTATAAAGCTCCGCCCGGTCGTAATACTCGTCGTTCACAACAAAGAGATATTCCACCCTGGGCTGATCCAAAATGTAGCTCTCCACCGAGATAATCTTCTTTTGGTCACCCACCTGGATCTGAGGGAAATCTGCCTGGACCTTTGAGAGCCGGAATTTCGCCTGGTCCACCATCTTGTACTTCGGCAAGATTACCTTCACCTGGTGGCCCAGCTTCGCCAGGGCTTTGGGCAAGGCTCCACAGACATCGGCCAGACCGCCGGTCTTGGCAAAAGGAACCACCTCCGGCGAAGCTATCACGATTCTCAAACTCTTGGGGCCCAATTCTTCCGCTTCCATCCCAGCTTCTTAGATTTCGATTTCTTGTAGATAGGCAGCCGCATCTTCCGGAGTGGTAGGATTTATGTAAAATCCGGTGCCCCACTCAAACCCCGCCACTCGGGTCAACTTGGGCATGATCTCAATATGCCAGTGATATTCTTCCGCGTGGTCGTTGTCCACCGGGCTGCTGTGCAGAATGTAGTTATATGGTGGGTTATTCAACGCCTTTGCTAGTCTCTGGAGAGTTTCCAAAAGTATGGCTGCCAGGGCCGGAATATCCTCCTTCTTGATTGCCTCAAAGGCTGACTGGTGCTTTTTGGGCAGTATCCAGGTTTCGAAGGGAAATCTGGGTGCAAAGGGTTCTAAGGAGATAAAAGAATCATTCTGAAGCACTACCCGCTCGTTGTCAGAGAGTTCCTGCTTTACGGCGTCGCAGAAAATGCACCTTTCCTTGAATCCGTAATATTGTCTTGCTCCTTCCAGTTCCTCCATGACCCTCTTAGGGATGATGGGAGTGGCGATAAGCTGGCTGTGACTGTGTTCCAAAGAAGCGCCAGCAGCCTCTCCGTGATTTTTGAAGATCAATATGTATTGGAAGCGAGGATCCTTTTTCAAATCCAGGGCTCTTTCCTGATATGCCCAGACTAAATCTTTCACCTGCTTGACGTCGAGATCGACCAGATCCTTTTCGTGATCGGCAGTCTCTATGATCACCTCGTGCGCTCCCACCCCGTTCATCTTATCGAAGATCCCCAGCCCTTCTCGATTCAGATCGCCCTCAATGCGCAAAGCCGGGTATTTATTTGAAATCACCCTTAAGGTCCATCCCGGCTTGTTAGGCTCAGATGAATCTGGACGAATGGCCAGAATCTCCGGAGGGGTGGCACATTCATTGCCCGGGCAAAATGGGCAGAGCCTGGCTTCGGTTCTCCTTTTGGGAGTGCCGGAAAAGTCTGATGGCCTTTTCCCTCGCTCTGTGGATATGATCACCCATCTGCCAATTATCGGGTCTTTTCTCAGTTCTGGCAATCTTTCCTCCTAGAATAAGCACCGCATCATAAATCTCATCCATGTCAGGCACCAATGATATGCGCTGCACTTGATAATGTCAACAGAAATATGCGACGGCACCTGCTATCTTTACCATGATACGCAGTCAAAAGCCTGTTCATCCGCCTGGATGCGTAACGGGTCAACTGAACCACCCTCCCCCATACAGAGCCCAATGCTTCTGGATGTTGGAAGAACTGAATCGCACTTTTCCCCTCTGCAGGCGTTTGGCTCCATCGATTAACATGGCTTGGAGACGGGTAGACAAGAACACGTGCCGACAGTTCTTAGCCGTACGGCTAACTAGTTAGCTCGTTCCTCTCTCTTTTTCGGTCAGATCGAAGATCTTCTTGATTAGATCGGCCTCATCTTTTGACAATTCCACATTCCTTCTTTTCATCGCTGCCCGGGCGGTCTGGATTGCTTTTTCCAGCTGATATTCCTCATATCTCTCGGCACCCCCCCAGGAGAAAGCCGGGATATACTTCTGCATGAGCATTCCTCCGCCGAACAGGCTGGAAGCAAAGCCTATGGAAATCCCCGTATTAAGCAAGGTTCCAATCCCTGTCTTTACATGATCGCCCATGAACGCACCCACCTTTACCAGCCCAGTATCAACGGGGATACCGTTCACCATTACTTTGACCGGACTATAGTTATTCTTCAAATCGCTGTTGGTGGTCAGGGCGCCCAGATTCACCCACTCACCCACATAGGAGTGCCCCAGAAATCCCCCGTGGTATTTGTTGGAATATCCGAGAAAGACTGACTGCTCCACCTCGCCACCTATCCTGCAAACCGGGCCGATGCTCGTCCCTTCGCTGATCTTCCCGCCCACAAGCACAGAATCGTTGCCGATATAGCACGGTCCTACCACCCTGGTATGAGGTTGGATGCTCACCCTTTCCCCGATAAAGATAGAACCGCGCCGGGCGTCCAACACCACCTGTCCGTCGATTTGAGCGCCTTCTCCGATATACACCTTCTCCATATCATAAATCAAGGTATGGTCGTCCACCTGGCTGTGCTTGAACATGTTTTTGAAATCCAAGTTGTGTCTGATTCTGTCAAAGTCCGCTTCGATCTCCGACCCATTTTGCGAGACCACATCCCACAGGTAATTGATTAACTTAACCTTCACCTCCGCGAAGCCTTTCCTGGGCTTTATCGATTTGAGCTGATCTTTCTGGTAGAGAGTTTGAAAGAGGCTCTTGCTCTGCTTGAAAGCCGCTCCGCCACCTGTCCAGCCCACCATATCGTCGCCGCAGAAAAGAAACTTCTCATCCGGAGAGAAATTCACTCTCCGGGGAAAATCCTGAGAGGGAAGAATTCTGCCATTAACCAGCAAGATTTGGTCCTCCTCTTCGGCATTGAATTGGTTCACCTTTTGCCCGGTCTTCTCAACGAGCACCTTCTCCAGATAATCCCGACACAAGAGTATCACTTGGGCATCAGGAAAAAGCCGACTGATTTTGTCTCTGACTCTGGTCAGGCCACATAGAAGCTCGTAAACTGGGCGATTGCAGCTAACAGGGAAGAACTGATCATATTTTTCATCCTCGAATATGAAAAGCTTCTTCGGCATCTTCAACCTCCTTACTCGAAAAGAGGCCTCAATGGGCTTTGTCGGAAATATCTCTTGGGATTCAAGCTCCGGTTATCCAATTTATTGGGCCACCTGATCTGGCTTTGATGTGCCTCCGCGTTCTCCAGTTCAGCGGCTGTCTCAGAAACGTATAAAGCATTTCCCATCTGTTGTTGAAGCCTCTTCAGATCTTTCAACCTGAATTCCCAGTTTTTAAGCGAGCGCTGGGAGAATCACGTTCACATTGCTCTCAAACGCTTGATCCTCTCCCCCACGGGCGGGTGAGTGGAAAAGAGACGGTTGAGTTTTCCTCTGTGTTCCAGCAGAGGATTAACCACATAAAGATGAGCCGTGGCCTTGTTCGCTGCTTCCAAAGGCTCGGTGTCTTTGGAGATCTTCTCCAGAGCTGAAGCCAAACCTTCCGGGTATCGGGTCAGGAGTGCACCGCTGGCATCAGCAAGATACTCCCTTTGTCTGGACAGGGCCAATCGAATGAGCTGGGCGATTATTGGCGCCAGTATCGCCAGAACCAGAGCGATCAGTATAACCATGCCCCCGCCCACCCCTCCTCTTTTTCTTCTCCCCCGATAGAAAAAGCTCCTTCTCATCCAATCCGAAAGCAGCGCCACTGTGCCCACCAGAATCGCCACCAATGTGACATATCGGATATCATAGTTTTTTATATGCGACATCTCGTGAGCGATTACTCCCTCCAGCTCCAGCCGATTCAATTTCTCCAGAAGTCCAGTGGTAACCGCTACCGACGAGTGCTCCGGGTCTTTACCCGTGGCGAAAGCATTGGGAGCCGAATCCTCGATTATATAAGCCCTGGGCGCTGGAATCCCCGCGGCGATGGCCAGGCCATCTACCACGTTCGCCAAGTAGGGATTCTGCTTTTTGTCAACAGGTCGGGCACGGCTCATACCCAAGACCATTTTGTCGCCATAGGAGAAACTCATAAAACCGATGAACACTGCAAGCAACAAGGCGATAGCGAGTCCTGCTGCACCTGAACCATACGTTACTCCGAATATCCATCCCAGAAACAGGAGGAAAACCGTAAAGGCGACAATCAGGACAAAGCTCCTTCTTCGGTTTGCCGCGATCTCTTCATATATCATATATGCGTGAGGCCTTGCCCCCGTCTTGAATCGTACCTTTCGCTAAAAAACGCATAAAGACCAAATGGCAGTTTTAACTCCCGGTGAGAGGATCGAAACCGACCGGCCACGCCTCTACATCTCCAGCTTTGGTCTGCACACCAAGTTACCGGGAAAAACCGTACCTGCGCTCACAAATCTACCCCCCTCGCACACCTGTCGCCTTCGACTATAGAGGAACCAAGGTGACAAGTCCGGGCAGGATGGTGCATCTTATTCAAGGTCTTTCCTGCTTGAACGTAAGAACAGGTGCGTTCCCTCACTTGAAATCCACCCGGGGAGCCTCCCTTTTGGGCTCCTCGATCTCGAAGTATTCTTTGGGCTTGAATCCGAACCAGGAGGCCACGATATTGGAAGGAAAGACCTGCTGGGCATTGTTGAAGGACAAAACCACGTCGTTGTAGAACTGCCGTGCATAAGCGATCTTGCTTTCAATCCCTGAGAGTTCCTCCTGGAGCAGAAGAAAATTCTGGTTGGCTTTGAGTTCAGGATAATTCTCCACTACCGCAAAAAGGGTCTTCAGGGCTCCGCTGAGCATGTTGGTTGCCTGGGCTTTTTCTTTCATAGTTCCCGCTTGCGAATATATGGATCTGGCTTTGGTTACCTCCTCCAACACGCTCTTTTCATGAGCCGCGTAGCCTTTCACCGTCTCCACCAGATTGGGCACCAGATCCGCCCTCTTTTGTAACTGCACGTCTATCTGGTACCAGGCATTATCCGAACGATTTCTCAGCTTGACCAGCTTGTTGTACAACGCTATGAGGATGAGAAAAGGCACGCCCAGAACGACGAAAACAAACAATCCGATTACAAAGACCGCTCCCATTTTTGCTCCTTCAGAAATTTGAAGACGAAGAGCCCTGTGGGCCAGATGCAATCCTGAACCCTACCTCTTCGCCAAGTCTTTTCTGAGTTTATCAAGTCTCTTGACTATCCCGTCATCTGCCAAAGACAGAATCTGGGCGGCTAAGACGGCTGCGTTTTTTGCTCCTGCCTCGTCAATAGACATGGTTGCGACAGGTATCCCGGCCGGCATCTGGACGATGGAGAGCAGTGAGTCCAATCCCTGAAGCGAAGAGGCTGAAAGAGGCACGCCGATAACCGGCAGCCTGGAGTACGAAGCCACTACGCCGGGGAGGTGCGCCGCCATACCCGCTCCTGCAATGATGACCTTCACCCCATTCTTCTCTGCATCCTGCACTAATCCCTTCGTTCTTTCGGGATCACGATGCGCGGAGCTGATCTCCATGCGATAGGGAATTTTCAGCTCCTCCAGGATTTTTGCGCTCTTTTCCATGATTCCCTGATCCTTTTTGCTCCCCATCAATATCAATACTCTCGCAGCAGGCATTTTGCTCTCCCTTGGTAAATAGCGTCGACACTTTCTGGGCAACAGAGCACAGGCTGCTGGGTTTGCTGGATGCAATTGCGCCTCTGGAGGCAAGCCGGCATCCGACAGAGGATGCAAGTAGGCCAGATCGGAAAGTTGCCCGCCCGGCGTTGACCGGCTCGCCCTCGGGTATGTCCTACCAGGCTCTTTTCCTGCCCGGAAAAGCTCTGTGGCCTATGTCTTTTCGATATTGGACCCCTTCAAATTCTATTTTACTTGCAGCAGCGTAAGCTTTTTCAATAGCTTTCTCCATACTTCTGTCTGTGGCCGTAACACCCAACACCCTCCCCCCGTTGGTAACAACTCTGTCTCCTTGTTTTCTGGTACCGGCGTGAAAAATCAGTATGTCCTGCATCAGCCTGGCTTTGCTAAGTCCAAAGATCTCCTTGCCTTTCTCATATCTTCCCGGGTATCCGGCCGAGGCTAATACCACACATACTGCAAAATCATCACTCCATTCCACCTCCTGCAAGGAAAGCTCGCCGTCCACGATGGCCAACAATATCTCAGCTAGATCACCCTTCAGCAGTGGGAGTATTACTTGAGTTTCCGGATCACCGAGCCTGCAGTTGAATTCCATTACCTTGGGACCCAACTCTGTGATCATCAATCCGGCGTAGAGCACGCCCTTGAATGGCCTTGCTTCGCTTTTCAGTCCGAATACTGCGGGCTCTAAGATCTCATGGAATATTCGCCTCATCATTTTGTCGTCTGCGATGGAGGTGGGGGCGTAGGCTCCCATCCCCCCGGTGTTTGGACCTCTGTCTCCGTCGAAGATCTTTTTGTGGTCCTGCGAGGAGAGCATGGGAGAAGTCGTTTCTCCGTCGATGAAAGCTAAAACCGTAACCTCTTCTCCCTCCAGGAAATCCTCTATCACGATCCGAGACCCTGCCTCCCCGAAGATCTTATCCACCATAATCTTCTTTATGGTTGAAAGCGCGGATGGCTTATCCTCCGCGATAACCGCACCCTTGCCCGCTGCCAGCCCATCCGCCTTAATGACCAGGGGCATCTCAGACGATTTCACGAAATCGGAAGCCTCGTCAGGAGTCTCGAATATCTTGAAGCTGGCAGTGGGGATATGGTATTTCTTCATGAACTGTTTGGCGAACACCTTGCTGCCTTCGATCTCGGCGGCTGCTTTGGTCGGTCCCAATATCTTCAGTCTTCGTCTATCAAACTCATCCACAATTCCACACGTTAGGGGAAGCTCGGGTCCCACCACCGTTAGATCAATCGAATTCGTGTCAGCAAAGTCTGCTAAGCCGGTCAGATTCTCTGCACTAATATCAATGCATTCGGCCACCTCACCAATGCCGGCATTTCCCGGTGCGGCAAAGAGCTTGTTCACGTGTGGGCTGGAGGCAAGCTTCCACGTAAGAGCGTGCTCTCTGCCCCCGCCGCCAACAATTAGCATCTTCATAAGTAACTCCCGGCTGATAACGAAGTTACTGCTTTCGACATGTCGCAGGCTCAATGTTAATCAAGTTTTAGCCGAAAGGCAAGCTTTTTCTGTTGACAAAATCGACCCAGAACCCCAGTTTAGATGAAAAGCTTTCGTTCAATCATGTGTCGGCGAGAGATAGATTGAAGGGCTACCTGGAAAAAATCTTCATCTTTATTCTTTTGGTCCCCTCTCTGGATAGCCCCGATGCGGCCATTTCTTCGACGACCGGTACCCCGGGAGGGAATCAGAGTCTGGAGATAGGCGCTTCTTATTTGAACCTTCAAAAGAGCTTCCTGGATTTCCCTATCAGGTGGAAAGGCAACATGCCGACGATAGCGGTCAGGTATGGTATTATCACTGGAGAGTTTCGTCACCGAATTGGCTTCCATTATGGAAGGTCCACTTATATAGAAGTCAATGGCTCCAAGAGATGGGGGAATAACAACTTTTCCGTTCTCGGATTCACTTATGATTTCATATGGTACAGTCTATCTCACAAAGAAGGTCAAAGGTTTTTCTGGGGCTTGGGGGCCTCTTTAAGAAACATGCAGATTGACCAGAAGATGGAGATAAGCCCGGGGAAATACAATGAGTACGAAGATCACTATTTTGGAATAGGACCGGTAGTGAGTCTGTTCTGGAGATCAGGGCGGGATGAATTAAGGTTGGATCTCGGTTCGGTCTTGTCCGTACCTCGTACGAGTTTCGGGATTCTACGATCTGATATGGGCTTCACAGACAAATCCCCTCTCTGGTGGTTTAATGTGGAGACCCACCTTTATTACGAATTTGCCGTTTCGACGCGCTACCATCTGTTAATTCGACTCAATCGCTCGGTTCTTGTTTACGGAAGAACCATACGGAATTCGCCGAAAATGGATAACTTCTTTTCTGGTGGGTCAGTCATATTCAAATCTGTGGAAATGAGCTTAAACCATAATTTCTGATGCTTTCTGTTGTGCCAAGAAGATTAGCCCTGCTTTCATTGTGTATGCTAATGGTTTGGCAGCTTGCAGGCTGCAGGGTATCGCGAGTTCTTCTTCCTGAGGTCGACGCCGGGGATGAAAACTGGCTTAGAAGAGAGAGTTCTCATTATTTCATCTATTACCGACCCGGCTCTCCTGCCTCACAGAGTATAGACCAAATAGCGGAGTTGCTGGATAGTTGTTTTGAAGATGTCCTGATTCAACTGGATGTGAATTTTTCAAGCAAAATCTCCTGCTATTTGTACAATTCCACGGACGACCTAAAACATTGGGCCCGTTGGCCCAGATCGGGATTTTTTGTGGGAGAGTTTGAGTATGCTGCTCAGGTTTATGATCCACCGCGCAAAAACATCAGTTCGCACGAGACAGTCCACGTTATTGCCTACCATACAATAGGGATGTCCAAGCTGATTTTCTTAAACGAGGGAATAGCTGAAGCCGTGACGCACTGCCATGAGAGGACGCCTACCGGAGAACTTATTATCCATGAAACCTGCAAGCGGCTCCTCGCCCAGGACGATCTGTTTTCTCTTGACGTGCTGACAGACAACGGCCGCTTCGAGGAAATTTATCGCTCGCCCGACGCTCGCAAATATTACTATCAGTCCGGTTCCTTGGTGCGATACTTGATTGATGAATATGGTTTGATCAAGTTCAAGTCTCTGTTACCCAAAACGACACAAGACAACTACAAAAGGATCTTCCATGAAATTTACGCCCAGAGCATTGAGGAATTCGAAAAGCAGTGGCGCCAGTTCCTCCGGGACTACTAAACCGCTAAACTCCTAAACCGTTGAGCCTATCAACCAGATATATAGCCCAAGTCGGCATCATCGCCAGCCTGTATGCGGCGTTAACCATAGTGCTAGCGCCAATCAGCTACGGGCCCATTCAGGTGCGCATATCCGAGGCTCTGACCATCCTTCCTTACGTCGCTCCTGCCGCCATAACCGGCCTGTTCATCGGCTGCGTGGTGGCGAATCTCTTCGGTGGATTGGGACTGCCGGATATAGTGGGGGGAAGCCTGTGTACCCTTTTAGCTGCATTCCTAACTTATCTTGTCTCCAAAACCCGAAAGCCGATCCTGGCCCCGGTTCCACCGGTTGTGGTGAATGCCTTAGGGGTGAGCTTATATCTTCATCTTTTGTTTCAACTTCCTTACTGGCTTACCGTGACCTACATCGCAATGGGTGAAATCGGAGCGTGCTTTATTTTGGGGTATCCACTGCTTTTGGTTATTCTAAGAAGAAAAAAGCTGGGGCAGATGTTTAGGCTTTAGCCGGACAAAAAGCCCCGCTGGTCAACCTTCGCTCTTTTTCATCTTTTGGGATTTGGAGTTTTCTGGCCTACGTCTCCCTTGTGGAAGTTGTTAGGAAGATTTTAGGAAAAAAAGACCCCCTCTCTTCCCTCGCCAACTTAGGCTTTTTCATCTTCGTAACAAAATAAAGAATTCGGAGGTAGGTTCATTCCCAGAACCATAAGGAGCTTGTCCATTGAACAACGCGAGTGCGAGAATCTGTATGCTGGTGTTCTTCCTTTTGGTCTTGACTGTCTCGACGTTTGGGCAGGAGGGCAAACCGCCCCAGCCCAAGATATCTCTTTCCGAGACCATGTGGGACTTTGGATACGTCCCCAAAACCGGCACCGTCTCACATACATATCGGATCAAAAACATTGGTGACGACACTCTCATAATTGTGAAAGTGAGAACCACCTGTGGTTGTACGACCGCTCCGTTATCCAAACAGAGGCTGGCTCCCGATGAGATGGCAGATATGGAGGCCGTCTTCGATCCAAGAAGGATAAAGGTCGGCGAAACCTCCAAAAGACTTCAGGTGATATCCGACGACCCGGACAATCCATTCACAGACGTGCGGTTCAGCGCAAAGGTGGGAATGAGCAACTCCTTGGTTAGATTGACTCCCACAGAGCTTAATTTTGACACCGTCTCACAGGGGACAGAAGAAGTTCGATCTTTGACCTTAGAGAACATCTCAGGAGAGAAGTTGTTCATAGACGTGATAGAGGGTCCCGGACATGCCATGGATGCGGACTTGGAAGCCAGGAATCTTGAGCCGGGTGAGAGCGTGCAGATTCACTTGAAGCTGAAGGAGAACGCGGCTTCGGGAAATCTCCAAACCTCCCTGACTCTGGACTTTGAATGCTCTAAGGTAGCCAGAGTCAGCATACCCATTTTCGGCGTGATAATCAGCGACTGAACTCCAAGACGGCGATGCTCACCCGAAACAATCTCCATCATATCCTATTTAAGACCCTGGGCTTAATCCTCGTTGGTTCAGCCATAGGCCTAATCTATAACACTCTCTCACCTGGCGGAATCACCCTGAGGGGAAATTGGAGCCCCAAAATGACTACTGACAGTCTGGTTGTTCCCTACGGTTATGAGGAAGGTCTTGACCCACCTGCTATCAGCCTCGATTACGCCATGATGAAGTTTCAATCGAAAAACGTCGTCTTCCTGGACGCCCGCTACCCGGCGGACTTCGAAGAAGGACACGTCAAGGGCGCTATCAATCTCCCCTGGGAGGAATTCGATGAATATGCGCCCGAGGTTCTGCCGAACCTTCCAAAAGATGAAGAGATCATAGCCTACTGCGATGGCACCGAGTGTGAGACCAGTCTGCTTCTCGCCAGAGAACTTGTGGAGATGGGCTATACAGACGTGAAAGTGTTTTTTGGCGGATGGCAAGAATGGAAGGAAGCCGGGCTATCCGTGGAAACTGGTAATTGAAAAAGCAAAATGTTAAAGGCGCTGGTTAAAATAGTCACGGACAAGAGGGTCGTGTTGATCTTTAGGCTGGTTCTCGGAGTAACCCTCATTTATGCCAGCTTAGACAAAATCGCTAACCCGGATCAGTTTGCCAGAATAGTCTACAACTACAGGATTCTCCCAGAGTTTTTGATCAATGTCTTTGCCGTTACCTTACCCTGGGTTGAACTGGTAACTGGTCTGTTCTTGATCTTTGGCGTATTCATAGAGAGTGCCTCTCTTTTGGCCTCTTTTCTCTTCGTGGTCTTCATCATTGCCATCTCCATAAATCTCCTCAGAGGCATCGACCTGAACTGCGGCTGCTTCTCCACTGATCCTGGCGGTAAGAGAGAAGGAGCAAGTCTACTTATCAGGGATTTCATCTATCTTTATCTTGGAATGATGATATTCTTCTTCCACAAGAATTTTGCCGCTCTCTCTTCTTTATTCGAAAAGAAATCCGCGATTCCGCGGTAGCCCCCCGATTTTGTTTTGTTGGCCCCGATCATCTTTTGTAGTGCAAATTTGGCAAAAACCTTGAGGTTTCCATCCTCACTAATGGAAGGCTAGAGCCTTCCGCCACGTTTGGAGAATCTTTCGAGGAGTCCTTTTGCTGTATGAATGATTGTTGAACTAGATTGGGAGAATCTTTGATATGAGAGGGGACTTTTATAATCGGGAGAAGCGGAAACTTACTTTTCTTACGGCTTTATTTCGACAATGGGCTGGGCTGCATCCACCAGATCGCCGGCTTTGAAGTTCACCTTTTCCACCGTCCCCTTAACCGGGGATTTGAGCTCATTTTCCATCTTCATGGCTTCTACGATCACCAAACCCTGACCTTTTTCCACCTGGTCCCCTTGGCTTACAAGTATCTTGACCACTTTCCCGGGCATGGGAGAGGCGGCCACAGGAGCTTCGGCAACTGTAGAAGAATCGTGATCCGATGCTTGGACGCCTTCTGACTTCGCCTCTTGAACGCAAAACTGCTCACCGCCGATGGAAAAATATTTCTTACCGTCCGATTCGGCGAAATACACGGTGAAGGCTCTGCCGTTCACCAAAAGAGAAAGACAATTATCGGAGATCTGCGAGGAATCAACAACGTAATCCTGATCATTTAGCTTGACCCGGTACTGTCCGTTTTTGAACTCAAGGTGGAGTTTATGAACTTTCTCCTCTATGCTGAATTCCAGTTCCATGATCCTCTAAATCAGAATGTCTTTTCTAAACTTCTCCAATGCTCCACTTCCCAACAGTTAACCAGGGGCTGGGCATTTCCTCTTTACCCTGCACTCTCTTCTTTGAACCAGTCCTGGTCTGCGATGAAATGGCTGCGGCTATCAAGGCTTCATTGACGTATTTTTTTTCTTTTTTCCGCTCAATCCAGTCTGACATGTTCTTGTCGATGAAGTTGGTCTGGGTGTTACCGGCGACAAATTGGGGATGTGACATAACCGAAGCCAAAAACTCAATGCTGGTTTTGATTCCCAAAATGGTATAGTTTGACAGAGCCAAGATCATACGCTTGCGCGCATCCTCCCTGGTCTCTCCCCAGGTGATGACCTTGGACAGAATCGGATCGTAGAATACCGAAACCTCAAATCCCGAATAGATTCCGCAGTCGTGTCTGATCCCGGGTCCAGATGGCTCTTTCATGAAAAGGATTTTGCCCGAAGAGGGGAAGAAGTTGTTTTCGGGGTCTTCTGCATAGATTCGACATTCTATGGCATGACCTCTTTGCTTGATCTCCTCCTGGGTGAGTGACAGCTTCTCTCCCGAAGCTATCTTTATCTGCTGCTTTACCAGGTCCGCTCCGATCACCAGCTCGGTAACAGGATGCTCGACCTGAAGCCGAGCATTTACCTCCAGGAAGTAGAAATTCGTATTCTTGTCCAGCAGGAACTCGACCGTGCCGGCGTTGTTATAGCCCGACACCTTGATCACCTTCTTGGCAACTTCGCCCATCTTTGTCCTGAGCTTATCATCCAGAGCGCACGACGGCGTCTCCTCCACGATCTTCTGATGTCTCCGCTGAATCGAGCATTCTCTCTCGCATAGATGAACCACATTTCCGAAATTATCTGCCAGCACCTGAAACTCAACGTGTCTCGGCTCCTCTATGTATTTCTCCAGATAGACGGACTCGTCTCCGAAGGCAGATTTGGCCTCCCGCATCCCGGCTTCTATTCCCTTCTCTAAGTCTTCTGGAGAACGAATGATTCGCATTCCTTTGCCGCCACCTCCGGCTGATGCCTTGATCATAACCGGGTATCCGATCTTCTCCGCCGCCTCTTTAAATCCTTTGGTCTCCTTGCCGCTGCTCATCATGCCAGGAATAATGGGAATTTTAGCTTCGGTCATGGTTTGACGAGATGCCACCTTGTCGCCGACCAATCTCAGTGCCTTGGAATTTGGCCCTATGAAGACAATCCCCTCTTTTTCGCATCTTGCGCTGAAATCGGCATTCTCCGCCAGGAAGCCGTATCCTGGATGGATGGCATCCGAGCCAGATTCCTTCGCCACCTGTATGATTTTGTCCATGTTCAGGTAGCTTTCCAGAGGGGGCGGATCTCCGATGCAGTGGGCCTCGTCCGCCTTCTGGACGTGCAGGGAGTTTCTGTCAACGGTGGAGAATACGGCTACGCTCGGGATAGACATTTCCTTACACGCATTTATGATCCTGACCGCAATCTCGCCTCGATTGGCTATGAGTATCTTCTTTAGCATATATTAGAACCGTAGGGACAGCCCTTGTGGGTGTCCGCTACTCGGACAGGGACAAGCCCTGTCCCTACGCTGGAACCGGATCCAGGAAGCCACAAAATTTGTAGTCTTCCCAGCTTTCAACTAAATTCTTTGTTACCGGATTGTTTAGGATGTATTCACAAACATCGTTCACGGGCTCGTTTGGCCCCAGGATGTGATCATGAAATCTTGCTTGCCACATCTTTTCTTCGATTCCGTACCTCCATTCTATCCTTGTGGCTTTGTTTTTGAAACCTCCAATGAATCTTGAAATATTCGTGCCACTGTCCGAAGGTGAAATCAACATATGAAAATGGTCAGGCATCAAACAGTAGGCAAGAACCTCCACACCAACTTTCTCTTTCTCCAGTTTCAAACAATTGATAATTTCACTATTCAACGCTTCATTACAAAATATCTTCCTCTTATCTTTTGCAGAGATCGTCGTGAAATAAGCAAAGGGTTTAGAATAATCAAAACCTTTTAACCTTGGGTTTATTCGTTGAGGTAATTTATTTTTCATGAACATGGATTTGAGCTACTCGCACAGGGACAAGCCCTGTCCCTACGTTATTCTGTCCACTTTGGTTTTCCTTTCTCCAAGAAGGCGCTCATGCCCTCCTGTCCTTCATCCCCTACCCGCATACGGGCAATCATGTCTGCCGTATAGGTCTTGGCCTTGTCGAAGTCCATGCCCGGCACATTCTTCAAAAGCTCCTTGCACATAGCAATAGCTTCCGGTCCGCTGGAGATCAGCTGATTGGCTTTTTCGTGAACAGCTTGATCCAATTCTTCCAGAGGCACCACTTGGTTTACCAGACCGAGCTCCTGGGCTCTTTTGGCAATAAGTCTTTCGCCGGTGAGGAAGAACTCTCTGCATCTCCCTTCTCCAACCTTCCGAATAACATACGGAGAAATGCATGCCGGCACCAAGCCCAGTTTGACCTCACTGAGGCTGAATTTAGCCGTCTCTGCAGCGATGGCAATATCGCACACTGCCACCAGACCAGTTCCACCCCCGATGGCTGCTCCGTTGACTCTGGCAATTACAGGCTTGGGAAGGGAATACATCAAATGAAATAACTCCGCCAATTTAAGCGAGTCGTCAAGGTTTTCTCGGTAGGTGTAGTTTATCATTTTCTTCATCCAGTTCAAGTCCGCCCCGGCCGAAAAGGATTTTCCGTTTCCGGTGAGAACCACTACTCGAACTTCATCATCTTCTGAGATGTTTTTGAAGACATCGGTGAGCTCGGCGATCATCAGCTCATTGAAGGCATTGTGCACTTCAGGACGATTGAGCGCGACCGTACCAATCTTATCCCTGAAAGAGTAGGTAATAGTATCAAACTTTCTTTCTTGTGCCAACTGTCAAAGCTCCGGTCAAAATTCTGAGAACATTTTTTGCGGATGCTCTAAAATAACCACCTCTGGTGCCTAACGGAAGGATTTTGAGAGCAGGGCCGTTACATTCTGAAGACGCCGAATCTTTGGTCTGGAACGGGAGCATTCAGCGCCATGGAAATGCCCAAAGCCAAAGCTGTCCGCGTCTCCAGAGGATCCAAAATCCCGTCATCCCAGAGCCGGGCGCCACTGTAATAGGGGCTGGACTCCTGCTCGTATTTTCTGACTGTGGGCTCCATGAACTTCTCTTGCTCTTCTTTGGTCATGGTCTTGCCTTGCTTTTTCAGCTGTCTCATCTTCACGGTAAGAAGCACATTGGCTGCCTGCTCTCCTCCCATCACGCAGATTTTTGCATTGGGCCACATCCAGATGAGCCTTGGATCATAAGCTCTGCCGCACATGCCGTAGTTCCCTGCTCCATAGGAACCGCCCACGATCACGGTGAACTTCGGGACGTCCGCATTTGCCACCGCATGGACCATCTTTGCTCCGTCTTTGGCGATCCCCCCATGTTCATACTGCTTTCCGACGATGAAGCCGGTAATGTTCTGCAGGAAGATCAACGGAATCTTTCGCATGGTGCAGAGATTGATGAAATGAGCCGCCTTCAGAGAGCTCTCGGAGAACAGGACTCCATTATTGCCTAATATGCCTACCGGGTAGCCCATGATTCGTGCGAATCCGGTAACTATGGTGGGCCCATATAGCTCCTTGAATTCCTGAAACCTGCTTCCGTCAACCATTCTGGCGATAACCTCCCGAATGTCATATGGCTTTCTTATATCTCGCGGGACTATCCCATAGATCTCTTCCGAATCATAATAGGGTTCTTCTGTCTCCGCCACATCCAGCTCAAACTTTCTGGACGGGTCCAGAGACTGGATTATGTTTCTGGCTATCTCCAGGGCGTGTTTGTCGTTCAAAGCGTAATGATCAGCCACGCCTGAGATTCTGCAGTGAACGTCCGCGCCTCCCAACTCCTCATCCGTCACCTCCTCACCGGTTGCCGCCTTTACCAGAGGCGGGCCACCAATGAAGATGGTCCCCTGCCTCCTTACTATCACCGCTTCATCGCTCATGGCAGGGACATAGGCCCCTCCTGCCGTGCACGACCCCATCACAATCGAGATCTGGGGAATTCCCATGGCAGATAGGCGAGCCTGATTGTAAAATATCTTTCCGAAATGATCCTTGTCTGGAAACGTTCCGGATTGATAGGGGAGAAAGATGCCGCCGGAATCGACCAGGTAGATACAGGGGAGGCGGTTCTCCATGGCCACCTCTTGAGCTCGCACGTGCTTCTTTATGGTGACGGGGAAATAAGTGCCGCCCTTGACCGTGGCATCGTTGGCTACGATCAAAACCTCCCTGCCGTGCACCACCCCCACTCCCGTGACCATGCCTGCGGCTGGAGCTTCATTGTCATACATGTCGTAGGCTGCCAGAGGAGATAGCTCCAAGAAAGGAGTGTTTCTGTCAAACAAAAGCTCCAGTCTTTCTCTCACCAGGAGTTTCCCGCGCTCGTGGTGTCTTTTTCGATCTTTCTCCGGTCCCCCCAGTTTTATCTTCTTTAGTATTTCCCTATACCCTGAGACAAGCTTCTGCATTTCAGCCTTATTCTGCTGAAACTCAGTGCTCTTCGTATCTACTTTGCTTTCTATTCTAAACATCTTGCTTCAGAGGAATCCGTTTGTCCAGTGCAGACCTTCGGGTTTGCCAGAAAGCCAGGACCGTTGCGGGCAAAGCTAAAGCTTCACACTCCACCCGAAGTCAAAGGAGCTCGATGGATGGAGCCCCCGTATTGATTCGAGATTTGGCTATGCCGGAACATACTTGTATCCATAACAAAGGATACCAGCTTCGCCATCCTGCTGAATCTTCCGGAACTCCAGCTTCAGCCTCATCCCGGTTTTAAGCTGCTCGGGCTCACAATCGGCGATCTGGGCTAACAATCTGGTTCCATCATCCAGTTCCACTATTCCCATGGGATAGGGTGCCTGATCAACGAACTGGCTGGGTGCAACCCGGATCACGGTATAGCTCAGCAACTTGCCCTTATCAGGAAGCTTTACGTCCTCAAAATCCTTTGATTTGCAGTCTGCGCAAATCAGCCGGGGAGGGAAATAGGTGGTCCCGCAGCTTTTGCATTTCTTTGCCTCTAATCTATATCTCTGGGGTATCTCTCTCCAGTATCTGGCCGGAAACATTTGGTTAACCTCCGTATATCGTTATCTCGCTTGTCGTCGTTGAAGCTCGTGACGAAATCCCCGGACGGTCATTGCGAGCGACTACAAGGGGCGAGGAAATCTCGAAGGATTGCTTCGTCCTCCTGCCAACGGCGGGACCCCTCGCAATTACAGTTCATAGGTCCGTCCGTCTTACCTTTGACTAATCGAAAATTTACATTGCCTGCATTATGTGAACCACCGCACTACCTCCGCTACCGCCCATATTCTGAGTAAGACCGATCTTGGCGTCTTTGACCTGCCTATCGCCAGCTTCTCCTCTGAGCTGATGTACAACTTCCAGCACCTGAGCCACACCGGTTGCGCCGACCGGATGCCCTTTGGATTTCAATCCACCGCTGGTATTGATAGGCTTCTTGCCCCCGATGGAAGTCATTCCGCTCTCCACGGCTTTTCCCCCCTCCCCCTTCTTGACGAAGCCCAAATCTTCGCTGATTATTATTTCAGCGATGGTAAAACAATCATGGACCTCAGCCAGATCGACGTCCTCCGGCTTTACTCTAGCCATCTTATATGCTCTGTCTGCCGCCTTGACCGTAGCGTTCAAAGTGGTGAAATCAGATCGGCTATGCAGAGCAATTGTGTCTGTTGCATTACCTGCACCGATTATCTTCACCGGCGGCTTTCTTGAAATCTTCTTTGCCATATCCGCCGGACACAGGATAGCACATGCAGCACCGTCAGTGATGGGAGAGCAATCCAAGATGGTCAAGGGATCGGCTATCATGATCGAATTGGTCACCTGATCCACGGTCACCTTCTGGGGAAACTGAGCCAGGGGATTCTTTGAGCCGTTTTCATGATTCTTAACCGCAACCTGTGATAGCTGTTCTCTGGTCGTTCCGAATTTTTCCATGTGGCTTCTTGCCATGAGGGCGTACAGGCCAGGGAAAGTGATTCCGTGATAAACCTCGTATTCTTGGTCTGCCGCCGTAGAAAGAGCGTAAGTTGCGCCGTCACCACCTACGTCAGTCATCTTTTCCACCCCTCCCACCAGGACTATGTCAGACATGCCGGAAGCGACATCAATGAATCCCATCCTCACTGCCAGGCCGCCCGAGGCACACGCAGACTCCACGCGAGCTGCAGGGATGGGACCGGCTCCAAGATAATCAGCCAAAAGGGAGGCGAGGTGCTCTTGGCCCACGAAAAGCCCAGAGGTCATGCAGCCCACGTACATGGAATCGATGTGATCTACTCCGGAATCCTCAATAGCTAAGAGGGCTGCTTCCACGAAAACATCTCTAAGCGATTTCTGCCAGAGCTCGCCCCACTTGTTCATCCCCACCCCTATGATGGCAACGTCTCTCATGTCTTGTTCTCCTTAGACTGATTTTATCCTCTTCCGATCAAAATAAAAAGACAAAGAAGTACGTCGAGAATCAACTCTTTATTCCCCCATTCGGATCTTACCTCTGTATTTGGCGTATGTGCCGTAGTCAATGTACTTCTTATTGTTGTCCAACTGGTATCTGGTCCGGGGAGCTTTTTCACGAACCTCTTCTATCCTTTCAGTCACCTCGAATATGAATCCGTCACTCCCTGCCCCAGAACCATACGAGACCATAAGAATCTTATCTCCGGGCTTGGCTATGTCCAAAGTGGCGGTCAGGCCCATGGGGGATGATCCGGAGTAGGTATTACCCAGAGTGGGGGAAAGCCATCCCGGCTCAATCTGCTCCTTTTTAAATCCTAGCATCTTGCCCACCCTCATGGGGAATTTTCCATTGGGCTGATGGAAAATAGCGTAGCTAAAATCTTCTGGCTTCATGCCCGCTTGGTTCATGAGTCCTCTGGCCGCCCCGATGATATGTTTGAAGTAGGCCGGCTCTCCAGTAAAGCGGCTGGCATGCCGGGGATAGAACTGATATTCCCTGCGCCAGAAATCGGGTGTGTCGGTCATAAAAGAGTTGGTGTAAAGCACCTTTGCTACCATATTCTCCTTGCCGAAGATAAAGGAAGCTGCTCCGGCAGCAGCCGAATACTCCAGTGCGTCGCCCGGGGCACCTTGAGATGTATCAGCTCCCACCGCCAGCCCATATTTGATCGACCCGGACTCAACTAGGCCGACGCAAACAAACATGGCCTCGCTTCCAGCCTTGCAGGCAAACTCGTAATCCGCACAGTGAATGTCTGGGGTGGCTCCGATAGCCTCAGCCAAGACCGTGCCCGATGGTTTCACCGCGTAAGGATGAGACTCCGATCCCACGTATACCGCCCCAATCTCCTTGGGATCGATGTTTGCCCGCTTCAAGGCATTCTTCGTCGCCTCCACCGACATGGTGATGGTATCCTGATCCGGGCTGGGAACCGACTTCTCATACAGCTGCAATCCTTTTTTGTAGGCAGGCGCATCTGCGCCCCAAACCTTGGCAATCTCTTCCACTTTTATCCTGTTTCTGGGAACGTAGGCTCCGTAGCCCATTATTCCGACCATATGCTCCTCGCTTTTCTAAAAAGAGGTGACAGGAAAAATCTACAAGCCCAAGATGATCAATCCCACTAAATTAGCCGTCTCCAACCTCCAAAACTATCAGTATATAAGCCAAACCAGCCTTGTTGTCAAGTGAAATTTGTCACAAACAAACCGCGGATGTTGAAGAATACCCAGGCTGTCTGCCTTTTTACCGCTGACTTTGGCATGCAATGCTGAACAGGCCTTCTCGACAATATTCAGGCCGCGGGAGTGGACATAAAGCAGTCGGTTTCCGGCAACTTTTCTTACCCCAACGCCTTCCTGTGACTGCGTGTTTTCCTCAGGGTCAGATTCTCCCACTCACATGTGGTAGCATTTTCAGAAGCAGGGGCGTAAGTGCCACGAAGATGACAACATTTGAAAGAATGTGGATAAAGGCAAATGGAACGGCTGCTATCATCACCGGCAGGAATTGACCAACCACATACGCCGAAGCCAGATTGGTGAGCAGATCGTAGATTAACGTGAGCACCAGGCCTGAGATTCCCATCAGAATAATGGTACTTGTTGTCCGGGAGTGAGAATCTCGGTCAAAAGCCCTGCGAGCAGATTTCGAAACCAGGCCTCCCCCAAAACCAATTATTGCCATTGAGAGAACCTGAGCAAAGGCTATGGGCAGCGGAGGTAATCCATACGGCGTAACGAACGTGGTATAGATCGACATGGATATGACTCCCACAAACACTCCTCCATATATGCCCAAGAGATATCCAGCTGAGAAGACTATGAAGGTGAAGAACTCCACGTTTGGAATGGAAAGTATGGGAAGCTTCAAGGCGATGGCCAGGGCGATCATAACGCCCATGAGGGCAATCTTCCTGGCAGAAAAACTCATCTGATCACCGCCAGCTTCCTCACCACCTTGGAGTTTTTGGTCTTCACCTGGTAGATGTACACACCCGCGGCGACGTATTCCCCACTTTCGTTCTTCCCATTCCAGGCTGGGCATTTACCGCGCTCGGTGTACTCCCCGATGGTCCACTCCTGTCCTTTCTTCTCGTCAGGAGGATAATGCCAGACTCGTTCTCCAGAAGCAGCGAATATCTCGATCTCCACCTCGCTGACCGAAGACAGGACGAACGGGAAATAGGTCAAATCTGCGGGATCGTCGACGACAAAAGGATTGGGAAAGTTTTGGCCTATCCAATCCCTCTGTGGAAAGGGTTGATCCCCGTGAAGCGAACTGTCGTATACCGCGGAATAAATGTAAGGAAAATAGGAACCTCCGTCCCGCTCTACAGAGGCCGGAATCATGATTATCTTGTTATAAGAGGTCCAATTCCAGACCTCCGCTTCAGCAGCGCCCGTCTGGTGGTTAATCTGGAATTCATGGCGAATCGGTTCATTGGCAATCTCGCTGAACCCGACAGCTGATATCTCGAAATCGTATTCCTCGCTAGCGGGTGAGAAGGAGAGTCTCACTCCTCCTTGCTTGTTGTTGTGTTCGAAAACAACATAATTGGCACCTAAACCATAAGGATGATTTGGACCTGAGGGAGAGTACACCGTATCAGAACTCTGGAAGTCGTGTGAATGTTCCACGTTAATCTCGGGAAACAGATTACCTTCAGAATAGAAGACCTGAGTTCGCTCCCTGCTTCCGGTAAAATAGTTCCAAACAGTGAATTCCCGGAAAGCCTCCTCAAAAGTGGCCCCCCTTGCCTTCAAAGCTTTGTCCGTAGCGGACTCACCGCCCGAATAGGATATAGCGTTGTCTCCGGCAAACTGAGCACACTCTCTCCAGATCTCCCTGATTATGGTGGTGTCATTAAACCTCTCTTGAAGATACATGGGCCAAACGCAGCTACCGTAGGCGTGGAAAAGACTGTCAATGCCGTAGGGGCCTATCCTGTCAAGGGTGAAAGTCTTGAGCGACCAGTCAGGATGCTTGAAAAAGGAAGGGAGATATCCAAGGTAATCGTCTACACCGTCATAGACCATCTCCTCCATCCAGACAGCCGACATCTCCATCCAATACGGTTTAACATTGTCACCCTCAATTTCATACTCCGCGCCATCATAACCCAGCTGAACTGCATGAAAGAACTCATGAGCTGCCGTTACCTGCAGCCACTCAAGCCGGGAATGCGTGGAACCAAAACCGGCATAATCATTGTCAAGCACTATGTAACTAGTAGCAGAAGCAGGTGGAGCGACCACGTACTCACCTTGGGTGTATCCCAACAATGCCATATTCACCAGATATACATCGTATCTACCGTCCCCTCCATTATCCGCGGTATCTGGGTTTGCGATGTCGCTGGGAGGCGGGTTATAGCCCAAAACGTAAATCTCGGTTTCCCACACATATTCCAAGACCATTCCGACTGTATCAACCCAATCTGGATGACCGTTAACATTATAGTCTGCATCCGGGTTATAGACTGCACTGTCTCCCTGCCTGACGTAGTGAATCTTAAAATGACCCTCCGGGGTATCGTAGGTATATTCCGGGAAGCCAAAAGTTGGTCTTTGGACGTCCTGTTGGAGTAGCTTTCTGGTTGTCGCCGAAAGCCTATCCCAATTGGCTTTTACTTCTAAGAAGATGGGCGTGGCGCAGATCGGACGTTCGATCTCTACCTTCTCGGCTTCCAACGAGAACACACTCCTCACCCTTTCTATGAGCTGCTCTTCATAGGCCTGGCTTTGCTTCTGCTCTTCAGCCTGAACGTTAGGAATAATAAAAAAAACAATCACAAAAGGCAGGATTTTCTTCATCTTATCTCTCCATCAAATTAAGAACCTATCTTTTAACAAAATCCCCGGCAGGCAGAAGTAAGACGACGGTAAAACACCATGTTGCACTTTTGCCATCCGAGGACATCATCTGAGTTACTCTGGCGCAAAGAAGTGGCGGCTATACAGACCTGACTATCACTTAGCACTAATCTGAAACGTGTAACAAATGAGGTAAATTTGCAGATTTTTGAATTGATCCTGTCAATCGGAAACTTGAGCTAGTAATTCTCTTCTTTGACCTTTCGCAACATGTCCAGGCAACGGTATGGGACTTTGACCGTGCCGATAAGAGTGTGTCTGTCTCTTCGTCCGTGACAATCCGACCCGCCGGTGTAGATTAGACCGAGTTTCCTGGCCAGGTTTATGTAATGTTGCGCAGCTTGTCGGTCGTGCTTGTGATGGTAAGCTTCGATTCCGTCCAGACCTAAGTCAAGGAATTCATAAACGGCTTTCTGTGATCTGGCAGTTCCGGGATGAGCCAAGACCGCGACCCCCCGAATCAGATGTATTAGCTCGATCCCCTCTTGGGGAGTCAGGAATCTTTTGGACACGTAGGCTGGAGCATGATAGCCCAGGTATCTGGCAAAGGCTTCCTCGTAAGTATGCACGAACTCCTCCTTAAGCAGAGCATCAGCCAGATGAGGTCTTCCCACTGCTCCTCTCCCCGCAATGTTTTTTACCGTCTCCAAGCTCAAGTCTATCCCCAGTTCATTTAGCTTTTCCACCATCTTCTCTCCTCTGGCCCGTCTCTCCTCCTGAAAGCTGTTTATCTTCTTCAAGAACTCAGGGTTTTCGCAGTCAATCAAATATCCCAAGAGATGAAAATCATCGCCCCTGTAAGAGACGGAGAGTTCCACCCCTGGGATGAGTTCGATTCCCAATTCCCCCGCCTTCTCTTGGGCTGCCAGATATCCGTCTATGGTATCATGATCCGTGATGGAGACTGCGGAAAGCCCCTCACTTTTGGCAATCTCAAGCACCTCCTCCGGAGTGAGCAAGCCGTCAGAGGCAGTGGTGTGGATGTGGAGATCTATCGATCGTCTTTGCATAAGCCTTACTGGGATTCAGTTAACTTCTCCTCCACCTTTCTTTCAATCTCTTGTGACAAAAGCACAGCCTCTTTCCTTAGATTATCCGCCTTTGCTCTTGTGGAGTTTGCGAAATCCTGGTCCTCAATGGAGTTTAAGTTAATTCTGACATTATAGTAAGCCCCTTCCACGGCTGTCTTGGCGGCAAGCGCCGAAACACCTGCGTCTGACACCATGTTGGGGTTTCCCTTTTCCACCACCATCTCGGCTAGTTTCAGCGCATCCAGTCCCTTCTCCATCACCTGAAGCGGGACGGATATGGCTCCTTTAGTCGCTTCCTGAATTGCGGCGTTGCGCTTTTCCTTCTCCTCATCCGTGTATTTGGGGAGCTTCATTGTTTCCATTACCTTTTCGAAGCTTTCGGCATCCTTGACAATAAACGCCTGCATCTGCTTTTTGATCTCTTCTGCTTTTTCCAGAACTTCTTTCAACTCTTCGGACACTTCCTTGAATCTCTTCTTGCCTATGGTCAATCGGCAGACCATGGAAGAGAGAGCCCCGGCTAATGCGCCGCAGGCGGCGGAAACGCTTCCTCCACCGGGAGCAGGAGAAGACGAAGCCACCTGGTCTATAAAGGCTTCTAACCCCTCTTTCTCCCCGCCCGCGAAGCTCATCAACTTGTTCTCCAGGACCTGGTCCTTCTTGAAATTCTCTAAACGGAGATAGTATTCAGCCACGTCTATCAGCGCGTCTTGCGGCGTGAGCCCGACTATCTCGCTTGACACAATGGGGACCCCGTATCTTTCCGCTTCTGATTTTATCATCTCAAAAACACGGAAGATGGTGGTTTTGCGATAATTGACCAAGTTCATGGATATTTGAGCAAGCTCCCTCTCTTTTATCTCAAAGCCCAGAGCCTTGCAGTATCTTAAACCTCCCCCGGAAAACCGGATAGATCTTGCTATCTTCTTGGCAACTCCGACATAAGGCGTTCCCAGATAGACGTTGAATGCAATCAGCGGCATTCGCGCGCCGATGGCAACTGCGCCAGCGGTCGGGTGCATCTTGGCGGGACCAAAATCAGGTTTCCTATCTGGATTAGTCTCTATCTCCGCCTTTATGCCCTCGTACTCACCTCGTCTTACGTCAGCCAAATTGACCCGATCCGGCCTTCTGGCTGCTCCTTCGTATAAATAGACCGGAATCTGGAGCCTCTCCCCTACCTCCTTACCTAACTGTTCCGCCAGTATCACGCAATCCCGCTGAGTAACCTCGGATATAGGGATGAACGGGATCACGTCCGTTGCTCCCATGCGAGGATGCTCACCCTGATGCTTCTCCATATCGATCAGCTCAGTGGCCTTAACGATCGCCTTGAAAGCCGCTGTCTTGACTTCCTCCGGCCCACCTACAAAGGTAACCACTGCACGGTTATGGTCTTTATCCATTTCACGATCTAACAGCAACACCCCAGGCACCGACTTGATCTCCGCCAGAATTGCGTCAATTACCTCGGGTCTCCTCCCTTCACTGAAATTGGGAACGCATTCTACAATCTTTGCCACGTTGCAACCTTTCTGCGAGATTTCAAAATCTTGGTTCGTGTCAGGAGCCCAGAGTGGTCGCGACCAAGCCACCATGCCTTACTTAACGGAAAATGGGCAGATGCCTATTCGAACTTCTGAGCGTCGCCGTGAGTCTCCCACATCTGGCTGAGAACCTTCACCATGATAGCCTTCTGAGCATGAAGTCTATTTTCTGCTTCATCGAAGACTACCGAGTGGGGACCGTCCATCACCGCGTCGGTGATTTCCTCTCCCCTGTTGGCCGGCAGACAGTGCATGACCATGCAGTCGCTCTTGGCATGCTTAAGTAGGTCGTTATTGACCTGAAAACCCTCAAGCAGCTTCTTTCTCTCCTCAGAGAGATGCTTTTGTCCCATGCTGGCCCATACGTCGGTATAGACCACGTCCGCGTTCTTTACGGCTTCTTTCGGATCGAACGTGACGGTAATTTGGCTCAAGCCGCTTTCCTGGGCGTTCTTGAGAATGTCTGGATCCGGCTGGGTCTCCGGCGAAGTGCCGATGCGAAGATCAATGGGGAATCTGGTGGAGGCATTGAGCCAGGAGTTAGCCACATTATTGCCGTCGCCCAGGTAAGCGATGGTCAAGCCCTCCAGCTTTCCTTTTTTCTCCACGATGGTCAACATATCCCCCATGACCTGACAGGGATGCAGAAGATCGGTCAGACCATTGATCACCGGTGCGTCCGCATGCCGGGCCAGCTGCTCGACCTCACCGTGATCGAAAGCCCTTATCACAATCATAGCGACGAATCGCGACAGAACCTTGGCGGCATCAAATATTGATTCTCTCTTGCCTAACCCGATCTCCTCTCCGGTGATATAAAGCGACTTGCCGCCCAGTTGACCGATTCCCACCTCGAAGCTAACCCGGGTGCGAAGCGATGGCTTGAGGAAAATGCAGGCGACAGCCTTGCCTTTCAAAGGAAGCGGTGAAACCTTTCCTGACTTCATATCCAGAGCCAATTGAAACGTCTCCTCTGTCTCCTCTGTGGTGAAATCAGTTACAGCCAGGAAATCCTTCTTCATCTTTTTTCCTTTCGCTGGCTCTCTGAAAAGTATGAATCTGGAAAACAGTTATTGGAGTGTCAAGCTTGAGCTTGACTCAAGGTTTTTCAATAGACAGATTCTTTGGTGGTTCACCTAAAGGTGAACACTGCAAATCTCCTCTTTCTGGGCTTTTCAGAGACCGATTCCTAATTTCCCGACAAATTTAATCGGATTCTGCTGTAAGTCAAGCAAAACTTGAGTGGGTAAGTCAGCGAGGTAGTTGGCTCCCCTTTCGTTCGCAAAGAGACGGGCGGGAATGAGGTTCTGTCAGCCCCCGAATAGACTTAATCTCGTTTTTATGAACTGCTCCAACTTCTGAGGCTCGGGCGTGCCGATGAGGTACATTTTGCCATTCTTCATATCCAGCTGCACAGACCAGGAGCCCGATATGTTATAGAGCCAGCCGCCCGGAATGGATCTGACACCCCAGCCGTAAAAAAAAGGATTTTTCTGGACCGAACAAGACTTGATATCCTTGTAGAGGAATTTCTTCCGAATCGGCCCGATCCCGAATTTGATCTCGAGGTGATCGTGGAATCCGGTGACGGTAAGAGTGGCAAACAGTCCGAGGAGAATCAGAAACAGCATGAAAAAGCCCAGATAGACCCAAGACGGCGCGGGATTGTTCCCAAAAGGTTTTCCAAACACCTCCTGGTAATAGAGGACACCAGCGAAAAACAGAAGAACGGGTATGAAGATGAGTATGATTAGCCAACCGGTTTGTGTTTTCTTATAAAAAGTTTGCATTCAAAGACCGGCTTTAGGAGGAATGCTGTCGATTAGGTGTTACGATGATATCCCCCCTACCTTATGCTGTCCTTGCAAGCGAGGGCGAAGCAATCTCACCGACCCCCGAGAGATTGCTTCGTCGTCCCTCGCCTCTGGCGGGAGACTCCTCGCAATGACGATCGCTTTCTGACATTTTGCCAATAGTGGAATTGCCGGACAGGTTTTACGACCATATCCGACCTACATCTGACAAATCTATATCCTTTTGCTTTCCTGTCTGCATGTCTTTCAACACAGCCTTACCCTTTTTCATCTCCTCTTCACCGATGATCAAGACCTTTTGCGCCTTCTGGCGGTTGGCTTCTCTCATCTGGGCTTTTAGGCTTCTCTGCAGGTAGTCCATTTCGCAGGTAATGTTCTTATGCCTCAAGTCTCGTATCAATTTGACGGCGAAGGCTTTCGCTTCGTCTCCCAGAGCAGCAATGAACAGGCTTACTCTTCTGTCTTCTAAGTCAACTTTTTTCTCCATCTTCAGCAGCAGCATGAACCTTTCCATCCCGGCGGCGAACCCGATTGCGGGTGTGCTTTTGCCCCCCAGCTCTTCAACCAGAAGGTCATAGCGTCCACCGCCCAACAAGGTGTCCTGACTACCTAACCGAGGTGACTTTATTTCAAAGGCGGTTTTGGTGTAGTAATCTAATCCTCTCACCAGCCTTTTGTCCTCAAGGTAATCGATTTCCAGGTAGTGCAAATAGCTCTTGACTTGATCATAATGTGTCTGGCAATCGTCGCAGAGGTAGTCAATCATCACCGGAGCATCTCTGAGTTGCTCCATGCACTGCTCTTTCTTGCAGTCAAACATCCTCAGAGGATTGCGCAGGTACCTGGTTTTGCAGTCCTCACACAGATCGCCTACGCTATCTTTCATGAAGTCCAAAAGCTTCTCCCGGTGCACGGGTCGGCAAACAGGGCAGCCAATGCTGTTTAAGTGCAGCTTGAAATTGCAGATGTTTAATTCCTTGCAGATCCTGACCGCCATCTCGATTTGCTCAACATCAAGTAAAGGATCAACAGAACCAATGGCTTCGATGTCGAACTGGTGAAACTCTCTCAGGCGTCCCTTCTGTGGTCTTTCCTGCCTGAACATGCTGCCCAGATAGTATAACTTGACCAGCGGTGATTTCTCTCCCAGGTTGTGCTCCAGATAAGCCCTCACCATTCCTGCCGTGGCTTCCGGCCGCAAGGTTATGCTTCTTTTCCCCTGATCCAAAAAGGTATACATCTCTTTCTGGACAATGTCGGTATCCTGCCCTATGCTTCGGGCAAAAAGTTCTGTCTCCTCAAAGGTGGGGAGACGGATTTCTTTGTAGTTATAGACGGCAAATATTTCTTTGACTTTATCTTCCAGATATTGCCATCTGGAAGACTCGTCCGGAAGTATGTCATGTGTACCATATACAGCTTTGTATTTCATAGCGCGTCTTGTGATCTCTTTCTCCTTTTGACCTGCGTTAGCTGCTCTATATCCGGCTAAACGTTTGCCGGGTAAATCACACTGCTACAAAATTCGTTGTCTCGAATTCATGCTTCTTCGACTGCGAAAAATAACATTGTATCTCTTTGATGTCAATTAAAGATTAGGTAAAGTTCAAGGGGGAGAGCGTTGCGGTACGTTCAGAGCGCCTTGTTCAAAAACACTTTCTACAACTCTTAAGCAGTCCACTTAAATTTGCCTTCAATTTGAAAAATTCCTTTGACTTTTTTCCCCGCTGTTTGTAGATTACAGCCAGTCCCAAGCCCCTGAGGGCAAATGGATTTTGTTAAGCCTGGAGCCAAAACCCTTTTTTGAGAATTCGGAGGCAGACCAATGGTAGACGTTCACATTGCCAGCAACACCAATATATCGAAGGTCACTCTGCATTCTGTTCCGGATAAGCCTGGAATTGCAGCAGAGATATTCGGGAGATTGGGCAGTCAGGGCTTAAACGTAGAGCTGGTGGTCTCGAGCATAAGCTATAGAAACAGAGTGGACGTGTCTTTTGCGGTGGCGCGAAACGAGCTCGAGCCGGTTCGCGAGCTTCTTGAGAGAATAAAGGAGGAGATAGGAGCAGAGGGAATATCCGACACGTCCTCCGTAGCTTTGGTCTCCATTGCCGGTCACCAGCTGGCGCAGACACCGGGCATGGCAGGCAGAATGTTCCATGCACTTTCTAAGTCGGGAATCAACATTGATACGATTTCCACATCCATGTCTTCGGTTACCTGTCTGGTCGCGGAAGACAAGGCACAGGAGGCGGTGGAGGCCTTGCGCAAGGAGTTCCAGGGGTAAAAAGCGCCTTGTCGGAAAACCGAGCCCTTTGATCGATTTTTGAACACCGATACTTTCCTCCGGTTTTTAGGTAGCGTCCTTCCGGACATGTTGCTCGCCAGGATCAGTCATCCGAATCTTGGGCTTATGCTTTCGTGATCGAGGGGCAGATTCTGTGCAAAAACTGAGCAACTTGGGCGGGAATTGAATTAGGCAGTCAATTGGCTTCGAACCTGGAAAGCTTTCTTCAGGGTGCGTCGTATATCTTGAGCGTGTTAACGGAATGTGGCAGGGGTGGGACACCTGACAAAGTTCCTTCAAAGAGAGGGCACCAGAGCAGAAGCGCAAGGGGAAGGCTGGCCCCGGAGGGTAGAGATTTTGCTTGCTTTTGTGGGAAGATGTCGTATATTATATAGACGGTAGAGCGTGGGCAATAATAGTGACAGCTAAAGCAAACTCGAGCATCCCAACCCGTAACAAGGAGGTTTATAAAAGACTATCTGAAGCGCTGGGCCGGAGACTGAAAAAAGAGGTGGCTCTGGCCCCTTACACCAGCTTTGGTATAGGCGGCAAGGCCGATCTCTTTTTTCGGGCAACCAACCCGGAGGAGTTAGCCTTTGCTATCAGAACCGCCCAAGAGCTGCAGTTGCGGTTTTTCGTTCTGGGCGGCGGAAGCAATGTGCTAATAAGCGATTCCGGTTTAAGAGGTTTGGTAATAAGGAACGAGTGTGGAAAAGTGTTGATCAGTCGGAATCGAGTTACCTGTCAGTCCGGTGCGGCCCTAAGCGAGGTGATAAAACTGGCCTGCCAGCGCTCTCTTTCCGGGTTAGAATTTGCCGCGGGTATTCCGGGGACGGTGGGCGGAGCGGTAAGGGGAAATGCAGGAGCATTCGGTGAATCAGTGGGTGAGGTGTTGACCAGTGCCGTGATCCTTGCCGAAAAAGCAGAGGCAAAAGAGGTCAATAACGGTTTTTTCGGGTTCGGATACCGAGAAAGCAGACTCAAACGGACGGGAGATGTTCTGCTCTCCGTCACCTTTGAATTGAAAAAGCAAAGCAAGGAGGAAATTGAGGAAAGAATAAAGACAAATCTTGAAAAAAGGGAAGAGAATCTTCCCTGGCAGGAAAAATCAGCCGGCTGCTTTTTCAAGAATATCATAAATGGCGATAAGAAAATCTCGGCTGGATTCCTGTTAGACCGGGCAGGTGCCAAAGGGATGCGGCAAGGAGGTGCGCAGGTCTCAACCAAACACGCCAACATATTGATAAACTCTGGTAATGCAAAGGCCGAGGACGTAAAAAGGCTGGCCCGAAAGCTAAAGATGAAGGTGAAGCAGAAATTTGACATAGACTTACAGGAAGAAGTCGTATATATAAATTCAGGTTTCAGCCGAATATAAAGAAAGGAGGAGTTATCGAAAGTAGCTAAAGAATTTGCGAGATAAGGCGCCAAAGGAGCCTTTTCTGATGCATTATCTTTTGGAACAACATGAAAAGACCGCCAAGGGTGTGGTGTCTTTGCCGGGTTTGGCGGTTTTGTTTTTGCCTCTCCTGACCCTTATCCAGCTCTGGATTTGTCCTCCGGCTGAGGCGGTAGGGCTCGATATCAGCTTGAAAGAGAATGACCGAAATCTGGTGCGCTTTGGCTATCCGCCGCGGCAAATTGGGCTATCCATCTCCTCCGACTCCATACCCCTTCTTCAAACAACGAACCTACAATCAAGACAGTCCGTGCTGGTAGAATACGAGGACGGATTTGTCTGCATCACCGAAAACCAGGGGCAATATCAACTGTACAAACCGCTTTTCTTGAGCCTGCCCTCCTATACCTCTGCTTCCAACCGGCTCCAGATGGACTACCAGTGGAGAAGGAATCTAAACAGGCATTTTCTGAGCGGCGGGGGAGGATCAAGGGGGCTGCTGGAATGGGAGATACCGGTCAAGTTCCCCAGGATGGTTTCCAAGATCATCGGGGAGGGAGGACCGGCGCTGAAGGTCTCGGGCTACAGAAAAATCAGCTTTTCCGGGAGGAGCGTCTGGGAGGACGGCTTGGTAAACACCGCAACCTCCAGACAGTCCAAGTTTCCTTCCCTCCACATGGAACAGTACTCTTCGTTCAGCATAACCGGCACAATCGGAAGCAAAATCTCGGTTAAGGTGGATCAGGATAGCAGAAGACATACGGACCTGGAGAACACCCTCCAACTGAGATACAAAGGCGAGGAAGATGAAATCATCCAGACCATCGAGGCTGGTAACACCAACCTCCGCGTGGGCAGCGGAGTGGTGGGATACGGAGAGCGAAAACAGGGGCTTTTCGGAATTAAGACCACCGCCAAGATAGGGGGCTGGGATTTGACCATGATCACCAGTCAGGATAAGGGCAGCACTCAGAAGGCGGACTTCAAGGCGGGCTCTGAGTCCCGCGCAACCAAGATCCGGGACTACGACTATCTAGAACGAACGTTTTATGACTTAGGCTACGCCGGTGATTTTACGGCAGGTGACTCCATTGTGGAAATCAAGTTATTCAAAAACAACGTTAGAATAAGCAGCAACACTGCGGAGGATCCCGCTCCTTTCGGTATCGCCTATGTCGATCCGCATGATACTCTGACCTCTTTCCCAGAGGGGTCTTTCCACAGAAGATTTCAGGAGATCGACCCGAACGACTATTTTGTGCAAAGAAATCAGCAGTGGATTCAATTCTTCCGCGCCCTGGAAAACACCGACATATTGGGTGCATATTACGTGGTTCGCCATTTGGATGCATCCTTCGACACCGTGGGGTTTCTCAAAGATTCCTGCACCAGCGAAGCAGATGAAATCTGTATGCGACTGAAGTTAATCAAACCGGAAACCCCCAAACCCGACGATTACACCTGGGAGTACCAATGGAGGAACGTATATTACCTCGGAGCCAGAAATATGGAACGCGAAGGGTTCCATCTGGACATATACAGAGGTCTGGCCAACGCCGAAGATCTGGACGTAGATCCGAACTACCAGGACAGCACCCTGTATCTGCGAATATTCGGTCTGGATGAGTTGGATCTGAATGCTGAGACCAATCCGGACGGGGTGGTAGATTACAGGCAAATAGATTTCGGCCTGGGGTACCTTATCTTCCCCAACCGTCATCCGTTTGCACCGCATCCGAATGTCAGCTTTACCGGTAATCCAGCGGACAGCCTCAAGGTGACGGTTGACACCATCTATACCACCGACATTCTGAAGGATAAGAGGGAGCAAAGCCAGTATTATATATATGTCCAATCTTCCTCTCGGCAGTCTCAGTTTCGGCTGGGGCATGCTCCCATAATCGAGGGATCCGATGTAGTGACCTTGAACGGTAGACCCCTGACCAGAAATGAGGATTACATCATAAGTTATGAGATCGGCGAGATCACCTTTATGAATCCCGAGGCTATGAGTCCCACTGCCGAGCTTACCGTGGACTACGAATATGCGCCGCTTCTCATGGTGGAGAAGAAAAGTATGTTCGGAATGATGGCGGAATACAAGCTGGGCAACAATTTCAAGTTCGGGACGGTGGGTATATATAAGAGCGAAAAGACCGCAGAAGAGAGACCTCGTGTAGGACAGGAACCCATACGGAACTTCATCTGGGGAAGCAATCTTACTTTTTCCTCCTCTCCTTATTTCATCACCAAACTGTTCGACGCCTTACCCTGGGTCAAGACGGATGCTCCTTCCTCCATCAGTTTCAGGGGTGATTTGGCTCAGAGCGTACCCAATCCCAACACCAAGAATCACGCTTTCATAGACGATTTTGAGGGATCCCTGGAGTACACGGATTTAAGCATTCGTCGGGGAATGTGGACACTTTCAAGTCCTCCGGTGGGCAAGGAGCTTTCTCAGAGATGCAAGATGTGGTGGTACAACCCCTATGATCAGGTGCCGGTGACCGAGATATGGCCCAATAAGGAGACCGAAAGAAACCAAGAAAAAACCAACGTCCTCCAGCTAAGGTTATTTCCCGAGGCTCCCCATCGCCCCTCCAGTCAAGATTTTGACCCGAATGGCGTGGAGAGAAGCTGGAACGGAGTGATGAGGTCTCTTTATCCCGGGGCGTACGATCAGACCCGGTCCAAGTTTCTGGAAATATGGGTCCGTGGAGACAAGGGCGTCCTGCACGTGAATTTAGGCGAAATCTCAGAGGACCTGGACGGAGATGGAATTCGGGATACCGAGGACAAGCCGCGAAATGGCCAGGAAGACGGAATCTTAGACGATGACGAAGATCTAGGTCTGGATGGCCTCACCGATGCTGAGGAACAGCAGATTTACGGCTCGTCCCTCCCTGACCCTGCGGGCGATAATTGGAACTATGACAGCAGATACGATTATTCCCAGATAAACGGAACTCAGGGCAGTAGGGACGATCCTGACAGGGGCACGCGTCCGGATGCGGAAGACATCAACTCCAACAGCGTGCTGGATATAACCAACAGCTATTTCCAGTTTGACATAGACCTGAGCAAAACAGAATTCTTAGGAGATCTGACTGATTCGGTGGGATGGAGGCTCTATCGAGTCCCTTTGAAGGATCCGCAGAACTATACGGCCATCGGAGATCCCGACTGGAGTGAAATCCGATTCGCCAGAATATGGGTCAGCTCAGACGCGGAATGTATCATAAGCATTGCTTCTGTTCAACTGGTTGGCAACAGATGGGAGAATATGGGCGTTTCCAGCCTAACCGACCGACAGACTCCCCTGCCCATTGGAACTCCACCGAACGAGGAGTTTGAAATCTTCGTGGTGAATACGCATGAAAACCCGGGTTATTATCCGCCTCCCGGCATCGCCGGGACGCTCAACCGTCAAACCAACGTCAGAGAAAGAGAACAATCTCTGGTGCTTAAATATGAAAACCTGAAACCCCATCATCAGGGTTCGGCTTATCGAATCCCGTACGCGGCTGAAAACTATACGGATTATCGATACTTGAAGATGTTTGTGCACGGGCCGAACGATCCCGGCGAGCTGATTTTCTTTCTTAGGTTAGGTCTAAATTCCTCGAATTTCTATGAGTATCATACCAAAGTCCATCCGGGTTGGGACGAGAGAAATGAAGTGATGATCGATTTCGACCAGATCACTGCACTGAAGGCATATGCGTTGAACACCCTCTCCAAAGACTCTTCAGCGCCTTTAGACACTACCGCGGGACCATATAGAATTAGGGGAAATCCCACTCTAAACAAGATAGCATGGTGGTCGATGGGCGTAATTAATGCCGATACGCTCAACTTCCAGCCGATCTCCGGCGAGTTATGGGTGGATGAGCTTCGGGTAACCGACATCAGAAAGGAAAAGGGTCTGTCAGGAACGGTGGCGGTAAATGGTGCCATTGCCGATCTGGCGAATTTTTCATTTACCTTCAAAAAAACCGACCCCGAATTTCGGAGCCTGACTCAAAAGCAGGGCTCCGGGAACTCAAACATGGATTATCGCCTTAATCTTAACAACGTTCAGCTTCACAGATTTCTCCCGTTCTCGTTGGGTTACACAATTCCTGTTAACGTCAGCTATTCGCGGAGGCTAGAGCTGCCCAAATGGAAAAGAGGCTCGGACATAATATTACCCCGGGATCTGAGGGAGAAGGAGAAGGGAGAAAGCGTAACCAAAGGTATAAGCCTCGCTCCCACATTCACCCATCCCACTGGGAACTGGCTATTAGGGATTACGTTGAAGAGGATGAACCACAGCTTCAACTATAGCACAACCAGGAGCACCAGCTTACAGACGCCAGTTCAGGTAAGCAAAACCACGGGTTTAAACGCTGGATACAATTTCCCCATGGGAAAGGGATTACCCATAAAACCTCTTGGCTGGCTCAAAGGTGCCCTTATTCCCAAGAGTTTCAGCCAGATAGGTTTCTCCCTTTTGCCCACCAGTTTGTCAGTGAGCGGAAGCATAAACGAGACCCGATCACACACGGAGAATAACGTGGGAAACATATCTGATACCCACACCAAGACCTTTTCGGGAAATCTGAATGCGTCAGCCAGCCCCGTACATGGGATCCCCCTCACCTATTCTATGGCGACTACCAGAGACATAAGAGATCCGAAGACCATCAAGTATTCCCTCACTCCAAAGAACGCCAAGCTGGGTATAGAGACCGGTTACTCGGAGAGTTTTACCGCCAGGTATACCCCCGCCTGGTTGGGTTTTTTGAATGCCAACTTTTCCTTTGAATCCAGATATAACGAGAACGCCGACAAACTGGAGTCACACAACGTCGGAGGTACCAGAAGGGTCAGCAACAGCAACAACAGGCAGGCCGGTTTCACTCTCGACTGGCAGAAAATACTGGGCGGAGGGACAGGCACAGGGGAGCAGAAAAAGGAATCCATCTTCAATCCGCTCACCCTGATAAGAAAATTGACCCGGAGAATCGACCCGGTGAATGTCACCTACCGAAAGACTGAACAGTTCAACAAGAGCGGGCTTATGGGTCGTCCCGGCATAAGCTATCGGCTGGGCTTTACGGACGATCCCAAGGTGGGAAAGAAAGGTCAGGCTCAGTCCACAGACGTTGTTTCCACTTCAGAGGGTTACACTGCTAAAAGCGGGTTACGCATCTTCTCCACCAGCATCAGCATGAACTACTCAAAAAGCATCAGCCGCAACATAACCGCTACCGAAGCCACCAAGAATGCCAGCACCCGGTTTCCGGATTTCGGTTTTGGCCTCAACAAGCTCGGAAACCTTCCGGTATTCAAGAAGTTCTTTACCACTATCACTTACAATTTTGGGTATTCCAAGCAGGAGGACGAAAGAGGAAGCGAAAGGACCGGCGAGAGGTTCAGCAAAGCCACCTCCGAGAACTTCTCTCCGTTGGCCTCCTTTTCCATGACGTGGAAGAACGGCATCCGCACCACGGTGAAGATCACCAGGAAGATCTCCACCGATCAGAATCTATCCAGACTCGGAGGCAATCAGTCGGTCACCAAAAGCATGGACAATTCCATAAACATAACAAACAACTATTCCTTCAGAGCTCCCCAGGGCATCAAGCTTCCGTTTCTGAGAAAGATAAGGTTTACCAGTTCCATGAACCTGTCTTTGGGGATCACCAAGACTTCCCGTAAGACAAAAAGCTCAGTCGCAGGCAGGCCGTTCAACATCACCGGTGACAGCAGCCGTCTTTCCATCACTTCAACGGCCAGTTACAGCTTCTCCTCCCAGGTGACCGGAGGAATGAACCTCAAGTGGGACGACAACAGCGACAATAAAACCAGAAGAAAAAGCCATGTCAGAGAATTGGGAATCTGGATGCAGATAAATTTCTAAAGTAGTCCCCGCTGAAGCTGGACCTTTCTCCCCACTTATTCACTCGTGCTATTGCAAAATCCCTGTAAGAAAACTATATTTGAACATGGCCTTGTCCCTTTCGGTAGGAGAGGCTGAGCATGAGCGATATCCGCAGGATCGGCCGCCTATGGTCAGAGCAGCCGTTTCGAAGTTGATGCGATGGCAAGAGTTGAATGCTCAGTTTTTTCTGTGCGTGGCCACGATTTATTAAAGTCATGTGGCTGAACATGAATTCCGTCCCAAAGAACAACTTTTTTCTGGGTGTTTGCCTGTTGTCCTTGTCGTTTTCTGGCTGCACCTCGTCTTCGCCGCCCAGGTTCGACGGAGAGGCCGCTTTCACCAAGGTGCTGGAACAATGTCAATTCGGTCCCCGGAATCCTGGATCGGCAGGGCATGAAAGAGCGAAGAACTATTTGCTTGACAAATTGAGGGAGCATAGTAGCTTTGTTAAGATTCAGGATTTCACCTTCTCAGACCCGGAGCAGGGCGTCGAGTTGGAGCTAACCAATATCATAGCATCCTTTTATCCGAAGAGAACAAAAAGGGTGCTTCTGTGTGCCCATTGGGATACCCGGCCTTTTGCGGACAGGGATCCGGATACGTCCTTACGGGCTCAACCTATTCCGGGGGCAAACGACGGCGCCTCCGGGGTGGCGGTCCTGCTGGAGATTGCCAGAATCGTCTCCCTGAGGGAACCCCTGTGGGGAGTGGACATCGTTCTTTTTGACGGAGAAGACGGCGGAGAGGAGGGCGATGTCAGTCAATTCTCCCTGGGATCGAAATATTTCGCAAAGCACAGGGGGGACTATCAGCCGGAGTTCGGCATGGTTTTGGATATGATAGGAGATAGGGAGTTGACCGTGTACAAGGAGGGCTACTCTTCAATGTATGCCCGGGAACTTGTAGACTCAGTCTGGTCGCGGGCGGAAGGACTGGGGCTTTTCTGTTTCAGGGATTCGGTCAAGCATTTCGTATATGACGATCACGTACCTTTGCTGAGTGCCGGAATTCCAGTGATAGACATAATCGACTTTGACTATCCTTACTGGCACACCCTCTCGGATACACCAGACAAATGCAGTCCGGAGAGTCTGCAAAAGATTGGTGATCTGGTCCTGGAGATTCTGTACCGCGGCATCCAGTTTCCGCGAAGCGGTCTGTGACGAATCGATCTTAGTCACCAGTAACCCTTAGGAGACCATTGAAATAACAAGCTACGACGGTCGGTGCTTTAAAAGTAGAATCAGCGGGAGCCCTCTGAAATCTTCCAGATAAACTTTTAACCGGAGCGGTATGCAGTTTTTCAACTTCACGCCTCAAGAGACCAAAGCCCTGCTTTTTCTTTTGGCGGCTTTACTGGTCGGCAGCGGGATAACTCTGTACAAGAGGAGTCATCCTCAATTTGCCCCGGAACTGATAATAGAAGAAAAACGAACTGGGCCGGAACCTCGGGGCCAATCCGCCATGCCAGAAGAAAGCGTTAGGACCAAGATCAATATAAATCAGGCTACCGCCGGTCAGCTTCAGCTCCTTCCCCACATAGGGCCGAGCCTCAGCAAGCGTATCGTGGAATACAGGGAAAGCAACGGACGGTTCGAAAGAATTGAAGACCTGATGCAGGTTCAGGGCGTTGGTCCCAAGACCTTCCAGAAAATCAAAGACTACATAGC
>CAYGCR010000020.1:0-44167 GCA_964348415.1 uncultured Ignavibacteria bacterium | reverse complement strand
CCAGTTCCAACTGCGAACTGTATCTGGGTAACGGTAATCTAACCTTCACTCGATCTATTCTCTATTCAACCGCTCCCACGTATGGCATCGGTGCTGACGCCGGTGACTTCAACAACGACGGCAATGCAGACTTTGTGGTTTCCCAGTATGCCGGTTCCAATCCCGATCCCGGTGAGGATGTAGCTTCAGATACAACCTCGCACAATCCCTATTATATTTACATCAATCTGGGAAATGGAGACGGAACCTTCACCACCACCTCTTTCCTCGCCAGTGGAAGATCGTGGGGCGTCACAGCAGGGGATTTCGATAACGACGGGAAAGAAGATATCATTACCGACGGCTACTTTGGATACAGTTTCTATTTTTACAAAGGTAATGGCGATGGAACATTCCAAGCCGGGACAGTCATCAGTGGGGTGGGAAACCCCTTGACGCCCTCCCCAGTAGACAACTTCGACTTTAATGACGATGGGAACATGGATATTATGATCGGCTACGGTAATTACATCCGCTATTATTCAGGTAATGGGGATGGGTCCTTTACCTACGTCACCCAAATCGCCGGCGGTACTGGCTATGACCGTCGCTGCCTTTCAGCGCCGCCAGGTGAATTGATCCCCCCTGGATCGCCGGTTGCAGTTGCTGAACCCGACGCTCAAACTATTACCGTTGGAAGCACCGCGGACTTCGATGGATCCAATTCGTATGATACAGATGGTGGAACAATTGTCAGCTATGAGTGGAACTTTGGGGATGGTAACACCGGAACCGGGATAACAGCTTCTCACACATACACAACAGAAGGCAGATATCGGGTACGCCTTAGAGTTACCGATAATGATGGTAAGATTGGTTCGGACTATGTAACAGTGCAGGTTTGTTCGGACTGTCCTGAGCCGCCCAGGGTCAACGTAATGCCGGGGAACATGCCAGGCAAAGTGTATCCTTACGCGTGGCCCGGACGGGAACTGACCGTCTGGGGGAATGTACACGATGGAACTCCGCCATACACCTACGTGTGGGAGTTTGGTGATGGGAGTGCCCCGGTAAGTGGAGAGGTTACTAATCCAAGGTACATAAGTGTCCCTCATACATATACTACGATGGGTCCAAAGCTGGCGGTTCTCACTGTTACAGACGCTTGTTTGGTCTCTGGGCAGGATACGGTGGAAATAGAGGTCGTGACCAGAGACTTCCCGGTGGAGGTGAATGCAGCTATAGAGGATGGGTTACGCTGGCTCTATCTGGAACAGGAGTCAGACGGACGGTGGATTTACTCAGGATACCCGGCGGCAGCCACAGCCATGGCTCTACTGGCGTTTGAGAACAATCAGCATCTGCCCATCAACGACATCAATGAGGATATCTATGCTGAGTATGTTCAGGCAGGCTTGGACTTTCTTTTCACAACATTCTACTCAACGTCTGTTCCCGTTCAAGAAGCAGGTGATCCAGAGGAGAATGCGCCGGGTAATACAGATAATAACGGCATCGGAATTGGGGTAAATTCCAGTCGCAACGGTTATGAAACAGGCATGGCAATGATGGCCATAGTCGGCAGTGGCTCAATTGGAACTCCCGCCCCTGATCTGGTCGCCACTACAGGTCCTGCCGACGTTATCGGCAGGACTTACAGAGACATCGTAGTCGACATGGTGGACTGGTGCGCCTGGGCACAGGTTGATATAAGCCGAGGAATTCACAGGGGCGGCTGGAGATACACCCCGAATTATTCCAACAGCGATAACTCTGTATCCCAGTGGCCTGCCATCGGCCTGGAGGCCGCCGAGACCAACTGGGGAGTTGCCGCTCCATCCTTTGTTAAAAGCGAGCTGTTGTTGTGGCTATCGGCCAGCCAAATCTCAGGAGGCTCTAACGACGGTGCTTTCTGGTACATGCCCAATTGGTGGGCGTATAGCCCGATAGGGGTGACCGGCGCCGGTTTATGTGCGCTGTCATACGCTGACATTCCCAATACCGATCCCAGGGTCACGAGAACGACTGGCTATCTAGCTCGGAACTGGGGTCATTCTGCGAACGTCAACAACCGCTACAACTTATATGCCGTCGCCAAGGGCTGCAGAATCGCCGTGGACAGCCTGGGTGATCCGTATGAGATCGTCTCCATAGACGGCATTGATTGGTACACCGACTACGCTACCAATCTTATGGCCATTCAACAAAGCCACGGAGGTTGGCCTGACCAATGGGGAAGGGTTCTGAGTTCTGCTTGGGCTATCTTGGTTCTTACTCCTTCAGTAGTTGGCTTGCCCCCGGTCGCGGTGATCAATGCTCCGGAAACTGCTCCTCCGAGCACACCTTTCAACATGGACGGTAGTGATTCGTATCACAAGGATCCAGACAAGATGATTGTCGAATGGCTGTGGGATTTTGACAAATCAGATGGAGTCAATTGGAGCAGCCCAGATGCATCCGGCTCAGAGGTGGTCAATCCAGGTTACAGCTTGCCTGTGGGAGTCCTGGCTGACACCTTTCTTGTTACTCTCAGAGTAGCGGACAATGGTGACTCAGTCATGACCGACATCGCCGAACACACCGTTATCGTCAACTTCGAAAACCATCTCCCAATAGCTGATCCCGGAGGTCCTTATGCCGCTAAGGTGGGTGAGATAATAACCTTGGACGGAACCGGTTCTTACGATCCTGACTCGGCAGACTACATAGTAACTTATTCATGGGACATAGATGGAGATGGCATCTTCGGAGACTTTACCGACTCAGTATGCCACTACAGGTGGAACTACGTCTATTCGGGATATGTGGGCCTGGTGGTGAGTGATGCGTACGGGGCCTTCTCGGATACCTCGCAGGGATATGTTACCGTGTGGACTTCGGAGATGGATGTCGGCATAACGGCCTCAGATATTTCCTTTTCTAAACCATATCCGAGGCCGGACGAGGAAATAACCATTTCAGCGGTTATTCGCTGCGATGCTGAATCAGATCCGGTATCCGATGTCCTGGTGAGATTCTACCACGGTGATCCCGATACCGCTGTTAACCAGATCGGGGACGACCAAGTTATCCCCAACATGACGGCTGGTGATGCTATCCCGGTAGAAGTGGTGTACGTTCTCGGGGACACGGTGCTTCACGACATCTACGTCAGGGTCGACCCTGAAGGAGATATCGAAGAATATAACGAGGACAACAATGAAGCCTTCAGGGGTATCAAGGCTGTCTTGTTTGGTGCAATCTGTGGCGACGTTACTCTTGACAATGGAGATCCGGTCGCAAATGCGACGGTCAAGGTCATAGACTGGGACAACAACCAAGTGGGTGATCCCATCATCACCGGCTCTGACGGAACCTTCTACTTCGACACCCTGCTTAACGGGAGTTATTCGGTAATGATAGTTACCCCGCTGGGATATTCCGTGTCACCAAGTGAAACCCAAACTGACATTGAGGTGAGCGGTTATCCTTGCACCGAGGTGTATTTCGTTCTGACACCGACAATCACTTCCAACGTCTGTCGCACTATTGGCTACTGGAAGCATCAGTTTGACGTCTACCTATCCGGTCGGGGCCGTGCCCAGGAGGATTCCGCCGACCTCGAGGAATATCTTGATCTGGTTCACCTGCATTTCAACGTCCTCGGAGTATATATCGATCTCGAAAACTTCAATTTTGAGGACGCCAAGAACGTCCTAACGGTCAGCGGCCGTAAACTGATGGAGGATCGTGCCAAGCAGCAATTGTTTGCTCTACTGCTCAACTTCGCGTCCGGGAGAATCGGTAATGAGACAGTGGTCTCCGAAGACGGTCGCGTGGCTGCAGAAGCTGTCACCTACGTCGCGATCCTGATCAACGACGCTGATCCAGAGGACGACGAGCTGGCCAAGACAATCTGCGATCTGATCAATAACGGTCAGATGATTCAAGCTGGCATTATACCTGAGTCACCAGAGAGATACAGGGTCGCCGGGGATGCAGGAACTCCTAGAGAATACGCACTGGATCAGAACTACCCCAATCCGTTCAACGCGACCACTCAGATCAGCTACGGCTTGCCCAGAGATGGGCACGTCAAGCTGGAGATCTACAATCTCCTGGGCCAAAAAGTAGCCACTTTGGTGGATGAGTGTCAACAGGCGGGTCTAAAGACTGCAGACTGGAATGCAGAGGATCTCGCCAGCGGAGTATACTTCTACAGGTTGACCGCCGACGACTTCACTGCCACCAGAAAAATGCTGCTTATGAAGTAATCTATTGATGGAGTCACTCGCTCATGAGAGGAGGACGGATTCGAGACCCGTCCTCCTCTAAACTTCATCATACAGAGAGCACGGAAAGCATCCTGCCTCTCTCCCACGAGGTTCTTAGAGTATACACTGATTCCGCCGAATGCTTCTCTGGACGACTAGAGGCATCAGAGTCTTCCCGTCACTCCAATCACGTTCTTTCGATGCCTGCAAATGTCGATAGAGCAGCCAGAATGCAAGGGAAGATTCTCACTTCACTTAGCTGTCTCCTGTAGTAGCCAGCGTATTAACTTGAGTGCTCCTGCTTTCCCCCTCTCCCCTACCTCCATTTTAGGACCCACGCAGGAGGGGCAACCATCGGTGCACCCGCAGGATTCGATCATTTCACCACAAGCCTTCCACAAGTCTTTGGAGAGGTGAAACAGTTTCTCGGAGAAACCAACTCCTCCGGGATAGTTATCATAAACGTACACGGTGGGAAGATCCGAAAAAGGGGATTTCACCTGTGGAAAAGTCCTTATGTCTTTTGGATCACACATGACCCACAAGGGTGCCACGTTGCGCAGAACGTTGGCTAAAGCCCTCAGGCTGCCCCCCAGTTGTTCTCCAGAGAGTTCCAGTTTAGAGGCTATATCGGCAGGGAACTCAAACCAGAAGGCGGTGGTATGCATTTCCTGTTCGGGCAGACTAATCTGTCCGAAGCCCACGTTCTCATGGGTCTGAAATTTGATTTTCTTATACATGGTGGCCAGTGTGGTTACCGAGACTTCACCGTATGCCCGATTCCCCGCTGGCTCCTGAGATTTCTGCGCCACCTCGAGCACCTTGAGATCGGTTTTGGTGATGGCATCGGTATAATAATCAACCTCCACCTCTTTGGCATACGCCTTCTTGCCATCCCAGTCCAGCTCCTCTATCTGATATTGATCCGCTCCGTGCAGGTAAATGGCATCTTTGTACAAGAAGACCGGTGCGCTGAAATAATCCATCTCCCCTATTACTCTACTCCGGTCTGTGGAGTCCAGTATGACGAAGTTTTCCGGTGCTGCGCTTCGCAAACTCACCTGTTCAGCCGGATAAACTTCTGCAGTCCAATGCCATTTCCCTTCCACGTGATGAAGAAGTCTCTGTTCTTCCAGATGAGCCAGGATCTTTCCTGTGGCCTCCACGCCGAAGTCCTCTCCATCGCTGAAGGGGAGCTCAAAGGCGGCGCATTTAATGTGGCTCACCAGGATTATCAAGTTGTTAGGATCCACGATACCGGACTCCGGGGACTGGCTGAAGAAATAGTCCGGATGATGAATGATGAACTGATCCAGAGGAGAGCTGTTGGCCACCAATACCGCTACTGAAACGTCCGTCCTCCTTCCTGCCCTTCCGGCCTGTTGCCAGGTTGACGCGATGTTTCCTGGATAGCCTGCCATCACCGACACATCTAATTGTCCGATATCGATCCCCAACTCCAGCGCATTGGTTGAGACTACTCCACGGATAGTCCCGTCCCTCAACCCTTTTTCGATCTCCCTTCGCTGAAGCGGAAGATAGCCACCCCGGTAACCTCTCAGCGATTGGGCGGGTTTCTTAGCTTTTCTCATCGCCTCCGCCAGATAGGTCAGGAGAATCTCAACTCTGAGCCTGGACCGCGCAAAGACGATAGTCTGAACGTCGCTTGTCAAGAATCTTTCTGCCAACCTCTGCGTTTCTTTAATATAGGATTTCCTTATGCCCAGCTCTTTGTTAATCACCGGGGGATTGTACAGGATAAAATGCTTTTCTCCGGTCGGCGCCCCGTTGTTGTCCACCAGCACGACCTCTTCCTCGATGATCTTCCGGGACAACTCGGATGGGTTGGCGATGGTAGCTGAGCAGCAAACGAACTGTGGACTCGTGCCATAGAACCTGCATATCCGCCTGAGCCTCCTTATCACGTTTGCCAGATGGCTTCCGAATACTCCCCGATAGTGATGTATCTCGTCGATCACTACATATTTTAGATTCTCAAAAAGCTTGATCCACCTGGTATGATGGGGTAGGATTCCGGTGTGCAGCATATCTGGATTAGTGACCACAATGTGCCCTGCCGCGCGGATGGCGATTCGAGCGGAACGAGGCGTATCTCCATCGAAGGTGTAGGTCTTTATGTCAGCGTCTAAATCGGTGACCAATTGATGAAGCTCCGCCACCTGATCCTGAGACAGCGCTTTGGTGGGAAAAAGATACAGCGCCCTGCTCTCCGGCTTCTCCAGAATCGTATTCACCACTGGAAGATTATAGCACAACGTCTTTCCCGACGCCGTAGGTGTCACTATCGCCACGTTTTTGCCGGACAGAACGTTCTCTACCGCGGTTGCCTGATGAGAGTAAAGCTTGCGGATTCCCCTCTTTTGCAGGACTGATTTAATCCGCGGATTTATGCCTGGCGGAAACTCAGAATATATCGCTTTCCTTGGAGGAATAACTTCCCAGTGTGAGACGCACTTTTGAAAGTATCCGCCTTGTCTAAATTCGTCCAGAATTTGCAGAAGGTTCATGACGGCCCTTCCCTCCTCCGATTCTCTTGCGGTAATTATCGTTCCCCTTCGCGGTTTGTCAAGGGAAAATCCCGCGTGGCAATCCACCGCTCCTATCAATCCTGTCCAAATCAATCAGACTGGAATCGATGTTGTGGGATCGGAAGGCGTACCCGCACGCTTAAGCGTGCGTAGTGGAAGTCACCGCTGTGGTTAGCTGAATGCTCCGGATAAAAACAATGGGATAGCCCTCCGGGCTATCCCACAACTCTGTTTATTTTTGAATATCGAGCAAATTACGACTGCCGGAACTCAACTAAGGACCCCAGATGCCAGGACAATCCGGCGCTGGCCCGCTCCTCAACAGATAGCCGATCATGTAAACCACATCACCGGCACCGACACCACCATCGCTGTTAACGTCGCCTCGGTTGACCGGACACACCGGCGGAGGCCCAGCGCGGTAGAGATAATTGATCAGGTAAACGATGTCACCAGGCGAAACTCCCTGCTTCCCATTCACATCCCCGCAAACAACCGGATATCCTTCAAGCCGTTCCCTCTCCACTATCGCTCGAGCTGTATCGACATAATCCTGGAGTTGACCCAGGCCACCCGGAGCAGCCGCTAAGATCAGAGTGAAAGTAGCTTCTGCATCAGGATCGTCTCCGGCATCGATCTTGGCGGCAGTGAAAATGTAAGACCGATCCAGAATTGAATCCGGAAACTCTATGTTGTTTCCGGTCTGTGAGGCAAGCCAGTAAAGTTCTCCGTCCCTCCAACCCCAACCACCTTGAGGATAAACGTAATGGTTGTTCTTCACACAGTAGCTTCCATAGGGAATTGTCTGCTCCGGTCCCTCACCATCAGCATCAGCCAGAGCAATCCCGCAGTAGTAATCATTATACTGTGGATGCTCTCCGCTGCCAAAACCTCTCTGCCAGGCAATATGGTTGACGGGATCATAGCCACCCTCATTGGTGGCGTTCTCCTCCCAAGCTACATAGGGCTCTCCTTGCGAGCTATCCCAGGGACAGTCGATATCCTCAAGCACACCAAGGTAGGTATCCTCATAACCGGTAAATGGGCTCTGATCAGGCCACCAACCAGGTGGATCGTGACGTCTCACCTTCACGTACTTGATGACCAGATGCTTGTAAGCATCAGGTGCCGTCTCCTTGAAAAACTTGATCTGCTTGGAAAGCTCCCACCAATACCACTTGTAGTCGGCAGGCGGCTCAAAATCATGCATGAAAACGTTCTTGGTATAAACAAGCCAAAAATCAGGCTCCCAGTCCTGACTGCATTCGTCGGTGTAAAGCTTATCGCGGACGCCCGCATGCCGATCCTCACGCATGAACCTGCCAACTAAAGTGTCGGCGTCTGAGGTGGTAGCAATTATGGTTCCCCCCTCAAAGAAAACATCGTGTGCGGTGTCCGGGAAACTGGCACTGTCCGTGATATTCTCACCGCAGTTGGCATTCACCCTGAGCACCAACACCCCGTTATACAGAGTATCAACCGTCTCGGGATCTATGGGACACTCGTAATAGTCGTCCGCTGCGATTGCTTGAATCGGCTCGTTTATAGTCTCTATGCCAGCATAATCCACGGTTATTGTTAGATTGCCCGCAATGAATGCGTCACTACATACTCCGCTTCCGTCGAGGATACCTGACACGGTTGCCGAGTCTCCAGCTTGGATCATTCCGGCGCCGGTGATGTTAATACATTGGTGATCACCACTTACGTTGTACATGAGATCGGGGCATCCCCAGCGATTGTATATCCTGACAACAAGGTCTTTGGAACCACCCGGGGGGACTTTCACCGGCGGCTCATACAAATGCCAGGTGCGGGGCTCCAGAATGCGATAGTGCCATGGCAGACAGCCCACCACCGACCAGTCGGTCAGGTGCAGGTACATGACAGGGTTGGACATCCACTGTGTACCGTCCTGGATTGCACCACCAGCATCCCGATCACAGATGTACTGGATATGAAGATCACCATCGTACATATTCTGAGCCATAGAGGACCAGTGCTCGCTCACGCAGTTCCCAGGAGAGCACCCCGGAGTCTGGGTGTTGGTCAGGTTGAATATGTCACCCCAGGTGTCACCACCATCAAAGCTGCCAGCGCCATACAGGTCTCCGTTGCTCAAATCGCTGGCGGAATTATCGGAGCTGTCGAATCCAGTCCAGATGCAGTACAGATAAACCGAGTCATCTCCCGGATGATAGATGGGGTCCTGGGCAGAGATGCTCATCTTGGCCAGATAGCAGTTGTGGGCTCCCGGATCCGCACCCGTGCCCTGCAGATTCCTGTGGATCATACTCACGCCGGCCTCCTTGCTCCAGTGATAAATCCGAGCTATTCCAGGCTGATAGTAACCCGGCTGGGCAGGATCAAAGCCGGCGGTCAGGTAGACCACGTGCAGGCTGTCTTGGTAGTCATAGCAGGCACTAAGATCATGAAAACACCTCTCCGTGCCAGTGCAACCGAAGTTGGTGATATTGTGGATAATAGGCGGCCACTGGGTTCCGTCGATCCAGTCATCGCCGTTGCTCACGGACTCGAACCAGCAACAATCAGCCAGAAAGTCACAGCTCCCGTCACAGGCGGGTGAAAGATAAGCCACACCCACCTTTTGAGAGACAGCAGACACGGCCACCACCGGAGTGACGCTGCAGGAGGAATCGAAATGGCTTATGGGAGCAAAGGAGCCCAGGCCATTCTGATTCACCTTGATGGCGTACGTGGCAGGTGCTGAATTGACGTAGCTTTGACAATATAACGTATCCGGGTTAGTCGGACTTATATAGCACCGTTCATAAGCCACCATGACCGGCACTCCACCAGCAGTGTTCCCCTCGGTCATCACGACGTGGATGTAATCTATTTCCTCAAGGGGATCATACAAGACCTCGGCCTTGGGCCACATTCCTTCCTCTCCTGATGTATTGCCCGCAATCCAGTCCGGAAGGTCCCAATGCTTGCTGAATGAACCACTACACACAGCGTCGGCCAAGGTCAGAACGCTGGCCCAGGTTGGTGTACCGGCAGTCCTGTGATGGATAACCACCGACGTGCCATCATGCAGATGGGTCTGGTTGCTGTATCCAGAGTTTCCATAGTCTGCATGAACCTGGCCGATATAAGTGCCTAACGGATTCTTGCAGTTGGCGTCCACGAACCGAGGGACGCCCGGATATATACCATCACAATACATCCAGGAGAAGTGCCGATAACCGTCGGGAGTGACGGAGATCATTCTACCCATGGAGCCGTTTTTCTGGAAGTCGTACCAGGTATCTCCGATCTGGTCATGTTGAATAATGGTTCCGTCTTGCGGCTGGATGTCCTCGCAGGTCAGCTTTGCGCCGCCACTCAGATACTTGGCGTACACTCTCCGAGGCACTCGATATGATTCCCATCCAGCGCCGTCTACGCGCCAGTCTTCAGAGATATGTCTCATCCATTTTGCATTCGAGCCTTTTTGTGCTGTGGCAGCAAATGCTGGTGCCCCGAAAATCGTGACCCCCACATACAACAGCACGAGAAGTGTCAGCGTTTTAGGTTTCATGTTTCTCCTCCTTCTGGAAAGGAAATCTTAAATTGTGAGAGTACTGTTGTCTTGAGTTATAATCCGCTGGAGGGTGACCGTTCGCTTTCTGTGACACAAATCATCCCCGTTGCCGGAGAGACACGCAATGCTGCTCAAAGAAGCCGTACCACACCGCTCGCCGGATGATTCCGGGAACTGAGATTCAACTGTTCGCTGCGACACGGGCAACCAGAAGAAAGTAGTTGTGTCGCCCCTCAGATATGAGTAGAACCCCTACATAGTTAATATACGGCCACTCACCATCAATGTCAAGGAAAAAAACCATGAAATTCTGGCCGGCGCTAATCCATTCCAGCACGCACCATACCGGATGTTTTCCGACACACCTGGAATTGGTCCGGGGAAAGGCCTTCTTAAATCAGTATTACCGCTACCAGTCACGAAAGACCACGAATCAATCCAACAGGGCGGATATCAAAGTCTTCGAAGGTCAGCGCATCTCTGTTTGAAGGACGGCAGCCCCGTAAGTACGCTTTCTGGTGAGACTTAGGTTGAAGATTTAATGCTCTGGTTTAATACTCTTTGGCTTTCTCTTCTCCCGAAATCACCCTGAGTGCACCCAAAGTGAGAGCTTCCATCTCGTCTTCTCCCGGAAAAACTAACACTGGCGCGATGAATTTGACCTTCTGAGTGATCGCATCAGTCAGTCTCTTGGAATTGGCGATCCCTCCGGTCAGGACGACGGCGTCCACATTGCCCTCCAGCGTGGTAGCCATAGCACCAATCTCCTTAGCGATCTGGTAGACCATGGCGTCATAAACGAGTCTTGCCTTCTGATCCCCGCGGTCGATTCTATTCTCAACCTCCTCCACGTTGTCCGTCCCCAGATGAGCTAAGAGCCCTCCCTTTTTGGTGAGAAGCTGTATCATCCCCTTTTCAGTATATTTACCGGAGAAGCAGAGTTTCGCCAATCCAGTGACCGGCAAGGCGCCCACTCTCTGAGGTGAGAAGGGTCCCATGTCATTGGCATTATTGACGTCAATCATTCTGCCTTTGAAGTGGGAGCTGACGCTTATCCCGGAGCCGAGATGCACGATTATCAGATTCAGCTCGTCGTATCTCTTACCCAACTTCTTTGCCGCCTTTCTTGCCACCATCTTCTGGTTAAGAGCATGGGAGAGGCTTTTTCGGTCGATCTGAGGCAATCCGGAGACGCGAGCTTCCGGGATGAACTCGTCCACAGATACAGGGTCTACGATAAAGGCTGGGACTTCTGTTCCCTTTACCAGCTCGTGGGCAATCAGCGCACCCAAATTGGACGGATGATCTGCCTGAACATTACCGCCTCTTATGTCCGAGAGCATCTTTTCGTTGACGGCGTAAGTACCGCTTTCCAGCGGCTTGAAGGGACCTCCTCTTCCCACCACCGCTGAAAGTTCAGCCACCCTGATTTGATTCTGTTCCAGAAACTTCAGAACCAGTTCCTTTCTATAGTCCAGTTGTTCCAAGGTCCCTTTGAAAGAGGAAAGATCCTCTGTCGAGTGTCTGATCACCTCCACCTTCAAAGGAGTTTCGTCAATATAAAGCGCCACCCTGGTAGAGGTGGCGCCGGGATTGATGCTCAATATTCTGAATTGACCTGTCATCTTCTCTTGGTTCGCCTCGAATTGGCTTTAAATGACTGCCCGGACAGAAACCTACTGTTTGCCGTGAATCCGTCACTGCTAACTGCCGACTAACACCCGCAGCTGGTCTCCTCAGCCATACCCTGCTTGAAACGCTTTACTTGCCTGATCCTCTCTTCGGCCAGAAGAGTTGCAGCCTTTTGAGTAGGTATGTTCTCTTTTTCCGATTTCTCTAATACCTGCGACAGTATCTGGTAGATTCCTTTGGCCCTTTTTGTCGCCCTTTCCTGATCGTAACCTTCCAGCTCATTCACCACGTTAATTAATCCACCAGCGCCGATCACGAAGTCGGGGGCATAGAGGATTCCTTTTTCGTGAAGGACATCGCCGTGCCGTTCCTCCTCCAGCTGATTATTGGCCGCTCCTGCTACTATCTTGACTTTCAGTCTTTTGATAGTTTGATCGTTGATCACGCCTCCGAGGGCGTTAGGAGAAAAAACGTCCGTTTCCAGGTCATATATTTGATCCGGCGGGATCACTTTCGCCCCGAATTCTTCTCCGGCCAGATCAGCTTTGCTTTGATCCACGTCAGCTACCACAAGCTCACACCCCTGTCGGGAAAGCTGTCTGGCCAGGTTGAAGCCCACATTGCCCAACCCCTGTATGGCTACGGTGAGTCCCTTCAACGATTTCTTGCCGAAGACCTTCTCGGCGCAAGCCAAAAGACCACTCTCTAATCCGATTGCCGTGACTGTCCCCGGATCCCCGCCTCCACCGAGCGCCTGAGACAGACCGGTAACATACCGGGTCTCGTATTTGACGATCTCCATGTCTTCAACGGTAGTTCCAACGTCCTCGGCGGTTATATATCGCCCTTTCAGGCTTTCCACGAAACGACCGAACGATCTGAGCACCAACTCATTCTTATCTTTGACCGGATCTCCGATGATCACGCCTTGCCCTCCACCCAGATTTGTGCCAGCTGCTGCCGCCTTGTAAGTCATGCTTTTCGACAACAAAAGCACATCCTTGAGTGCATCCTCTTCTGACTTGTAGGGATGCATTCTCACCCCGCCTATGGCAGGACCCAGGGTGGTGTCATGTATGGCAATGATCGATCTTAAGCCGGCAACCCTGTCCGACCAGAAAGCCACCTGTTCGTGCTCGCTGTGAGCTAACGATTTGAATATCTCCAAACCTGCCCTCCAGCAGATTGATCTAACGTGGAATGCTCGGCTTTAGTCGAGCCCGATCAAGACTTCGGTAAAGTTCGAGCTGAAGTCGCAGATGCCGCCTTGGGGGCTTGACACTCCAGATATCTTATCTATCCCTGCCAGTTTGGCTTTCGTTTCTCCAGAAATGCAGACATTCCCTCTTTGGCTTCCCCGCTGCGAAAACACTCACCAAAGTCACGCGCCTCGTAAGCGCTTGCCTCCTCCAGGCGTGCCTCGATCCCTTCGTTGATCACCCTTTTTGCCAGCTTAACGGCCAGGGGTCCCTTGGAGGCAATCTTCTTCGCCATGTCCAGGCAATAATTCATGAGCTGATCTGCGGGGACAACCTGATTGACCAAGCCTATGGACTGGGCTGTTTGGGCATCGATCATATCGCCAGTGAAGATGAGCTCCTTTGCCTTGGCCACTCCCACCAATCTGGATAACCGCTGTGTCCCTGCAAAACCCGGAATCACCCCCAGATTGACCTCTGGCTGCCCTAACTTTGCCCTTTCGGATGCGATGCGGACGTCACAGGCAAGGGCTAACTCACATCCTCCCCCCAAAGCAAAACCGTTGACGGCAGCGATGACCGGCTTTTCTGTCTTGGCGATGAGATTAAAAACCTTTTGTCCTTTCAGAGAAAACTCTCTGGCTTGGTCAGCAGACATATCCTTCATTTCGGCTATGTCCGCTCCGGCCACGAAAGCCTTTCCCTCACCAGTGATAACAATAACTTTCGCCTCGTCTGACTCCCCCAGGTGGGTAATGGCTCTATCCAGTTCCTGGAGAGTCTCGGTATTCAGAGCATTCATAGCATCGGGGCGATTCATCTTGACGATGCCCACCTTGTCCTTTGTTTCCACGATGATATTCTTAAACTCCATCCCTCCTCCTGTGTCGTTGGGTTGCCTTCAAAAACCTCTTCTGATGTGCCGAACCTGGCTGGCGATGAGTCCCAGAATGAGCATCTTACCTCATAAGCTCCCTGGCTATGACCAGCCTCTGAATTTCTGAGGTTCCTTCGCCAATTTCACATAGCTTAACGTCCCTTAAGTATCTTTCTACGGGATACTCGGACATGTATCCGTATCCCCCGAAGATCTGGATCGCCTGATAGGTCACGGATCTCCCCACTTCGGACGCGTAAAGCTTAGCCATGGCGGATTCTTTGATGAATCTCTCGCCTTTGTCTTTTAGCTCAGAGGCATGATATATCAAATGTCTGGCTGCTTCAAGCTGAGTCGCCATATCCGCCAGCTTCCATTGAATCGCCTGGAAGTTCGCGATTGATTGTCCGAACTGCTCCCTTTGTTTTGCGTACTCCAAAGCCTTATCATAGGCTCCCTGTGCTATCCCCAAGGCCATGGCACCGATGCTGATTCTCCCGCCGTCCAGGGTGATCATAAACTGTTTAAACCCCTCCCCCTCTTTTCCTAAAAGATTCTCTTTGGGGAGTCTTAAGTCCTCAAAGATAAGAGTTGCGGTGTCGGAGCCCCTCAGTCCCATCTTGTCCTCTTTTTTTCCGATGGAGAAACCTTTCCTCCCTTTTTCCAGGATGAAGGAGCTTATCCCTTTGTATCCTTTGCTCTTGTCCGTTACCGCCGTGATTACGAAAGTCTCTCCGACGCTGGCGTTGGTAATAAAGCACTTGGAGCCGTTTATCAAATAAGAATCACCATCCAGCACCGCGGTGGTCTTGGTGCCCGCTGCATCCGATCCTGCATCCGGCTCGGTCAAGCCAAATGATCCCAGTTTTTTCCCGGAGGCCAGATCGGGAATGTATTTCTTCTTCTGTTCTTCATTTCCAAAAAGAAAGATGGGATAGACTCCCAGAGAGTTGTGAGCGGCAACGGTTATGCCGGTGGATCCGCAGACTCCGGAGATCTCCTCAACTGCAATTGAGTAACTCAGCGTATCGTATCCTGATCCGCCGTATTCCTCGGGCACCACCATTCCCAGAATTCCCATCTCCCCCAGTTTCTTCACCGTATCAAATGGGAACTCTCCCGACTCGTCCAGCTGCTTGGCCTTGGGCTCGATCTCTTTTTCTGCAAATTCCCTTACTCTGGCGCGAAATTCTTGATGTTGTTTGGAAATCTTCATCTGGCTCTCCTCCGCTTAGTCCTTCAAAAGGTCTCGGGAGATGACGATTCTTTGAGCCTCCGAGGTTCCCTCGTATATCTCCGTGACTCGTGCATCTCTGAAATACCGCTCCACCGGATACTCTTTCATATAGCCGTATCCACCGTGAATCTGAACCGCCTCGTTGACCACCCTGTTTGCCATCTCCGAAGCAAAGAGCTTGGCCATGGAAGCCTCAATGTTACACTTCTCTCCCTTGCTTTTGAGGTGAGCCGCTCGGTATACCAGAAGCCTTGCCGCCTCTATCTCAGTGGCCATGTCTGCCAGCTTGAAGGCGATGGCCTGGAAGTTACATATGGCTTGTCCGAATTGAACTCTCTCCTTGGAGTACTTGAGGGCCTCCTCGAATGCGGCCTGAGCTATTCCCACGCACTGCGCTCCCACCCCTATCCGGCCGGAGTTCAGAAGGGAGAGGGCGATTCGGAAACCTTTGTTTTCCTCTCCCAGCAGATTCTCTTTGGGAACCTTGCTGTCTGCAAAGGAAAGCTCTCGGGTGTCCGATCCTTTGATTCCCATTTTCTTCTCTTTGGCACCGATAGAGAAACCCTCGGTCCCCTTTTCCACCAAAAGACAAGAGATGCCTTTGGATTTTAATTCTGGATTGGTGAGCACGAAGACCACGAAAAGATCTGCTATCCCCGCGTTAGTTACGAAGGTTTTGGTTCCATTGACCAGATAGTGGTCCCCCCGGAGCACCGCAGTGGTTCTTAGGCTCCCTGCATCCGTGCCGGAACCAGGTTCGGTCAGGGAGTATGCACCGATCTTCTCTCCGCCTGCCAGGGCAGGCAGATACTTCTTCTTTTGATCATCTGTCCCGAACTTCAGGATTGCATCGCAAACCAGAGAATTATGTACCGAAAGCCCTATCGTCAGTGCGGCGCAGGCCTTGGAGAATTCCTCCATGGCACAGATGTAGCTCACAAAATCTAAATTGGAGCCGCCGAATTCTTCTGGCAGCAGCATAGCCAGGTACCCCAGGTCGGCCAACTGCTTGTAAATATCTTGCGGGATCTCTTCTTTCTCGTCGAACTCCTGGGCTTTGGGAAGAAGGGTGTTTTTGGCGAAGTCGGCGGCGGCTTCCTTCACCATTCTCTGTTCTTCAGTCAGCTGAAAATCCATAAGTCGCTCCTTGCTATTGGTTGCAACTCATGTTACGGGTTCAATACAACCTAGTATCCCCGTGGGCGGGATTAAATCATGCTCCAAACTATTCAAGAGTGATTCTGGCGATGGATCAAGTCCCCCGCCAGAATAAGCTAACTCGAAGGCCCTTACGTCCAATAGGTCATATGCGGAAAAAGGAAGCTACATCACGGACCATTAGCTTGCCTTCTTGAATATCATGCAGGTCACGGTTCGGTCATTTCCACCCATGCTGGTCAGCATACCGTAGGGACGGTCGGGTTTAATGTTGACCTGGCAGTCTCCGGCCTTTCCGGTGAGCTGGTGTAGGAGGTCCACCGCCTGCCGAACACCGGTGCCTCCGGTGTAATGACCGAATCCGACCAGTCCGCCGGTAGCGTTGGTGGGCATCTCTCCGTCCGTAGCTGCCTTACCCTCGGCTACGAACCCTGCCGCCTCTCCATAGCCGACCACTCCGCTGGCCTCCAGGTGAAGCAGACCGCCGATGGTGAAGCAGTCGTGTACCTCCAGAAGGCCCAAGTCTTTGGGGCCGATACCTGCCATCTCGTACGCCTTCTCCACCGATTTTCTGGAGGTAGCGAGTCTGGTTTTGTCTTCCGGCAGCTTGGTCACGTCAGCCTGCGATTGCCCCAGGCCTACGACCTCCACCGCATCCTTCTTATCGATGCCGATCTTCTCCAGGCCTTCCTCTGAGGCGAAGATCAAAGCGGAACAACCGTCGGAGACCTTGGAGCAGTCGTATACGTTGATGTGCTCGCAGAACACCTTGGGATTGGGTGGTGTCATACCGGCGGCAACTAAATCCTCGATGGTGTTATGATATTCTTGAGCCTTTGGATTCTTTCGCGCATTGGTGATGGCGTTAGCGTACCAGTGAGCCATTCCTTTTCTTACGTAATCATAGCCGAATTTCTCATAGCATGCCCCTGCCCGGTCTGAGAATTGACCAGGGAAGAAATAGGCTGCTCCCTGTTTTCGCTGGGACTTGTAGTGCCCGGCTCCTGCCAGGATGTCCGCACCATAGATAGCTTTCACTGTGTTTTGCACCTCAACCCCCATAGTCAGAACTACGTCGGACACTTCGGATAAGACGCTCTTGATGGCCGTGTACAAGGCCAACCCACCAGATCCACAGGCACCTTCCGTCCTGGTGCAAGGTTTATATTCTAATGCGGGATCGATAAAGGGAATGAAGCCCGGCAGATTGCCCTGGCGGTTGAACCTGGCCGCCATGAAGTTGCCGATAACTCCCTCATCGATGTTATTGACATCGTTGATTTGGTCAATCACACCCTTGCCCGCTTCTTTTATATATTCCTCCAAACCTGGTCGCGGCTTCTTGGGGTGAAATTCTCTCCTGCCCGAACCGAAGGAAACGGTATTATAACCCGCGCATGCATATACCGGCTTTCTAAGCTTTTTCATCTGTTACCTCCTAAGATAGACCCGTTTTCGTATTTCGCTTCTCGTCGGCGAAACTCGTATCGTCTCTCGTTAGTGGAGCCTCGAGCTTCAATACGAGCGTCGCCACTGTGAAACCAGTCCCTAAGACGACTCTAGACATAATCATTGATCGGCCCATATAGGTGATAAAACCCGTTGAGGAGAACATGATTGACGTCCTGTTCCGACTGCGCCACGCCGGTCTTCACCAGGAATTCCCCGATCTCTTTGGATCTTTTCAGATAGGATCTCGCCAACTTCGCGCCCAGCGTGTCGGTAGCGCTCAAGTTCTTAAAGTATACGGACAGCTTGTCTCCTCTTTTGGGATCCATCAAAAGGCTGCGCCAGGGAGCATGTCCCTCGGGGTAAGCTCCGATTTTCTTGTCCAACTCGCCGCTCCATCCGTTGGGATCAAAGATCTTGTACTCTCCCTTTTCAGGATCATATACCCCTGTCGGGCGATTCTTCTCATACTTTAAGAAACCATCTTTCTGGCTTCCGTCTGCATACTGACCACCCAGAACCTTCTTCTCGGTCATTTGCACCAGCAGATCATCCTGCAGGTCCTCCCCTTTGATGTAAGTGGCGACGGTCTCCGAGATACACCGATACACGTCCACCCCCACGTAGTCGATAAGCTGGAATATGCCCATTGGTCGAACCAACAGATCCTGGCTGACCTTGTTCATGATATAAAGACCACCTGCCAGGCCGAACTCTGGCCCCAGCTTCTTGGCCTCTCTAGTGGCATACAGGCCGTCCCGGAGGAAATGACCATTGCCGATGAAGCCGGCGATATCATTAGCCGGCACGATCTTCTTGCGCAGCCTCTTGGCCAATTCCTGGGCCATCTCCTTAAGCTCCGGCTTGGTTCCCTCAGGAGAGATCAGCTCCAGCAGTCTTTGAACAGCAGGGGGATTATAGAAGTGGTACCCGATAATCCTGCCGCTCAGATTAGCCTCTCCGTTAAGAACACTGATGGGGATGGACGAGGTGTTGGTGAAATAGTACGTATCCGGGGAAACGAGCTGTTCAGTTTTCTTCAGCACGTTCACCTTTACGTCTTTATCCTCCACTATGGCCTCGAAGATGATCTTCGAATCCTTGACCTCTGCCAAATCGGTTCCCAGTCTGATCACCGACATGGCATCGTCCACGAAGGCATCGATGATGTCGTAATTCTCCACCAAATCCTCACGGTCTCTGTAGAGCTCCCTCAGCATCACCGTGGTCTTCTCTCCCGCCTTGACCAGTTGGGCTTTGAGATAGCTCTGAAGGCCGTCTAAGGCCTGCTCGCTTATGTCGATGCAGTGCAGCCGGAAGACCGAGTTCTTGTTTTCGGGCAAATTCTTCAGCCTGGCCATCTCCTGGGCCAGAAGGAGAGCTATCCCGCTTCCCATCTTCCCCGCAGCTCCGATGACGGAAACATTCCTCAGCCTCTCGTCAAGCGTCATACAACACCTCCGAAGTTGTTACGTTGATTTTGGCGACTAATGCTCGAATTGCCGCTTGCCTGCGAAACGCTTGTGAAAAATATAACAAATTCACCTCGAAAGCAAAGGAAAAAATCGACTTTTTTTGCCGCCTAAGAGGCGATTGAGAAAGTGGTTGACAAGGGTAGCGAAGTGATTATAATTGAATATATCGACAGAATGGACTTGTCCGGGAATCGGGGTAGGGCAAGATATCGAGGGGAATCACAGGTGGGCGAGAAGATAAGTCAGGAGCACAGGGCTCCCGACTTACCGGCTACGACCCATGTTTGGATTCAAGCGAAAAGAAGACAAGATGAGCAGGCCATTAAGACTACATCTGATCATTGTGCTTTCGTTCGCTTATTGCCTCTGCACTTGCACCGCAATAACGAAACAAGGAGACAACCATTCTGCAGATCAATACCCTCCTGCTGCTTTTTTGAGCCCTATTTCAAACATATCCATCTCCTTAGAGGAGAAGCAACTTGTAACAATAAGAATGTGTGATTTGTCAGGAAACGAGATTGCAGTGTTCTTCCAAGATACCCTGGAAGCCGGATTCCATGTCTACACAGTAGAGCCTGATACATCTTTACCTAGAGGTGAGTATCTAATCGAGTGTCAAACACAAGATTCAACTTATCAGCAAAAGTATATACATGTGAAATAGCAGGTAGGGCAGGAATCATGCGCACCTACTTCTTTTTTCGTCACGGACGGGCGAGTAGTCCGGTCTGCTTGCCGGACCGGGTCTATCCTAGCAAGGAGGTAGGTCAGGACCCCCGTGCCCGGGCAGGCCCGTCTGGGCTCATGACACTTTCCTTTCCGCCAAGACACCACGACAACGGGGCAGGTGGCCCACAGTTCTGCTGTGAGATACCAAGTCTAATCCGCTTCTTCTCTTTCCACAAAGAGCAAAAATAGCCTGACTTCTGTGGTGAACAGGATAGCACCAGGGTTTACGGACGGTGTATTGTCATGTGCTCTGTCGTTCTGTGGGGGTCCTGCCCGCCCGACGGGCGCAGCCTTTGGCGGGTGTCACCTGATACTCCGCAACAACTATGCGTAAACGAGATTCGTCATGAACCATCGAATCGATCGAAAGCCTGAGTCTAATCCCAAGGAAAGCTCCAAACAACCGAAGCTCTTGAAAGCGTTGATCGACAACGCCATCAGAAAACTGAAAGGCAAAAAAACGAAAAACAATGTCCAGCGAGCCCAGTATGTCCAGCAAGTCCGGCCGGCACGTCCCGACTTCCGGCGGGTGGCTTACAGCTGGGCTGTGGGATCGTACACTTCTTCGTCTCAGACGACTTCGTCGGTGATGCGTAGTGCAACGGACATTGAAGATCCGTCTGGAAAGTGTCCGTTACCAACTAAAGAGGGCCTTCCCCTAAGACACCACCACAAGACAGCACAATAACGCAACATCTTGAACTCTTGTTCGTTATGCATAAAGAGACGGCTTTTTCGCAGGCGTGAACCATATGGTTCACGCCGCAGATGTCTGATGCGGCATTTAAAGCCATGTTTGGGGTGCTAAACGGATCAGCATAAACATTATCAGATATAATTGCAGAACTGTTCACAATACACAGCAGGAATTCGATCATGAACAATGTTAACAATTGGCGCCGTAACTGATGTCAGTTCAGGAGAAACAAGCTCATGTTTAAGCGACACCCATTTCTGAGGGCATTATTCATTTTTCTTAGAAGTTGGATAATAGCCATAATAGCACTTCTTATCCTCTATTTTGCCTGGCTCCGGGAGTGGCAAATGACATGGGGTGCGACAGAAGAAGAAGTAAGCCGCTACATGGCGGGTGATGAATTGCTCGAGGATCCTGAGCTTAACGCCACCCGCGCAGTGGAAATAGAGGCGCCTCCGGAACAAGTGTGGCCTTGGTTGGTGCAAATGGGATGGAAAAAAGCAGGCTTATATAGCTTTGGAAGGTTGGACAACGGTGGCATGCCGAGTGCCGAGCGTATAATTCCGGAATACCAGAACCTGAAAGTTGGCGACTCAATACTTCCATCGCTGAAGGTGGTTGAGATGGAACCTAACAGGTACATGCTCTGGGTATTCCAGGAGCGAGCGGGTCCATGGCAAAACGCCACGTGGTCCTGGGGTGTCTATGAGACCAGTAGCGGGCATACAAGGTTAGTGTCACGTTTGCGGCAACAGTACACTTTTGATTCTGTTCCGGAGATAATTACATGGGCAGTGGTTGACCCAATGGAAATTTTCATGATGCGCACGACTTTACTCGGAATTAAACGCCGGGTGGAAAGTAATTAGATGATTAAATTACGTTGTCTCTGAGAATTATCTCACTATGCACGGTTAACATAATTGGAGAAACTGGCACTATGGTGAACAAGAATGATATGGCGATAACCGAAAGCCAAATCAAAACCTTTCGATGGCTCTTCTATATTAGTTTATTCCAATTGCTGGCATGTCTCGTATTTCCAGTAATCGTGTTTCCAAAACAAATCCTATTTTATATTGAGATGCTCAACGCTCTGACAGTTGGACTACTGTTTGGACTATACTTCTTCGGCGTGAACATATATGGCATGTTTATTGATAAGAGAAGGCGTCCCATTTATATTCTGATAATTGCATTCATCGGCGTGTGGACAATATGGACCATCATAACGTGGCTTTATATAGAACATATGTACTATCTTACTTAGATAAGAAGATCGGTGCAGAGAAAAAGTTACTGTTTAGGATAAGTAGCGTGAAATGTGAAAGAATTCCATTCCCAACATCGCCGATCTCCAAGAAGGCGCGTGGCCCAAAGCTGTTCCATGGGGCACCCCGCGGTGTTATGCGACACTTGAAATGGTGTTTAGGATGCAATGATCTTGCGCAAATATAAGGAAGAAAGAAATGACTGAATCAAAAACAAAACAGAAGCAAAATGTTCCAAGAGGAGGAACAGGCGGCGATATGTCATTTGAAAGTAAACTACATCTACTTTTTCTAGGATTGTTGAGCATCAGTTTCATCGGCTATTTTGCTTTGCGAGAACTTTGGATAGGTTTCATTTTTGCTCACGTGGCAGCTTTGGGTATCATGGGTTTCTACGGTTGCTTGGCGGGTGCGATAGCCAAAAAGAAGGGTTATACTTACGGTAGGGCCTTTCAGATAGGATTTTTCCTTCCTATAATTTTGGGAGGCATTTCAGCTTTCTTGTTTGTTCCCTCAGGACAAAGAGGTTTGCCTTTGACTTGTGGGGGATGGGTAGCTCTGGCCGCTGGTATAGTTGTCGTGATTTCCTATTCCTTCGTCAAGAAAAAGGATACCGGTAGAGAGATTGAATCCTAAGAAGCTTGATCTTATGCTATCTGATGCTTCGGCAATGGGAATTGCCGCAGCCAACGGCATCGGTATTTTCTAATGCCGATGTATCATAGAGATACCCTTTTCGCAGGTGTCTTATACGGCGCTCAAAGCCATGTTTGGAGTGTTATACGGATCAGTATAATCATAGTCAGGTATAATTGGAAAACTGTTCAAACTACATGGCAGAAATTTAATCATGAACAATGTTAAGAATCGCCACCAAAGCTGAAGTCAACTCAGGAGAAATGAGCTCATGCTTAGACAACACCCATTTCTGAGAGCATTATTCATTTTTTTTAGAAGTTGGATAATAGCCATAATAGCACTTCTTATCCTGTATTTTGCCTGGCTCCGGGATTGGCAAATGACATGGGGTGCGACAGAAGAAGAAGTAAGCCGCTACATGGCGGGTGATGAATTGCTCGAGGATCCTGAGCTTAACGCCACCCGCGCAGTGGAAATAGAGGCGCCTCCGGAACAAGTGTGGCCTTGGTTGGTGCAAATGGGATGGAAAAAAGCAGGCTTATATAGCTTTGGAAGGTTGGACAACGGCTGGGTGGCCCGGTCTGCTTGCCAGACCGGGTATATCCTAGGCTTGTTGGTGGGAGTTATGATGGACCCGGCTCGACAAGCAAGCCGGGCCATCCGTCCGGCGGCTTGGCCAGCATTTGTGCCATATCATGGGGAATTTCAATTTATCTTCTTCCCGTTGCCGAATACATTTTCAGCAGCCTCTGAATATATTTCGTGTGCAATCTCTCATGATCCACCAGTCTCCTCAACACTTTTCTTGCGGTCCATAAATCACAGGTGGGGCTTTTATATTTCGCTGGTTGATGGATTCCTCTCATCTTCTCTCTGGGAAGTTTCTCTAAAGACTCAAGCACCAACTCTCTGATGTGATTCAATAGTCCGAAAACGTCTTTGGGGAATTTCTCGGGCATCTCAATATTAAGGCGGTTAACATACCACCATTCCACGTAAGCAATGTGTCTGAGACAATTTCTTATGGAGCGGGGCTCGTCTGGCGGTTTAAAGCTCAGTTGTTTTGCCGTCAGCTCGGAGACTAAGTCAAGCAGGTCTTTACGGGAGTAATCCATCATCTGAATGGTTCTTTTGATGTCGTCTCTCTTCACAGGCAAAACTTCAGACCAGAATAGCGGTTCTGGCTTACCGGCTTTAGCAGGATTGTAGTCTACTCTTAGCATCTCAACGATTTCCATCTCGACTTTATTGCTAATGTGTGGAATGCCCACCCCGTGTTTCTTTAACCACTTAAACCATTCATTTACGGCAATTCTGACTTTTCTTAATGCTCTTTCCTTTGTTTGTCCAAAGACCCAACAACCCGGGAAGTGCGGTACAAAAGCTCCCGTCGCTTGCGGCCCCACCTCAAGACACACCGACATTTTTGAGATCTCTTTTTCTTCTTCTATATAATGCATGTCAATTGGGAGTGTCTGCCTTCAGGCAGACCGAATATCCAGCGAAGGCTCCGATATCTTCTTGAGCCAAGCTAAAGCCAAAGATCCCGCCTCGACGGGGCTTGACATTCCAATGGAAAGGAATCAGAAAGATCGAACCAAAACCAAAAATGGCTTAGCCAAACGTTGATCCAATCCAGTGACCGACGTTGTGGGTTATGATTATTACGACCACGGCGATGAGCAAATGTTCGCCGACCACTTTCCAGGATTTTTCTCTTTGGCCCTTCGCCATGTACAAGCTAAAAATTGACAATGTTGATAACCCCCACGCTATGCTCACAACGATTGCCGTGCCGAGAGAGAACAACAGAATGGGGACAACAAACGTCATGGCAAACACAAACTTGGCCACGAAGGTGAAGATAGTTGATTCCCATATTTCCTTCACGGAGTGTTTGTTCTCGGACTCCTCGGAAACATGTATACCTAGGGCGTCAGAAAACGCATCTGCTATAGATATGGTCAAAATGCCACCGATGACCACTAGCTTTGAATGGGTGCCTGAATGCAGCCCCACCATTAATCCAAGTGTGGTGATTATTCCCGAAGTCAAGCCAAAACTGAAACCTGTTTTAAAAGAATGCCTCATGCTGAAACCTCAACCTCCTGAAATGAATCTTCTGCTCCTGTTAGCAGGGAATGAAGGGGTGCCCGGGGGCGCTGCCACCCTCGTGGGAAACGGCAGGTTTCTCATTCCCAGGTCAACCAGAACTCGTTTTTCCTGCGCCGTTTTATCCCTCCGGGCTTAATGACATCCGGACAGCTTTGCATCCGTTTATCTGCCCAATTATATTACATTCTATCCTGAACTGCAAGAAAATATTGCAGACCCGATTGCCACACAATAGGAACAGGAAATGACCAAAACCGGCTTGCGCATCAAGAAAATTAGAATTAACTCGCCTGGAGCAATTCAATGCTCTGCAAATACGGTCGGCTGTCCTCGGACGGCTTGGAGTTAGTTTGCCCTACTTCCTCTCTTATCCGAAAAACCGAGTGTATCCGAATCGGGGTGCCAGTGGAAGTGCGGCGTGGAATAGATCATCGGTCGATCGAGAGCATCCCTTGGCCGCCACTGTCGAAAAGACTCTCCTCTTTGACTCCATCAGCTCCTGGCCTTTGAAAGTAAGGGTTTTTTCGCATTCCTGCCGCCACCGGGCCATCATCCTATCTCATCTTACTTGTTATCGTACTGTATGCTGCGCTCGAAGATTTCTTGACTTTTTGGTTGACTCGGTAGGGCAGATTACTTATAATGCGGCTTAACTTGGTCTCTTGAGAAGAGAATAGCGGGATGATGCTCACTCATTCAAACAAGCTGAGGATTTTATCCAAGTTCATGTGCCTTGTTCTGAGGCACAAGCCTCAGAATTTCGGTTTGTTACCTGACCAATACGGTTTTGTACGCACGGCGGATCTGCTTGAGGTACTGAAGAATCGATACGGAAACGTTCGACCGTCGGACGTAGAGGCCGTGGTAGAAAACTGTCCGAAGAACAGGTTCGAAATAAAAGGCCAGAATATCAGGGCCAGGTACGGCCACTCCATCGACGTGATGCTTGATGTAGAACCATCCCGGCCCCCTGACGTTCTCTATCATGGAACCAGCCCATCTATGACAAAAACCATTGCAGAAGAGGGCCTCAGTCCTATGAGAAGAAGGTATGTTCATCTGAGCAAAACCAAAGAGGAAGCTCTTAAGGTGGGGAGAAGAAAATCCAAAAATCCGATCGTTTTTGCCGTAAAAGCAAAAGAAGCATATCGGGAAGGGGTAAAGTTCTATGACATAGGTGTAGTGGTTCTGACAGAAAACGTGTCTCCGAAATTCGTTCAACTCGTCTAAAGATTCTAAAGGGGGCCAGTCTAAAGGAGAAGAATAGACCATGGTTAGAAAAAAATCCTCCGCGACGAAAACTTCCGAAAGAATGAACTTGAAAGGGCTGTGGATAGAGGACTATGAAAAGCTATTGGGAGATCTAGGAGAGAAAAGATATAAGGCCCGTCAACTGGCCTCCTGGATTTATGCCAGGGGGGCTACCGATTTTCCTCAGATGACCGACCTTTCCAGAGATCTCCGGGACAAGCTCGGCCAGATGGCCTTCGTCGATAGCGTCAAGTTGGCTGAGCGACACATTTCACAAAAAGACCTGTCCGAGAAGCTCGTTTTTGAGTTATCGGATGGCCAAAGGATCGAGACCGTTCTGATGTGGGAGGGCAAACGCGTAACCATATGTCTGTCCACTCAGGTGGGGTGCCCGTTGGGTTGCACCTTTTGCGCCACCGGCCAGATGGGTTTCAAAAGGGACTTAACTGCCGGTGAGGTAGTTGATCAGATGATTGCCCTGGGGGAGGACCGCATCACTCATGTGGTGCTTATGGGAATGGGAGAGCCGCTTCTGAATTACGATAACACCCTTAAAGCAATAAGAATCCTAAACGACGAGATGGGGCTTTCCGTCGGCGCCAAGAGAATAACCCTATCCACCGTGGGCATCCCTTCTATGATCGAGAAACTGGCCGATGAGAACCTGAAAATCAAGCTGGCCATCTCTCTGAACGCCGCGACGGATGCGAAGAGAAGCGAGCTCATGCCCATCAATAAAAAACATCCCTTGAAAGAACTGATAGCCGCTGTAAAACACTTCGCCAAGAAGACAAATCGGGGGGTTAGCTTCGAGTACGTTCTGATACAGGATATTAATGACTCGGAACAGGACGCCTTGGCGCTGTCCAAGCTGATCCAGGGAATCCCGTGTAAGATCAACCTCATCCCTTATAATCGGGTTCCGGATTTGCCTTATAATAGACCCTCTGAGGAAAGAGTATTAGCTTTTAGGGACTATCTTTATCCACGATGCCCCGTCGTCACTTTGAGAGTAAGCAAGGGTGAGGATATTTCTGCCGCTTGCGGGCAACTTCGAGCTTAATCTCGAACCATGGCTGACCAGGAGGGCTTCTTCTATTGCGTGGGAGTAGCCTTATTCCTCACGTAAGGCAAACCCGGGGTACGCGTCCGGCCGAGCCATGTGTGGGAGTTACGGCGGTGGTGTCAAAATCCGAATGTGATTTGAAAAAATCCAACCCTTCTTGCCTCTATACGCCTCCACGCGATAGTTTCCCGGCTGATCGGCAGAACACCGCAAAGCCTTCCCCTTCTCTTCTTTGACAATCTTGCCATCACAAAGAACTCTCATTCTGCACTTTCGAGGTGCGCGGACCTCAAGAGATATCTTCTCGGACAAAAAGATGTTGTCGCCTATGCCGACAACTTGGTCTTTGCTCTGGGCACGAAACAAGAATCCCCGGGCGTCACCGCGACGATAGTTGGATATGAAGAGATGACACCCTTTGATAGCATCGATAACTTCGCTTTTGGCCTCAGGCGTATCTGAAGACAATGGTTTTTTCAAAACCAGATGTATCCTCAGGGACTGAAACTGAACCTTATAGGGAAAGATTGTCAGCGTGAAGGGACCAAGTTTATAGGGATAAGCGTGAACATCCACGCCGCTGACGCCGCATACATCTCTTTTCTTGTTCAACTCATCCCATATGCTCAAGGTTTTGGGGGTGGGGCTGGTGAGGAACTTGCGGGGAGAAAGAAACATCCTCAGCTGATTGAGCCGGTTTATCCCCTCCATCCATTCGGACATCTGATTCCAGATTTCAATTCCATCGAATCCTTCCGCGTCCCAGGCGGTCCAGGGAAGGGGTGGAAACTGGGGCAGATCTCTGGTCTCGTCCGGATGTGCAATGATTCCCAGTCCACCCATCTGTTTTATCCTTTTCACGTACTCCCTGGCGGCAAGTTCACCTGGCAGAATCTCGTCAACGTTGAACGCCAGATAGTGGTTAATATTGTTCTGATCATGTATCTCGTAGCCGATTAGAACAAAGGTCTTCCCGTGCCATCCCTCCAGTCCCAGATGCAGGGAGTTTAAGGTCATATGGTCTGCAAACATAAGGAAATCCAGACCCAGTTCCCGTCCGATCTGGATGATCTCAGGAACAGACTCGGTACCGTCTGAGTCGGTGGAATGAATGTGCGCGACTCCCACATACTCGTGCCATTCTGCCCAGTATGGCCGACCTGACAAAGCACCTCCTTGAGCGCCCCGCTGCTTCACGAGCTACGCGCCAGAACTTTTCTTTTCTCGAACAGATCCGGCACCCTTAACAGTATGAGAAGACCCAAAACCATCATTATGACTAAGATTCCCACGGCAAAACGGTATTGGATGGTCGAAATCACTTGATGAGAAAACTCAAAACCAGCATTCTCTAAACACGAAACCACATTTTGAACTATCGGATTATCAGCCTTAAAGTACAGCACCGCCGCTCCCCAGAGAATCGGACCCAAGACAGCGGCGACCTTACCGGACAACGCATACAGACCAAAGAACTGACCCAAAGTTTGTCGAGGCACCAGCCCGGCCAGAAGAGGACGAGAAGCGGTCCACGTGGATCCAAGGCAAATGCCTATCAAGGGTCCCATTATCCAGAAAATGGTTCGGTTAGCCGTAAACATGACCACCAACAAGGAAGTTATCCATCCTAGAACAACAAACACCAGGGTCTTTTTTGGGCCGATCAAATCGGTGACGTAGCCGCACAAGAACGATCCAATCACGGCGAAGCTCGTGGCAACTATAAAGAACCAGATTTTTATCGAGTCGGGAAAGCCCATAACCACCTGAGCGTAAACCGCCATGAAGACGCTGACCGTAGCAATGGCATCCGAAAAGAAATAATATGCCAAGAGAAACTTCAATGCCCCCGGAAATTTCCTGGTGCCAGCTATGCCTTCCCACACTCGCCGAAATGCTTCTTTTATCTTTATCTTCTCCCGGACTCGGGGCGTTCTCTCCCTAACCCACAGAAATATGGGCAGACTGAATAAAAGGAAAAAAATTGCCGTGGGAACAAAGGCGTCCTGTCTTCCACCCTGGCCAAAAGGGAGTCTGAAACCGAAGATATGACCTTCCACAAAAGGTTTGACCAGAAGCAAACCTATAATCGCCCCTACATACCCCGTGGCCACTCCCCATCCGGAAACTCTGCCCATGCTATCCGGGGTGCTTACATCAGGAAGAAGAGCGTTGTAAAAGACCAGTCCCCCTTCATAACAATAGTTGGCCAGGGCAAACAGTATCAAAGCTATTAAGACTCTGCTTGCAACTCCCGTTATAACACTACTGCTAACGCCCATAACCAGAGTCGCCAGAATACAGCCAGAGGTCAAAATCAAAAGAAAGGGCACCCTCTTCCCTCTTGCATCCGAGATGGCACCCAAGGCCGGCATGGTTATGGCTACGAGAAGCATGGAAGCAGCATAACTGAGGCTGTAGTAGATATCCTCCATTTTATTATCCACTACCACCCACTGAGCAAAATACATGGTTACTATGTTCATGGAAAAGATGGTATTGGCAAAATCGTAGATCACCCAGCCGGCCGTAGCTTTTTTGTTTTCCGCTGACTGATTATGCATGGGACTCCAGTCTTGAGGTTGCCAGATGGGGCTGCATAAACCAAAGTATCATCTTGCCGCTATCCACAAGCCCAGCGCCGCGCCCAGAACGTCTGCAACCAAATCTTTATAGCTGAATTTGCCTGCCGGCGTTCTCTGGTCGTAAAACTCCTTTCCCAACCCCAGGCTCAGGGTCAGGCTCACGGAGAAATATGCCGACGATTCCTTCTTGTTATAGTAGAAATCCCGAAAGACGCTGTAGGATACTCCGGAGAGAAAAGCACTAACCGCCAAGTGCTCCAGCTTGTCTGGTGCAAGCCATTTATCGGAAAACCCAACGGTGTCGGATGGAGAAGAATGAAAGGAAACGACAACATCACAACTCGTATCACCCCAAGCAAGTCGAACTACAAGAAACAGCCATATCAAGAAGCAGATGGATTTCTTGGCCCCAGACCACTTCTTTTTCATGATCCAAATTTCGCAGGGCTAAACTGCCTGCTCCATTATTGACAGGATCTCCCGGATATTGGCAGCCGCACCTTCAGCGCACCAAAAAATGTCCAGGCTGAAGCTTGCGGCCGCAGTACCAGCAAAAAGATTCACTAATTACAACCCCAACTCCGCATGGATGTTCTGCATCCCCTCCAGAGCCAGTTTTATGAACTCATCCAAGGGAAGTCCAATCTTTTCACAAGCTTTGATATCTTCTCTGCTTGCTCCCGCCGCAAATCTTTTCTCCTTGAATCTGTTTAGGACGAACTCCACGGTGACATTCTTCAGTTTCTTGGTGGGATGCATCAGTGCGGCGGCAACTATCAAACCGCTCAACGGATCTGCCGCAAACAGGGTCCAGTCCATCCTGGATTTTGGCTCCACCTTGCCGGGATGAGCCTTGATGGCATAAAGTATCCTATCGTCCAGGTGATAATCTTCCAGCCACTGGCAGGTCAGGAGGGAGTGGCGATCAAAATCATCCACCGTCTCATCGTAATCCAGATCGTGGAGAAGTCCGGTCAGCCTCCACAGGTCCACGTCCTCGTTGAGGTGCTCAGCCACCCTCTTCATAATCGCCTCCACCGCCAGCATATGCTTGACCAGGTTTTTACCCTTGACCTTAGACTTCACCAAATTCAAAGCTTCTTCCCTGTTCATATTCAACCTCGCTTTCCGTGACGACGCGTACTTAAAGCAGTGGAATCATCCAAGCCGACCTTTCCGTTTTGCTTTCGAGGTCAATCAAAGAACTCCCAGTAGAATCCCCACCAGTAACTTCTCTGCCGCACACAGTAGTCACCCGTCAGTCGATAAGCCTGATCGGTGATATTGCGAACCGCGTAATGAAAGTAGAAATCCAGGAATCGCACCGTCACCTTCCCGTTCAAGACGGCCACGCCCGATTCCCTATCCTGCTCATATTCGTCCATGAACCTCTCAGACAGGATATTTGTCTCCAACCTGACTTTGAACCCTATCTCTCTTCTCAGAAACTCATTCTCAAATTGGATGTACCCGAAAAAGGAATGCTTGGGAGAGTGGGGCAGTTGAGTTTTCCTGTCTGAATCTCTGCCCTGCTTGAAGCTATACGAGACGTACGAACTCAAATGATCCAAGGGCTCAAATTCCGCGTTGATATTCGCTCCCCAGATTCTTGCTTCGGAGTTGACCGGTTTGTAGTGTCCGTAGTACATGGTAGTGTCCACGTTTGACCAGAAGATGAAATCATCGATTGTGGAGACGAAAAAATAAGCACCCATCCTGTAGTGATTCCTCTGGATGTTCGCTCCAATATCAGCGATCAAAGACTTCTGTGGCCGTACGCTTGGGTTCCCTTCCTCGCTATAATCTGGAACCGTGTCTTTGAACTCCACTGAAAAAGAGGACCAAAATCGGTCCATAGGAGTCGGGTAGCCGACAAACCTCCCCAAAGTCGAAAACAAGTCAACGCCCTTTGAAATTGCATATGATACGCCCCCGCATGCAGAGATGCCAGCGTCCAATCCCTCTTCCTTTGCCACCTTGGAACACAGAAGCAACAGAACGGTCGGGCGCAGGTGGAACAGATCCGCAAACATGAGTTGACCGCGATACACCGCATCCTCTCTGTTCAATTGCTGGAGACTCTTCCTGTCCACCCGTCCCTGGATTCTGACAAGACTTCTCTCCCTCTCCAGCGTCTGAGTAACGGTCAGCCCAACCGCTTCATTGATCTTCCTGGTTTCAAAACCGTACGCTCCGCCTTTGACTTCCTGATTCTGTTTGTCGTATCGCCAGCTGACACTCAAAAGAGCATGAATATTCTTCTGCCAGAACATATCACCGGTCAGCATCCAGTTGCTTAACGTTCTTTCCGCGTCTTTATGGCTTGCATCAGGGAACAGAGGAATCTCCATCTCGCTTTTATATTGATATGCCGAGAGCCGAACATCCAGTCGTCTTTTCAGATTGAAAGTGGTTCTGCCAGAAAGAGAGGTGGCATCATAACCGTCATTTTCCAAAGCACCATCCGAGTTTTCGAATTCGGCTGTTAGGTAGAACTTCCCCCGGGAGGTCAATGCTCTTCCGAATTCCGCCTGCGTTCTGTTGAATCCCCACGGGCCTCTGTTTGCCGTCATCCTGGAGTACGGCTCCAGTCCGCCGAAATCCTTGGTGGTGATGTCTACTCCCAAAATCCCTGTGCCGCACCCCCACAAGCTGGCTATCCCCGCCGGCAGAAATTCCACCTTTGAGATGTTGGAAAGCGCTACCGAATTCAGATCCAGCTGTCCTGTTTGGGGAAAATAAATGTCCTGTTGTCCAAACATGTGTCCGTCAATAAACAGATTGACTCCCCGCGGATTGCCGCCGACTAAGCTCCTCTCAGGCTGTCCCCACGACCCCACCTTCACCACATCTATCCAGCTTCTCATCTGGAGGAGCTCCCCTACGCTCTCGGCGATTGAATTATCAATGTCTTCAGGAACAATCTTATCCGAAAAGGAGAAAACGCGACGGAGCTTATCTCTGAATGGATCGGCTTCGACAAACCTTCCAGTGTGCACCACACCAACGAATTCGAAGCTATCTTTGTCGATAAGCGAATCCAGGGAATCCGGATCAGCGGTCAAGAGAGAATCCGGGGTCTGGGGAGATGCTGTGGAACCAAGCAGAACAAAGAGAAAAAAAAGTGAGAGATTCAGTCTCAATCAAGTTCCCTTCGGAAGAGATTCCTTTTCCTCAAGCACCGTCTTTACCGCTTCAACCACCATCTCCGGTTGGATAAGATCCATACACGGTTTGGCCTTCTTTCGACAACTTTTTTCACCGTGCAGGCTGCAGGGACTACACTCGACGTCCGCGCAAAGCATCACGCCTTTTGAACCGAGGGGAGCAAAACCTAATCTCGGATGGGTAGGTCCAAATATCGCCACCACCGGGACACTTAAGGCTGATGCGATATGCATCGGACCGGAATCATTGGTGACCAGGCAAGCACATCGCTGAATCAGTGCCATCAATGCCCCCAAGGACAAGCCCACCACTTTGAGTACTTTTGCCTTTGGCAACTCCTTTAGTATATCTTCAACCAGCTTCTCTTCGCTACTGTCTCCAAACAAAAGGACTTTGCAGTTGAGCCTTTCAATCAAGGTTCGGCACGCCTGTGCGAATCTGGCTTCATCCCATCTTTTGGTCTCCCACCTTGCTCCCGGGTGCAGACCCACCACAATATCATGTTTTTCGACGTTCCGTTCAAGCAGAAAATGCTCTGCGAATTTGCCATCATCCTGACCTAAGAAGAGGGTTGGATTCTTGTCGTCTACCTCGACGGGAATCTTTCCTAGGGCCTCTAGGTACGAGTCGACTGTATGGACAGCCTCCGTTTTCAGGAATTTAAGATGTACCATCAGGAATCGGGATAGCCAGCGTTTGTCGTATTTCAGTTTGCCTTTCGATTTCACCAGACGGCGGACAAGGAAGCTGCGCAGATTGGCATGCAGGTCGATCAGCAGGTCGAATTCATAACGTCTCAACTGGGATATCAGATTCATCAATCCAGTCAGACCTTTGTGCTGTCGCTCGGGATCAAACTCTATTAAGTGAGAAATCCGGGGATCATTTCTTACCAGGTCGGCATACTGAGCTTTGGTCAGAAAGAATATGCGGGACCGGGGGAATTTGGCTTTAAGCGCTCCCAGAACCGGGGTAGTCAGAACCACATCCCCCAGTGAACTGAAACGGACCACAAGGATCTGCTTGACCTGTTTCTGCATTGGTGTGACAAGAAGAACCTGAGCACCGGAGCTCATCTCCGGCGTGGAATTCACACTGTCAAAATCAAAAAGAAAAGTCCTACTGCAAGGCAATAGTATCCGAAGTATTGAAATTTCCCTTTTTTGATCATGTTGAGGAGAAACCTGATGGCCAGGTATCCCACCACAAAAGCAGTGGCAGCACCCACCAGATGGATCGCCAGATTGTGACTCACTTCTGATTGAGCCCGGACTTCCTTCAGTTCGACCAAAGATGCGCCCAGAATGGCAGGCAAAGAGAGAAGGAAAGAGAATTCTGCCGCCTTGGATCTTTCCAGCCCCTTGAAAATTCCAGTGCCGATGGTGAGACCGGAGCGAGATATCCCCGGAACCATAGCCAAGGCCTGCACCAGGCCCACGGTAAACGCATCACTTAGAGTTATCTTCTTTCTAGAGGCTCCAAAGAATTGGGTAAGCAACAAGACCGTCCCGGTAAACAGGAGCATGAAAGACACCAGTGCTACAGAGGCAAAAAAGAATTCCACCTGATCTTTTAGCAACAATCCTGCAATTCCGGCCGGGATGCTTCCGGCAATAATTAGCCAGAACAGACGCCAGTCCTCCGAACCGGATGATTTGTCCCCAACCACGAAAATGGACTTTGATTTGCTCCATACTGCTTCGAGCATGGACCATATTGTATGTCTGAAAACAACCACCACGGAGACAAATGTTCCCGCATGGGCAAAAACCTCAAAGCTTATGTCATCGAACTTGACCTTTAGGAGGAACTCACCCAGGACCAAATGTCCAGAACTGGAAATGGGCAAAAATTCGGTCAAACCCTGAACGGCGCCCAGAATGATTGCTTCAAGTAGGCTCAAAAAGTCCCTTTCTTCACAGAGGCGATCCCGCCGGAGGCTCTAAAAAAAGCTCTGGAGATCCAGAGCTTTTTTCATCTTCCTCATTTGACCGGGTCAGAATACGTTGTAGTTTATTCCGCCCACAAAGCCCACGTTATCGTCTATTTCTAATTCGCCAACCAGGAACAGGCCAGCCGAGAGCTTCAGTTCTGCACCCAATGCCAGAGCAAGGTCTAAGTCGCTATCTGTACGGTGGCCGGTCTCCCAACCCAGGGGTCGGACCCAGGATCTTTTGTAGCTCTGTCTCTCCCAGCGAACATTCAAGCGGCCATATGGGGTGACGCTCTTGGCCTCGTAGTAGTTGATCTGGTAGGATGCCACGATGTTGCCACCCAATGAGAATATGCTGAAATCCGATATCTTCGCATATTCCGTTCCTCCTCCGACCGAAACATCCAATGGATCGCCGGACTCCTGATCGACAAACCAGTATTTTAGATCGCCCCCTATGACTATACCTGTGCTGCTTTCACCGTATCCCGGGTCCAAATCGATCAGCCCCATCTTGAAGCCAAAATCCAAGTATTTGGTCATTCCATAACGAAACTGCCCAAATACAGAGAACGCATCCTCGTAGACCCCCAGATACCCACCCAACAAAACTTCTCCTCTGTCTGCAGTCGGTGCCGGAGAGAGCTGCCCCAGGAATTGAGCCGAGACGGAGGAAAGCGGAAGAACCATCATCACCAGGGCAAGTACAAGAGCATTTCTCATAATCGTCCTCCTTAAGCATAATTATGGCGCGTAAGATTATAACACAACCTTCTCTGTTTGTCAACTATTCCGGGGAAGGCGCGTTCAAAAGCTTCCCGGAAGATGAATCCCTTCAAGCGGAGTCGAGATTACGCGGATCCGAGCTTAACCAAAGGCTTTGGAATAGCCGGGTTCCTTCAATGGAGCAACATTAGCTTTACGGAATCAGAAAGTGGACTTCGACCCGTCCCTGCGAGGCTTAAGGAAGCTTATAGGTAAGCCCCGCCAGCAGCGTGACATAGCGCGTAGGGTCGTTCTCCGTCCGAATGGAGGTGTATCTCGCCTCAGCCAAAAACTCCAGCGGGAAGGCTGGCGCAGATAACACAAAGCCGCCCACCACATGAAGTCCCAGTTTGCTCTGATCAGCGGGCACATAGATGGAGTACTCATCATTAGAGATCCCGTAGACCAGTCTATGTACGCCTGCTCCGGCTCCGATAAACGGTTTCAACGCAGGAAGAGAGTAAACGTACTTGGCAGTGCCGTTCAAAGAGACATCGCTTACGGAGAAATCTGCTCTGGTTTGATTGTCCAGGACAATCCCTTTTTCCTTCCAGGCATATTCTACTGATGCCTCCAGATGGATTACCTTCAAGGTCCCGATGTCAAGATGCACCCCTACCATGGGCATTTCCTTGAGCCAATCGTCATTCAGAGTAGGGATGAGGTTCAAGTTGTCATTCTTGTAATTCGAAATCATTCCCCCGCGTACACCTATGCCCAAGCCAGTGATGCCCCAGGCATCCGAGCCGCACCACAAAAGAACAAGAACGCCAAAAAGAAAGAGACGGTTTCTCATCTCCCCTCCTGTGAGTTAAGGTGGAGTCTCTTTAAAAAAGATTATCGCCCTCTCAATCCCATAAATGCGATCATCTTGACCGTGTTCTTACCTTCCCTTCTATAGGAACTAAACTGCTCCCGGTCGCAACAGGTGCACCTGTCCACGCAAAACATCTTATCCTCTTTTACTCCGCAGCTTGTCAATTGTTTCATGTTCGCGCAAACCAAATCGAGCATCAGTCCCTCGTCTTCACCAGCCCTGATGCATTCCTTCCCAAACAGAATTCCCACATCGTGGGAGACCTGATAGCAGCAGCTGTGGATACATGGACCGAAAACAGCCACAAACCCTGCCGGATCACACTTGAGTTGCCGCTTGGAACTCTCGGCAGCCCTCCGCGCGATTCCCAGCAGCGTTCCTCTCCAGCCTGCATGCACCAACCCGATTACCTTGCTCCTCTGGTCCAAAAGAAAGATGGGGAGGCAATCAGCTACGCTCACAGAGATGACAATGTCATCTCTGTTGGTGAGCACGGCATCTCCCTTGTATCTTTTTTTCAGAATATCCTCACCTGTTATGACCACACACGTGTCCTGATGCGTCTGGATTAGGGTGACAGGTCTTTTTCTCTCCCGGTCGATCTTGCTCAGGACCTCTTGCAGTTTCGCTTCCCCTCCGTGGGCGGAGAAACTCTCGGTCTCTGTGAGGAAACCGTGGAGGAGAAAGGGATATCCCTCCAATGGCGGAAATGTAAACCACTTGATACCGTTTGTCCGGTGGGACACCGCCTCACTTGACCGCATCTGTGCGCGTCTCCTCCACGCTTTCACCCATCTTGGATCTTTCCACCTGAATGACGCCTTTAACCTTCTTCACTTTCTTCAAGGTTTTGTTCAGATGGCTTATGTTCTTCACCTCGATGATGAACCATCCGGTGGAGGTGGTTTCCCCTCCCTTTATCTCTGCGCCTCGAACATTCGTGTCAGCATCCGATATGGCCTGGGTTATGTCCCTGAGCATGTTCTTGCGATCTTGGACTATCACGTCCAACTTCACCAGGAAAGACTGATCTTTGTCCACGTCCCACTTGACCTCCACCTTTCTATCATCTTCCATTCGCAACTGCAGAGCATTAGGACAATCAGATCGGTGGACGGAGACTCCCCGACCCCGGGTGACGAATCCTATGATTGATTCTCCGGGCACGGGCTGGCAGCACTGGGCGAATCGGAACATCAGTCTATCCATGCCTCCGATTCTTATGCCTCTGGTACCTCTGGCCTTATCGACGAATCTCTGGATGGTCGAAGGCTCGATCTCTTTTTGGATTTCCGGGGGAGCCAGTTTGGTCAGTACGGGCTTGGTGGAGATGATGCCGTTTCCCAGAGCGAAGAACATCGCCTCCGCATTCTGAAAGTTCAAGCCCATAGCCAGATCGGAAAGCTCGGGCTCGGGTGGAAGTTTCAGGTGACGCTTCTTCAACTCCTTCTCCAGGATCTCCTTTCCCAGGCTGACGCTCTCCTCATACCTTCTCTGCCGCAACCAGTATCTGATCTTGCTGCGGGCCCGGGTGGTCTTCACGATCTTCAGCCAATCCTGCGAAGGCGTCTGATGCGGAGAGGTCAGCACCTCCACCTCCTGGCCGCTGGAAAGCACCGCATTCAGGGGGATCATCTTCCCATCCGCCTTGGCGCCGATGCAGCGATTGCCGATCTCGCTGTGGACCGCATAGGCGAAATCCAGGGGGGTGGATCCCTTAGGAAGCTGCTTTAGTTCCCCTTTGGGAGTGAAGACGAAGATATCATCCCGGAAAAGGTCGATCTTAAGATACTCCAAGAACTCGGACGGGTTGGTAAGATCCTTCTGCCATTCCAGAACTTCTCTTAACCAGGTCATCTGTTTGTCAGATTCGCTGGGCTCTCTTCGCCCCTCCTTATACATCCAGTGCGCTGCTATGCCGTATTCTGCTGTCCTGTGCATGTGATGGGTTCTTATTTGTATCTCCACCATTTTCCCCCGGGGACCGATTACCGTGGTATGAAGCGACTGATACATGTTGGATTTGGGGAGAGCAACGTAATCCCGAAACCGATCTGCCACCGGCATCCACAAAGTGTGAACTATCCCCAGAGCGTGATAGCACTCTCCTTCTGAGTCCACGATTATTCGGATGGCAAAAAGATCAAAAATCTCCTCGAAGGGCTTCTGCCTCTTTTTCATCTTGCGGTAGATTGAATCAAAATGCTTGGCTCTACCGGTAATGTCCGCGTTTATCTCGGCCTTCTCCAGCTCCCTTTGGAGAGGCTCAGTTATCTCGCGTATGTACGCTTCCCGATCCTCTCTTCTGGCGTTGATCTTGCGCACCAGCTCGTCATAAGCTTCCGGGTCAAGATACTTAAGTGACAAATCCTCCAGTTCCCATTTTATTCTGGCCATCCCGAAACGATGCGCCAGGGGAGCATAAACCTCGCGGGTTTCCTGGGCTATCCTCCTTTGCTTGGACATCCCCAGCGAATCTAAGGTCCTCATGTTGTGCAGCCGATCCGCCAGTTTAATGATGATCACCCGGATGTCTTCCGCCATGGAGATGAGCATCTTCCGAAAGTACTCCACCTGCTCCTCTTCCAAGCTTTTGAATTTGAGTTCTCCGATCTTGGTGACCCCGTCCACCAGATCGGATATCTCCTCCCCAAACTCCTCTCTCACCTGATCAATGGTCACGTCGGTGTCCTCTACCACGTCGTGGAGCAGTCCAGCGGCAATGGCAGCCGAGTCCAGGTGTTGCTCTGCCAGGATGAAAGCTACCTCCAAACAGTGTTCCAGGTAGGGCTTTCTGGACACCCGATACTGTCCGCTGTGTGCCTTAGCCGAGAACTCGTATGCTTTCCGCAGGAGAGGAATGTCAATGTTAGCGTTGAAGGACTCTACCCCTATGATGAATTCTGCCAGATTCATCTATCTCGCCTCTGGTATCACTTCTTCTTATGTCCCAGGATCCCGCTGCAAGTATTTGCTGTCGTCTGATTCACCGAGCTTGAGCTGGGAAGGCAAGCGTTCACCTCATTAATACCTTTAAAACCTCAATAAAGCGGTGTCAGTCTTTTAACTCGGCTTGACCCTCACTCTTTTTCTCAGCACAGAAAGTGCTTTGGAAACGATATAATCAGCTTTGATCTTCTCCATGCAATCGTAGTGAGGACATTTTCTTGGCTGGCACTCGGAGCACACCGGAACCGGCGGCAGAACCACTTCATGATCCTCGCCGTAAGGTCCCCATCTTATAGGACCGGCAGCAAAGACAGGACAGAAGATGGCCACCGTGGGGGTACCCACGGCTGCAGCCAAATGCATCGGCCCGGTGCTGTTGGAGATCAGTGCGTCGGATTTCTTCAGGATGGCTGCCAGCTGTCTTAGGTTCGTCCCGCCGGTTAAATCAATTACGCTATGCTCCATATTGCCCTTTATGAAATCGACCAACCCTCTCTCTTTCTCACTACCGGTGAGTATTATTCTTGCGTTGGCTTTCTCAGCCAACACGTCCGCGACCTGCGCAAATTTCTTCGGCGGCAGATTAAGAGATGAGTTCCCGCTTCCCGGATGAATCGCCACCACCGCATTTTCCCATGTAAGTTTAAGCTCCTCCCAGGTTCTCTGCGCAAATAACTCTTCTTCAGGTGAAAGATACACCCTGGGACAAACCTTCTGCGGTCGTATCCCTAACGGCTGCAAGAGGTCCAGATTGTATTCCGCCTCGTGACGCAGGTTCATTCTCCTGTGAACGTAAACCTTCCGGTTGAACAGAAGCTGATAAAACCTGTATCCGGTCCCGATTCGATACCTTACCCCAGCAAGAAAAAGCAGCAGCGCCAGCCTGAGCGTTGGCCGGAGCAGGATACTAACGTCGAAATCTTTTCTTTTCACCTCTTTAACCAACACGGAAAACCCTTTGAGTCCTCTATGGCGGTTTTCGAGGTCATCAATTATCACATCGTCAACATTGGGGTTGTTTTTTAGTACGTCCGCGGCGTAGGCAGACACCAGCATGCTAACCTGCACTTCCGGGTAACGAGATTTTAGGGTCTCCAGAACCGGCGTGGACAGGACTACGTCCCCGATCCGATCAGTTCTGGCAATCAGAAATCTTTCCTTGCCGGTCAGCTTAAGCTTTCTCATTTTACCTATCATAAGGGAACCGCCACAATCTATATAAGGTATACGATAACATTGGTCGTCAGGCGCAGGCCCTTTTGAACGGTGTGAGATACCCTTTTTACTGGGCTTCGGTTTTAGATTGGCTTAGGTGCCAGAGCTTCACGTATTTGGAGAAAACGTGGAAAGCCGACGATAAGGCTAAGATCAGTCCGTGTGCCCCGTCCAGGAAGCCCTTCCTGAGAAAATACATCTTGAGGAAAGTAACAGGTGGTCTCAAAAGGATATCCGTCAGTTTTGCTCCTCTTCCCTCTTGCCGAAGCTGACGGGCGTCCAGTGACGTATAATGGTTTAACTTCTTCAGGTAGTGATCGAAGTCCGGGTCGGTATAGTGGAGCAAATCATTTCTCAAGAATCCGGTCTGACCTGAGACTGTTACCTCCTCATGCACCAGCCGATTGGTGAAGCGCCCCTTGTTCTTTCTAAAGAGCCTTAAAACCCAATCAGGATACCACCCGCCGTGTTTGATCCATCTGCCCAGGAAATTTGACCTTCTGGGAATGTAGTAGCCATCTAACGACTCCTCGGATTCTGCTATTCCTTGAATTTCACCTCTCAGTTTCTCCGACACTATCTCGTCTGCATCCACTGACAATATCCAGTTTGAGGCAGCCTTACTCCTGGCAAACTCTTTGGCCGGACCGAAGCCCTCCCACTTCAGGTCGTAGATTTTATCGGTGAACTCAGAGGCGATTCCTTTGGTGTCGTCCGTGCTCCCCGAATCAACCACAACTATGTCATCTGCCCAGCTGACGCTTTCCAGGCACTTTCTTATGTTCTCAGACTCGTTATGCGTGATGACGATACAGGAGATCCCGCTCAAGATTTCTCCTCCGCAGCTTTGAGTTGAAGCACCGTGGCCAATCCCAGAATGAACATAATAAGCATGTTCACTTCGGCATCGGTGTAGTAACACTGAAACAAGCCGGCGAAAAGGAATGCCACGATGGCGACGATTCCGCCGATTTGCATAACGTAGCCGAAGCTGCTCCGTTTCTTCTTCAACACCGACTTTATGCCGGAACGCAGAAAGACCACCCAGATGCTCAGATAAGCTAAAAGCCCCAGCAAACCGGAGTTGACCGCCACATTCAGGAAATCATTATGCGGATGGCAAGTGGTATCGTAGATCCCATCCACCTTATACCGGTCAAACATCTGGCCGAAGTTGCCCAGTCCGACTCCCCAAATGGGTTTGGCCTTTATCATGTTGATCGAGGTCTGCCAGAGTCTTACTCTCGTCGATTCGGGCTTGTCCTTGGAAAGATCGATTTCCTTGATTCTGTCTAAACTAGTGGGTTCGATCACGAGCACTAAAACGCAGACCACCAAGACGCCCATAATCATAAAGTAAACAAACCTGCCACCCTTCAGAAGACCCAGCGCCACGATTCCGGTCAGCGCTCCAAACCAGGCACTGCGAGCATAGCTGAAAACTAAAGAGAGTCCCAATAGCGCGGGTGCCGCAAAATCGAGAATCCTGAAGAGACCTGGTCTTTTGCGGTATAACAAAAAGGTTGATGCTAACAGGAAAACCAGCATGCAGTAACCACCGAAGGTGAGATGATGGTCAAAAAGCCCCAGGCTTATAAAAACTTCACCCCTTGGCTCCAGCAGCTTGTGCCGATACAGGTCCATGCCTGAATAATGCTGCCAGACAGCATAAATTCCTACCAGCGTAGAGATGAGAATCAGAATGGTCAGCAGATTCTCAACTTCTGTCTCTTTTTTGATGTTATTCACAACCAGGAAAAAAGCTAAAAGCAGCCATTCTTCTTTCAGAGCCAGAAGGCTGTTGAGCTTGAAAGGGGAAAAGATCACAGAGATTATCATGGCAGCCGCATACAGAATAATCGGCAGGTTCAATGGTGTGCGAACAAAATGTATTCTTCCTGCCAGAATCATCTTGAACAGGCAAGCCAAAAGGCCCAAAAGCAACAGCGTCTGGGCGCCCGCAATAGACCAGGGAGAGAAAAAGGCGAAGCCACACAGGGAGAACCAGACAATCTTTTCAACGATTCTTATTCCGTCATCCTTTGCCATGATGAAAAAGCAAGCAGACCGGTTAGTTCAGAAGGCTGAAATACACTTCCTGGGTTCTCTGAGCAAATTTATCTAGAGTGAATTTCTGCAGCACGATGCTCCGGCTTTTTTCACCGAATTTCTTTCTTTTGCGATGGTTTTGTAAAAGCTCGATGAGCGCGTCAGCTAATTCTTGCGCGCTCCCAGGATCCACCACCAAGCCATTGATCCCATCTTCCACCACCTCGGGTATGGAATTAACGTAGGTCCCCACTACCGGCTTTCCCATAGACATGTATTCCAAAGCCACCCGACATATGGTCTCCGATCCAACCGAGGCAACCACCCCCACGTCGAAAAGGGAGATGATATCCCGTATATCTTTGATCCTTCCCACCAATCGAAAACTCTCTTGTATACCCAGAGTTCTTGTCCTTTCTTTCAACTGATCCGCAGTTAGCTGTGCGTCCTCCCCGCAGACGATGAATGTGGTACGCGGAACTCTCTTTAAAACGTATTTCGCGGACTGAATGAAGTACTTATGACCTTTTACCGGAGAAAGTCTGCCTACCATTCCCACCACCAGATTCCTGTCTGGAATGGTCAATTTTTCTCTCCACTTCGTTCGGTTCGACTCGGGCGAAAAGAAATCATGGTCTGTCCCCACCGGGACATTTATCACCTTCTCGTCTGGAATGCTGAGATCTTTTATGTAACTTGCCCTGAGAGTGCCGCAGGTGGTGATGATCTTGTCGGTGAGTTTACTGTTCAGGAAACGATTAAAAATATTCGGCCGGGGCGGCCTCACGTCTCCCCTGGTTCTAACCAGCGGAACCCTTCGCTTGGAAAAGTTTTTGGAAAGTGCAGCCACCAGATGACCCTCTCCCCGGTGTGCATTGATCACATCAATCCCTTTCTCCTCCACCAAGTCAACCATCCTCTTGACGTTGTACAGGATCATCCACGGGCTGGTATGGCTTAAGAAAAGATCCTCATATACCGGCAAACCGAGCTCTTCAGCTTTTACTAGAGGCGGGCTCTGAGGGTCGCCAGCCACTATCACCTCATGCCCCTTTTTTCTTAAGGCATCCGACAGGCTGATCGCATAGTGGGCACAGGCATTATACCACCTTACATTAATCAATTGCAGGATGCTTAATTTTCTCGACAAGGCCTCTCTCTTCGTTTTTCTCCAGATCCTTCAGAAGCTCAAGGAAAGTCTCTTTCACCTGGTCCACCGTGATCGAGTCCAGACAGGTAAGGGCTCTGCATTTCTCTTTCATTTTGTCGCAGTCAGGACAATCCGTTTCCATCTTCAGAAACTTGTGCCGCGAAAAATCCGGATAGGTCCAGTTCTTGGGGTCTTGTGGGCCGTAGACGGTGATGGTGGGCTTCCCCATCGCCACGGCGACATGTTTGATGCCGTTGTCGTTTCCGATGTGAAGATCACCTTCGCCCAGGATCGCGCCTAACTGGAAGAGGTTTGACGTCCGCCAGGAAATTACAGGCCTTTCTTTCATCATATCCTCCATCCTTTCCACCACGCCCTTCTCTCCCGGTCCCCAGACCAGAACGACTGTT
>CAYGCR010000019.1:0-44576 GCA_964348415.1 uncultured Ignavibacteria bacterium | reverse complement strand
CCCTTGCCATAGCGGCCTCTTTGACGTTCTCCTTGGGGAGGATCATTCCCTTGACATTGTCACATTCACGGGCGTGGAGTGCCATGCAAAGGGCTCCCCGGATCGGTCTTAAGCTTCCATCCAATGAAAGCTCCCCCAGAATGATGTATTCATCAAAATCCTCTCTTGCCACCTGACCGGTGGCGGCCAGGATTCCGATGGCAATGGGAAGATCAAAAGCGGAGCCCTCTTTTTTCACATCAGCCGGAGCAAGGTTTATGGTTACTTTCTTATTGGGGAAGATGAAGTCAGAGTTCTTGATGGCGGACATGACCCGCTCCTTGCTCTCCTTGACTGCCTCGTTGGGCAAGCCCACGGTGGCGAACGAGGGAAGCATAGGCGTAATGTCTGCCTCCACCTCGACGATGTAAGCGTCAATGCCCAAAACTGCGCTGGAAAGAACTCGGGCTAACATAGTCCGCAAGAATAGATTTCAAGATTTCGGTTTTTGTAGCCGCAGACTTGAGTCTGCGAAAATCTCAACGCAATCTAAAGATTGCGGCTACAAAACCTATTAACAATCCAGGACTTTGTAGCCGCAGACTTTCCCCCGCCTTTGGCGGGGCATCTGCCTATGGCAGATAGTCTGAGCGAATTTTTTCGCACTCTAAAGAGTGCGGCTACATTTGTTGTTCTTGCCATTGGTCAAAATCATATAATGTCGAACCCTTATATGGATATGCTTTCCAATGTTCGACCAAACCTTTTCTCACGGGATTTCCCAAAATATATCTTACTTGCTTGATCAAGTCTTCATCTTTCCTCAAGATGTGATCATAAAAATCCTTTTGCCATCCCTCCAGCATATCATTTGTCGCCAGCCAATATCCGCTTTTTCGTTTGAAATCAACTACACACTGCCATAGATCAGATTCCTCCGATTTCCCTTCGGTTAACAAATGGCAATGGTCGGGCATGAACATATAAACGTGAGCATCGCAATTGGCTTTCACCAGCGTCTGTAATAAAATGTTCTCCACAGAGTGGAAAATATAATCCGAAACAAAAAGCCTTCTTCTGTCATGGACGCAAATGGTGAAAGCGGATCTCACTCTGCCCATATATGCTTCTCTTGACAGGCGATGTTTTCGCTCTTTGATTTTCATGATTTTTGTTGCGCAATCTAAAGATTGCGGCTACAAAACCATCTGACAAAAAGCTTGTTGTAGTCGCAGACTTCAGTCTGCGAAAAACTCCCCCCACGCGATGTAAGACTGCGGCTAACCCGCCCTACTTTATCTCAAATGCCCAGGCGCAATAGTATTCTTCGGGGTGCTCATCCGGGGGACAGCTGATGCAGATGGTGCGGATACGCGGATCGATCGTGCGGGCAAAACCACTGTATTCCACAAGCCCGACCGGCTTACATGGGAAATCCGAAAGACCTTTTTTCTTGCGGGCGTACTGAACCCGACAGTTGTTCATGCGGAACACGAAACGGTTCTTCGTCTCCTCAACTACCTCCTGTACGTTCAGTCGACTGTAGAGGCGGTAGTTCAGAGCCTTCTTCAGACCTTCCAAACCGCTGTTCTCAGGAATGTGGTGACGGGCCATTATTCTTTTGGCCTCGATAACAGTAAACTTCTCCCAGCAATCGCGGTCCAGCCTGATGGCGGCCTCCATGCCGAATTGACCCTCCACCGCCTGGAACCAGAGTCCGTCGTGAGCCAGCCAGTTCTTGGCAAAGTCATCCAGCATGCCGATCAGCTGTCCTCGTGGAAGATCATCCAAGTTGATCATAGTCGAGTCGTTCCGCTGCATTCTCTATTTGGATTATTACACGACCTGTGATGAAAAAACGCTTCTGGGCGGGGTCAATTCCCGCCCTATGAATGGTTTATAATTCTGACGCCAGACTATTGGCACTTGCGGGAGCTCATTCCGTGACCTTATACACCGTGTCGTGATCGCGTACCGGCTCCTTGACCTTGATCCCGACAGAATCGCCCGGCTTGGCCGTTTGAACCTGTTCGTGCTCAATCTGCATGGACTCTACCGTCTGAGTGAAATCAGTGGTGTGTCCTTTGATGTGGATGGTATCCCCTACGGAGAGCGTACCGTCCGTGATATTGATGGCAGCCACCTCGATCTTGCGAAAATAAGACTGCACCTTCCCCACTTGTTCCTCTGGCATTTTCCCCTCCTTTAGGCAAAGGAAGTTGATGGTTCTTTATGCATGCTCCTGATGCAAGTTATTTTGCTCATTTTTCCTTAAATATAAGAATGAGAGAATGGGAGGCAAGGGGAAAATTTGGTTTTTTGCAGTCTGTGATGGGCGATTCCAGGCCATGCGAAAGATACAAAGAAGGGGCGGGATCAATTCCCGTCCCTATGTAGAACAACCATGTTGGCTGTGTCTGAAAGGTTGGATTCACTGAGCTGAGTCCGTCTGCTCACCTCTGCCATTCGCTGACCTTCTTGACGAACTTGTCTAAAAGCCTCTCCGCTTCACCTGGTCTGATCGACTCAGCCAGTATGTGGAAAGAAGCCTTTCTGCGATCCGGCATCACCTGTACCCAGGAGTCGCAGTTTAATACTCTCACTCCATCCACCAGTTCACGCCTGCAGTCCTCGGTATATTTTGAAAGCTCCCTCATCACCTGTCCCTTTTTCCCCCAGGTGCAGGGAACCGTTTGCCTGACCATATGGTACTGATCCAGTTCTTTTCTCAGTTGGGCCAAACTTCTCTTCTGAGGACCGGAAACCGATCTGCCGTTTTTGGAGAGAAGCTCTAATATTTTGGCCACGTTGAACATGGCATCCGCTCCCAACTGAAATCTCGGAAAGATGAAGCCTCCCCTGGTTCCACCAACGAAGTCCACCTTGAGATCGGAAACCGCATCCATCATGGCCAGATGATCATTTCTGACGCGGATTACCTTCACCCCGTACTCCGCTGCAATTGTCTCCACTCCCATGGACGCCACCACGGGAACGGCGATTCTGCGCGCCGGGGTGGATGCCAAGAAAAGAGAAGTGACTATGAGAAGCAAAAGGTCGGGCGGGATGAACTCGCCTTCCTCGTCCACCACGGATAGCTTCTCCGCTCCGGGGTTAAAAAGAAAACCAACGTCTGCATTCACTGATTTGACAATGGAGGAAAGTTGCTGAATGGAACGAGACAGTTCCTCATCGGTACGGGAAAGCTTCTTAGGATCCAGGTAGGCGTTCAGGGAGATGACCTCACAGCCCAGCGAGCCGATGATGGAGGGAAAAATCTCGCAGGCTCCCCCGTTGGAGTAGTCAACAACGACCTTGAACTGCGCTTTTCTGATCTGCTCGGAATCTATAGACTTCAGGAAGTCCTGCCGGTAGGATTCGATTACCCGTTGTGGAAAATCAAGCTGTCCGGTCTCCTCCGGGGATGCTCTTCTGAAATCCTCCCGGAAGAAAAGCCTCTCCACCGACTTGGTCTTCGACGCTGGCAGATCCAGGCCGCCCCCGTTAAAGAAGATTATATCGGTCTGCTTGGGGTCCAGTGGTGAGCTCCTGGTGTGTATTCCACCCTGTTCCTTTCCGGATCTCAGTTCATACCTGACCACCGGGATGGGAAGTGTCCTCAGGTCATTCACGTTTACTCCTGCAGAGAGAAGGCCGCATATTAAGGCCCGGTTGATCATTCGGGAGGTGCCTCCCGCATCTCTGCTGGTGACCACGGTTGAGCCCTTTCCCAGCATGGCTCCGTAGGCTGCTCCCAGTTTGACCGCAAACTCTGGAGTCAGCTCCAAATTACCCACTCCCATCACCTTGGCATCGGTGAAAAGCTCCCGGTTCCATCTCTCTCCCCACACCAGACTGGAGGAGAGGATGGACCCGGCCTCTACCCTTTTTCCCGGCCAGACCCTCACGTTGGCTTTGATTTTGGCACCCTTCTCAATGTGGCAGTTCTCGCTGATGATTGCATTCTCAAAGACCACCGTTTCGTCTTCAAGCTTAGCATTGTTTGCCACAATGGCCTCAGTCAGAATGCTGCGCTTCCCGATTGAGGTTTCCTTCCAGATCACCGATCGGTCCAGGTTCACGTCTTCTCCGATTCGGACATTATCGCCTATTACAGAATTGGATATGAAAGAGTGGGAACCTATGCGGCAATCGTTTCCAATGATTACGGTCCCCTTGAATTCAACCTTTTCCCCGACCTTCACATTCTTCCCCACCCACAGGGTGGCATGTTCGCGATGAAGCAGGTTCCCGCCGATGTCTATGCTCACTCCTCCCTGCAGGATGTCCTGATTCGCCCGGAAGTATTCCTCCAGGTTGCCGATATCTCTCCAGTAATCGTGGGTAACGAAGCCATAGAGCGTTTCATTGGCGGAGAGTAGACGGGGGAAGAGATCTTTGCTGAAGTCAAAGTTTTGTTTGGCAGGTATCTGTTCCAACACCTCACGCTCCAGGATGTATATTCCGGTGTTGACAGTGTCGCTGAATACCTCTCCCCAGGTGGGCTTTTCCAGAAATCTGGATATTTTTCCGTCATTCTGGGTAATAACCACACCGTAGGCAAGCGGATTCTCCATGCGAGCCAGAACCATGGTTGCCTTTGCTCGGTTCTCCTGGTGGAAATCACAGGCGGCTTTCAGATCGATGTCGGTGAGCACGTCTGCGGAAATGACCATGAATCTATTATCCAGCAGGCCTTCGGCATTTTTTACTGCTCCGGCAGTGCCGTAGTCTTCCACAGCCTCGACATATTCGATCTTCACCCCAAACCTTGATCCATCCCCGAAGTAGCTTTTTATGGTTTCTGCCTGGAAATACAGTAAGACCACCAAATCAACCAGCCCATGTTTTTTCAAAAGGCTGACTATATGCTCCATCATGGGCTTGTTTGCCATATATACCATGGGTTTGGGAATGCTGCAGGAGAGAGGTCTCAGGCGTGTACCAAAACCCCCGGCCATGATCACGGCCTTCATCTATTCACTTCTCCTTGGCAATTGCCTTTGCCCAAAAAACTGTTGGGCTGTAAAGTTGCGGCCAGGCTTGACCTAGTTTGAACTTTTGGCCTGCTCCGCTCGGACCCTTGGTGAAATCACCGCTGATTGAGAATGTGATCCTCAAATATCTGAATTACGTCTTCGAAATTGCGAAATGGATAATGCTTGATATCTTCCTTCACGCAGAATTTGCGCAGATCGTTTTTGGCGCAGACGAAATCCGCCTCCCTCACCGCACACTTATCCGAAAGTCCATCTCCGATATAAACGACTTTTTCCTTTCTCCTCCTCAAGTTCTGTAGATGATACCGCTTGCAGTTGCCGCAACTGCCGCATCCTCGGTCAAAGTAAGGAAATTCCGGCTTCAGTTTCCTGTTTTCGAATCTGAGAATGTTAGAATAAAAGGGAACCTTCTCCAAGCCGTGTTTTTCTAAAATCAATTTTATGTAGAAGTCCAGTCCATCGCTTAGGATCGCAAGTCTCAGGTTCTCACATTTACAAAGATCGACAAAATCGGGAAATTTTCCATCGATTTTTTGGCAGAGAGCAAACTTTTTTAGCTCTGATCTAGTTACCTCTGTCAGTTCACACACTCTCTGAAGACACTCTTTCGAGCTGATGTCTCCTTTCAGCCAGAGCGATACGATCTTCGGGCTCTCTTTTTTTGAGTAAGTGTCAAATAAAAGGGCGCCCACATCATTTTGGCTGATGGTTCCGTCGAAGTCGACCAGGACCAGAATACCTTTCGAATCCTTCTTCACTTGCCTTAAACCTTTCTAAATGAGGCTCTCGGGTTAAAGGAAATTCGGGATGATGGTAAAAAGCAGTATCAGCATGACCCCCACAGCCACGGCGGCGTACCTGAAGTCCTTCTCCCAGAAAAAGGAGGAAGCTGCCACAACTACCCGCAACAATGGAGTAAACATCATCACCAGAATGCCCAAGCTGATAACCCCGACCGACTCACCCCGGAGAAGTTGCGAGAGAAAATTGGAAAAATCGGGTCTGGTCAAAGTGGCCAGATGCTCCTCAGGTTGTGCGCGAAAGATAAACATGCCCAGTCCTAAAACCAGTAACCCTGCGGCACAAAATGAGCCGATCAGAAGAATAGTGCTTATGTTGGCGCAGCTTTTTTCTTTTTTATCTGCCATAGACCTCAGAACAAAAGATGATGACCTAATCCTTTAAGCAGCATCTCCAGGGACAAGTATATCAGAACCAAGACGAACGCCTTGTTGAGATATTGTGCTTTGATCTTGGGAAGCAGACGCGAACCCAGGGTTGCGCCAAGAAAGACTCCCAGCATGGTGGAGCCGGCCACCAGAGGGTGGACATCGCCTCTGAAGAAATACACGAAGGCCCCGGCACTTGCGGTCACTCCGATCATGAAGTTGCTGGTGGCCACCGCGGTCTTGAGCGGCACTTTCATCAGAAGATACATTACCGGAACTTTTACAATGCCGCCGCCCACACCCAAAAGCCCGGAGACGTTCCCGGCAAAAAATGAGGCGCCCATGCCAAGCGGAAGACGAGCCGTGTGGTATGATTCCTCTCCATCATCCGGGTTGCTTGACGCTTTCGTCTCGGCTTTTTGCTTCAACATTGTCCAGGCGGTATAAATCAAGAGACCGGAGAACAGGAACTGAAGGATTTGAGGTCTCAAGACACCCGCAATCAACCCCCCGCCAATAGCCCCTGATGTGGTCGCCAGTTCCAGGGTCATCCCCAAACGTATGTTGCAGATGCCCCTCTTTACGTACAGGCTTGCCGCTCCGGAAGAGGTGGCGATCACGCACACCAGTGAGGCTCCAATGGCCTCTCTCATGGGCACCCCGAAGGCTAAGGTCAACATGGGAATGATCAGGATGCCTCCGCCCAGCCCCAGGACCGACCCGAAAAGCCCGGCAAACAAGCCTCCTAAAGCCATTAACAGGGATTCAGACATCCTATCCTTGTTTTGCTGTTTCAAGCATACGATTCACTTTTCATCCCCAAAAGCCTTTTTGGCTTTTACCCCGGTTGTCGATACCAGTTGCGGTTCCTCCAGCTCCTGCCCTTCTTGCTCGGGGTTAGGGTAACTCCGACCGGCTTCAAGCACGCCTATCTCAATCCTGAAAAGTCAACTAATTAAGGGGCTTGTGGGTGAGGCAATCATCTTGACGAAAGCAGTCTCTGGTACTGTTCCGGGTCCGACAGAATCTGGATAGCCTTTTGGATCTGGGGATGACTTTTGAACCACACTCCCTCATACTTGGCGCTTCGCCCGTAAAGCTTGACTAAGATATTTTCCTTTATCTCGGATTTTATATACTCCTTAGATCCCTCGAAATCGTCTTGTTTCTCCGTTTTCAGAAGCTTCTCCAATTCCTCTATTTGTCGGATTATGACCCCCGACCTTTTTTCCTGAGTCACCGCCTCCTTCAGCTTTTTCAACTCCACCTCGGATGAGGTCTGGTAGGTGAAATCTTCGCTCTCCAGAAACCGGTTGAATTCGGAAAGCATGGCCCCGTCCACTTCAAAGTCCCTGGGAACGCTCGGGTGGGTAGCGGTATAATGGATGGCGAAGTCGAAGAATGAAAGTTTAGCCAGGAGGTTATATTCCAAGGGGGAGAGCTGATCATAGGGAACTACGATATCCGGGACTATTCCCCCGGCGCCATAGACCACTCTTCCTCCTTCGGTGAAGAATCTCTCCTGTATTCGGCTCGTATCCGGTACACCGCTTTGCTCATCGGGATACCTATCGATTAGCTTCATTGGATTCTTCAGATCCTCTGGCCTTTGAATGCTTCTTCCTGAAGGCATCAGGTATTTGGCCGTGGAGAGCTTTAGGCCGGCGCCGTCGCCCAGTTCGATCACGTTCTGGACCAGTCCCTTTCCAAAGGTGGTGTCTCCGATTATTACCCCTCTGTCCCAGTCCTGCATCGCCCCAGCCACGATCTCCGATCCGGATGCCGATCCCCCATCTACCAGCACCGCTAAAGGCAGGTCGGGATAGAGAGGTTTGCCGGACGAATAGAACTTCTTGCTCTGATCTTTGACCCTTCCTTTGGTCTCCACTACCAGCCGGTCCGGCTTCAGGAAAACACTGGCCACCGCAACGGCTTGAGAAAGAAGCCCGCCCGGATTTCCCCTCAGATCCAGGATCAAACCTTTGACGTCTTTCCGCCGAAGCTCGCTTACCGCCTCCTTCAGCTCGTCAGCCGCTATGTCGGAAAAGCGGTTCAGTCTGACGTAGGCGATTCCTTCTTGGGCTACTCCGTAGTAAGGGATCGCTCTTATGGAGATCACGTCCCTTTCGATGTCATAATCCATGAGCTCTTTGATGCCTTCCCTCTCAACCGTGACACTAACTACCGTCCCCTTCTTTCCTCTGAGTTTAGCCACCGCCTCCTCAACCGTTATGCCCTCAGTAGAGACCCCCTCAATCTTTACGATCCTGTCACCCGCCTGTATCCCCATTCGCTCGGCCGGGGTGTCTTCCAGAGGAGAGATGACGGTGAGCCATCCGTCCTTGATGGCGATCTCTATCCCCAGTCCTTCAAACTGACCGTGTGTATCTTCCAAAAGCACACTATGCTGCTTTGGATCCAGATACTCTGAATAGGGATCGAGAGCATCCAGCATTCCGGTGATTCCGGCTTTGATCAGATTTTTCGAATCAACATCCTCCATATAGTTAGAGCTCACCACCGTAGCCACTTGGCCGAATTCCTCGAGATTTGCATAAAGATTGCCGGTTAAAGCGTAGACCAGCCCCCCGATCAAAAGCCCGATTATGGCCACCCCCAGAAACAGAACTCCCTTTTTGATTCTGACGTATTCTTGCGGCATAATCAACCTCCAAAAGATTTTACGTGGTTGGACGATTGCGACCAGGTTTTTGTGAACGAAGGCCGCTTTATCGATTGCTTCATAGTATTAACGTTCATTCGGCTTGCATCGTTTTCATGGTTGCTGGATTTATCAAGTTTAAAAAAAGCCCAATGAATTGGGCAAGTACAAAAAACACGTCTTGACACGGCCGCTGAGAGACAAGCAGCGTGTGAAGATTGGTCACCGGATTTTTCCGGCAGCCTCGGGTCTTGTTCTCAAGAACGAATCCGCCGCCTTCTTCACCTTTTGCCAGGTTTTGTCGATATTCTGCGTTCCGTCCACTACTTTTATCCTTTTTGGATTCTGACCGGCAATCTTCAGAAATGCTTCCCTTATCCTCTGATGGAACTCAAATCTCTCCTTTTCCAGACGGTCTTTTTTTCTTTTTTCCTTTCTTCCTCTTTTAAGAGATGTCTTTACCGGCACGTCCAAAAGTATGGTCAAGTCTGGCAGGAGCTTAAACGTGGCAATTTGGCTCACGTGCCTTATCATTCTCTTTTCCAAACCTCTCCCGTAGCCCTGGTAGGCCAAGGTCGAATCAGAGTACCTGTCACAGAGAACTGCTTTGCCTTCCTTTAAGGCGGGTAGGATGGTCCTCTCGGTAAGCTGGGATCTGGCCGCTTCGTAGAGCAGAAGCTCGGTTAGGGGAGTCATCTCAGAGTTGCTTTTGTTTAAAAGGACCTGTCGAATCTTTTCTCCTATCTTGCCTCCCCCTGGCTCCCGTAAAAGGAGAACATTATGTCCCTTTTTCCGGAGGTAGGAGGCGAGCTTGCGCGCTTGGGTGGTTTTGCCACAGAAATCTATTCCTTCAAAAGTTATTAAAAACCCCGCCATGCCAAGGATCCTGTTATTGAACGGCTCAGACAGAAAATAAAGAGGTGGCCTCAGATTCCAACCACCTCCCTGAGATATCTCAGCTATTCTTCAACCAGAGTTCTATCTTTTCACCGATTTCTTATTCTTCAGGGAAGCGACCTTCCTTTCTTTCAGTCCATATTTCTTTATGAACTCTTCAGTTAACGTGCGTGCCTCCTCGTCGGTGTACTGTTTTGGCGGCGACTTCATGAAATATGAAGAAGGAGCATCCATAGCTCCTGAGAGCTTGTGATTCAGAGCCAATTTACAGCATCTCACCGCATCAATCACCACTCCGGCGGAGTTGGGAGAGTCCCACACCTCCAGCTTAAACTCCACGTTTAAGGGGACATCACCGAAGGTTTGCCCCTCCATTCTTATGTAGGCCCATTTTCTATCGGTCAGCCAGGCTACATAATCGGATGGCCCGATATGGATGTTTTTGGCGCCCAAGTCGTAGTCCAGTTGCGAGGTGACCGCATTGGTCTTGGATATCTTCTTGGATTCGAGTCGAGACCTCTCCAGCATGTTCAAAAAGTCGGTGTTACCCCCGACATTCAATTGAGATGTTCTCAGAAGCTTTACTCCCCTGTCCCGGAAAAGCCTGGTTAACACCCTGTGGGCAATGGTGGCTCCTACCTGTGACTTGATGTCATCGCCGATCACCGGCAAGCCTCTATCACTAAAGCGCTTCTGCCAGTATTTTTCCCTGGCGATGAATACGGGAATGCAGTTGACAAATCCGCAACCGGCATCCAGAACCTGCTCCACGTACCACTTGGTCGCCTCCTCGCTTCCCACCGGAAGAAAGCTGACCACCACATCGGTCTTGGTATCCTTAAGTATGGTGACTATATCCGCGGTAGGGCCGGGAGCTTTTTGAATTATCTTGGAGAGATATTCTCCCAGCCCATCATGGGTCATCCCCCGGTGAACCGGAACCCCCAGGCGGGGCACCGGACAGAACTTGTAGGTGTTGTTAGGAGATGTAAAGACGGCCTCGGAAAGATCCTTTCCCACTTTATTCTTGTCGATATCAAAGGCAGCCGAAAACTCGATATCTCTTACGTGATATCCCCCCAGATTCACGTGCATCAATCCCGGGACAAAATCCTTTTGCTTTGCTTTCTTGTAATATTCCACCCCCTGTACGAGAGAGGAAGCACAATTGCCCACGCCGATTATGGCGACCCTAACCTTGTCCATACGACCTCCTTCTCTGTTACGACCCGCTGACGACTCGGCCGAACGTGGCTTATTATCAATGTCAATCTATTTGCCTTCCAGCTTGTTGAGTTCGTTCCTGATGAATATGACCCTCTGGACAACGGTGACATTGGCAAAGATCGCGATAAACCAAATGGTGACTATAACGAAATATATTCCGATCCCGGGGATGGCACCCAGAAGGGAACCGATAGCCAAGTAGGTTATTCGCTCCTCTCTTTTCATCAGCCCCACCTTACAGGCGATTCCTAAACCCTCTGCTCTTGCGCGAGTGTAGCTCACCATGAAAGAGCCGGCGATGGCCAGGATTATCAGGTAGACTACGTGGCTGTGCTTGTCGTAAAAAAAGACTGCCAGCCCCAAGAACAACAGGACCTCCGAATACCTGTCTATGGTGGAATCCATCAAGGCACCGAATTTTGACATGCGGTTGGTTTCACGGGCCAGCCTCCCGTCCAGCACGTCACAGACTCCTGCTAAGACCACCATCACCCCTGCGGAGAAAAAAAGGCCTTGCCTGAAGAAGTTGAAAGCCAGAATGCTGATCACCAGGCCGGAGAAGGTGAGAGCGTGAGGGTGAATCTTGAGGTTTATCAGAAGCCTCGCCAGGGGTTCAATGACCGTCTCAAACCCTGAGACCCAGTGTTTGTTCAAGAGTTTAAGTTCTGTCATACTATCGGAATTGCGCGTACTTTTCTCAAAAAGGTCAGGATTCCACTTTTTGAAATCTTATAATATCAGTCCGACTTAGCCAAGTCAAGTGAAAACTCCTTTTTGAATACTTCTTGCTTTGGGGTGGTACTTTTCTTCCTGATGATCATGTCGCACACTAGGATGCTGGCTCCGCCCACCAGAATGCCGGCTGCAACATCAGAGACATAGTGGAAGCGGCCGTACACCGTGGCAACAAACAGGCTGACTATCAGAGGGGAGAGCACCCAGTAAAGGACGCGGTGATGACGTCTGGCATAGACCAAGACCACCAGCGCCACTGCCACGTGAGAGCTGGGCATGGCCGCCCCCTGGATGCCAGCCGTATCTATCAGACCTTGAGCCAGGGAGGTGAAGAATCCGCCGGATATCTCCACCTGATGACTATGCATCAAGGCAAATCGGGGACCCTCCACCGGGAAGAGAATGAATCCAACATACGAAATGTAGTACGCCACCCCGGAGGTGAAGAGCAGATCGTCGAATTCTCTGATTTTGCGGCTGGAAAAAAGCCCCAACCCCAGCGCTACCAGCAGGAAATAGTAAAAGGAGTAGGAAAACATCAGATATTCGTTCAAGCCAAAGCAGACGAATTTCTGCATCCAGACGGTAGGATAAATGTTAAACAGAGCCAGTTCCAGTTGATTTATCAGAGGGTCGAAAGGTTGGGGGAAAATCATGTGAATTAAGTTTCTCGTCTCCTCATAAAGCAGGATAAAAAATATCAGAGGATACCAGTGGCGAAGGAAGAACATCCAGCCGCCCGTCCGGTGATTTAGAGCGTTGGCTATCAGGACAATGGCTAAGCAGATGCCCAGATTGAAACCAATGTAAATCCCCCAGCCAGGCAGATTGGAACCGAAGGCCAGGATCAGAAAACTCAAAGCGGCCATGTAAATCAAGGTGGCTTTATCTACCAAGAGATATCTGTCGACTTTCTCGCTTGTCATCGTCTACAAAACCGACCTGAAGATGACCTCAGGTAGACCTCCCCTCAACCAAAACCACCAGTTCCCCTCTGACCTTGCGTTCCCCCAACAACTGTTTAATCCTCTCCGGCTCGCCTCTTAGGATTTCCTCAAACTTCTTGGTCAGCTCTCTGGCCACAACCATTCTCCGCCGTCCCAAAATCTGCGATACATCATCCAGTGTTCTGGCGAAACGGTGAGGTGATTCGTAGAAAATCAAAGTCCTCTCTTCGTCCCGCAGTCTCTCCAATCGCTTCCTCCTTTTCCCCGGCTTAGACGGTAGGAATCCTTCGAAAGCAAATCTGTCTGTGGGGAGCCCGGAAGCGACCAAGGCGGAGAGAAAAGCGGAGGCGCCGGGAACCGGCACCACCCTGATGTCGTTTTGGACTGCCAGCTTAACCAGCAGGTAGCCCGGATCGGATATGCCGGGAGTGCCGGCGTCTGAGATCACAGCCACCGACCTGCCTGCTTTCAGGTTTTCTATCAAGAGAGGCGCTTTCTTGTCTTTGTTGAAATCATGATAGCTGATCAAGCGCTTCCGGAACTTGTAATGCTTCAAAAGTATGCCTGTGTGACGGGTATCCTCAGCCGCCACCAGATCCACCTGTTTGAGCACTCTCAAAGCTCGCAGGCTCATGTCTTCCAGATTGCCGATGGGCGTGCTCACCAGATAGAGAGTGCCCGGCACGACACATGATACGTCATCTGTGCTCTGCTTCTTCATCTAGCTGATGCATCGGCATTAGGAAATGCCGATGTTCATTAGCTTCGGCAATTGCCATTGCCGAAATATCAGAAAGCCAAACTACACTCCTAAATGCTCACAGGCTGCCTTCATTACGGAAATGAAGTCGCTTCTTTTGTCTCTAACCGGCCACGAGATAAAAGCCAGCAAGTCAAAAACAAAAGTCCCGGGACAGCCAGGGCCTCAATGAACGGATTTATATCAAGGCTTCCACCGGTTATTAGCATTGTCACATGGAAACAGATTGCGCCACCGACCGCAATCATTCCTCCCAGTCCTTCCCACTTCCAAGCGATAATCAGACCTATGCATACACCTAATGGGAAAAAGAACAGTCCGACTGTCTCACCAAACGCAAGTGGTTTCGATTGTTGTGGGGAAAACAGTTGCGGAACAACCATAATCAATAGAAACGCCACACTTATAATACTCAGAATTCTTGCGATCCACCGGATAATAGTGACCGTCCGGTTTTTGTTTGTTAGATCATTCATTTGATCTTCACCCCTCTTGGTCTCTTAAGATGGCGTATAACATAAGCTTGTCTGTACCGATAAAATTACCATCACGGCTATTTTGACCGTGTAACGCCCCTGGTTATTTATTTTTTGTTTTCTCGTCTGGCTGGATTTCATAAATCCCCGCATGGAACTGTCCAGGCTTCTGGGATTACATCTTCACCAGAGGCGGACAGACGCCCCCCTCAGACGGGCCTGTATGGGCGCCTGGGCAGATCCGCCTGTGGCGGAGAGCTAGAGCACAACTCTATGGTTTTCAGACAATCAAAAAAAGTCTCCCTATCTCTGCCTGAGATCGGGTTTCACCAAAATTTTATTCTTTTTCCGGCTATCCTTTGAAGTCCTCAGGAAAAAAGGGAGGACCACAGAGAACAATCTTTTGGGTCGAGCATAGAAGGAGAGGTGAGCTCTCCAGAGAAGTTTCTTCAACTCCTTGGGGGTAAGCTTATCCAGCTTGATCACTGGATCGCCACCCCAGAACTTGCTCCAGTTGGTGGTCAGCAGCCGGTTTTTCACCTTCTCGTAAAGGGCGGTGCCGGGATAGGGGGTGAGGATGCCGAACTGAATGAAGTCGGGGTTTAGTTTGTTGGCAAACTTTATGGTCTGTTTTATCATCTTTTTGGTCTCGTTAAGGGCCCCGATGATGAAGCTTGCCCAAACGCTGATTTTGTATTTCCTCAGAATCTCCACGGCTTTGAAAGACTTATCTACGTCCAGATCCTTGCCGAACTGATCCAGAACCTCCTGGCTTCCGCTCTCGAAGCCGACGAAGACTTGTTTCAGTCCCGCCCGGGCCATCAGCTTGACCAGTTCCTCGTGTTTCACCACCCAGTCCACGCGGGAGAACGCCCACCAGTATAGATCCCATTCCCTTTGCAGAATGTTTTCGCAGAAATTGGCCGTCCTTTTGGGATTCAGGGTGAAGTTATCATCAAAGAAGGCCACTGCCCCATAGCCTTGTTTTTTTCGAACGAACCCAAGCTCTTCCATCACGTTGTTCACAGAGCGAGTCCGCCAGCTCCTGCCGAAAAACTGAGAGCAGGCGCAGAAATCGCAGTTAAAGGGACAACCTCTGGAGGTCAGGGCCGCCGCCAGCGAACGGCCATTTAAGGTGGTGGTATAACGCTTCAGAGGTAAAAGATCCCGAGCCGGGAAGGGGAGGGAATCTAAGTCCTGGATCAAAGGTCGGCCCGGCGTGCGGACCACCTCTCCATCAGCGATGTAGGAGATGCCTTTCACCTCCTCAAAGGAATCTCCCCCCTCTATGTGTCGGGCCAGTTCCAGCATGGTCAGTTCTCCCTCTCCTCTGACTATGAAGTCAAACAACCCCGTGGAAAGGACCTGGGAATCAAAAAAGGTGACGTGCTGTCCTCCGGCCACAACGGTCTTTCCGTTCCGTTTAGCAGCCTCGGCGATTTTCAGGGCGACTGGATAGCGCATGGTGTCAATCGATATTCCTACTATGTCGAAATCGGCGTACGGCAGGGTGTTGTAATCGACGGGCTCCACATTCAGATCCGTTACACTGACCTGATGCCCATTCTCGCGCAACATCGCGGCTATATATGCCAGTCCCAGAGGCGGCGTTTTCAGTCTGAGAAAATGGTAGATACTTCCCGCAGGCGGATTTACCAAAAGGATCTTCATGGAAAACACTTTCCTTAAGAAAAACCTTGCATTTTTCCCGCTCGGCCCGATCCTTCAAACTCGCTTCTGGCCTTATCAGGTCACCTGAACAGTATCCATTGGTTAGTGGTCTGGCAACCTCCTGGATGTCTCGGCTTGAGCCCGATTTCGAAACCTGATCCTCCAGGGAAATTCTTTGAGGAAGCCACCACTATCTTAGAACGTCGTTTTATCTTGATACCGGTATAGGACATGAGAACATTCCGATGTCAAATTGCTCCAAAAATACGATAAGTTTGTTCAATTGGCAATAGAAAAGTTCAAAAATCATGGCCAGAGGATGAGGACACCGAGACTCGAAAAACCGGAAGAAAGAAAACCCGTCTCAATCAAACAGAGAGCAGCGGAAAATGCTTCTGATTTTCCGGGAAAAGCACAGTTTGTGGATTTAGAAGTTGACAAGTGTTTTTGCAGGGCTTATTTTAGTTTGGAATATCAGTTGAAAATTCGAAATGATAGGAGGTTCGACATGAGAGGAGTCAATAAGGCCATCTTGATCGGAAACCTGGGAAAGGATCCGGAGCTGCGTTATCTTCCCAGTGGACAAGCGGTAACTAAATTCCCGCTGGCCACAAATTTCAGACGGAAAGACCAGAACGGGCAGCTTCAAGAAAGGACTGACTGGCACAATATCGTCACCTTCGGACGAGCGGCTGAAGTGTGCAATGAATATCTAAAGAAGGGGAGTCCCGTGTACGTGGAGGGAAGAATTCAGACCCGTTCCTATGACGATCGGGACGGCAACAAGAGATGGATCACAGAGATAGTTGCTCAGTCCGTCCAGATGCTGGGAAGAAAAGGCGAGGTTGAAGAAGAGGTGCCCGAAGCTGTGGAAGAACCTCAGATGGAAGAGACCAAAGCCGAAGACGACGACCTCCCATTCTGACGCGCGTTACCGTTACTGCCAGCAGCGTGGAAGTCCACACGCTAACCTAACTGGCCCTCAGGGAATATCAGGAGTGTCATTGGGAGCGAAGTGAAGCAATCTCTTTCTCGTGCGGGTTGACGGGACGTAGATTGCTTGGGGGTCCCCACGCTTGGCGGGCGACTCTTAGCAATGACATTCGGGCTTTCAATAAGATCTTGAGTTTGGGTTTTGCTAATGCCAGCTAAGAAGATTCCTTTAAGGAATCTGAAGAGCCGAACGGGCTGACCGTGAGTATGCTGATGAATCGGCAGGCTCAGCACCCGAAACCCCAAAATAAACCTTGATTTCCTTTAAGCGGAGGGCGGCGTTTGCCTGCGCCGCTCTCCTATTCTTCGATCTTTTCGTCTTTCTTCTCACCCAGGCACCCACCGCGCAGTTCATCGATTCTGGTGAGCTGGCGGTGGTGTGTAAGACTCTGGGCATCGCACATCCGACCGGCTACCCTCTCTATACCCTCCTGGGAAGACTGTTCTGCCTGCTTCCCGTCAGAGATGTCATCTTTCGAGTAAGTCTTATGTCACTACTTTTAACCTGTACAGCCAATATTATCCTCTTTTTCATACTTGTTGCCGTTGGCCAGAGCTTCTCGAAAAGGAAGGATGGGCGTCCTGTGGTCGGAATCTGGTCTGCTTTTGTGGCCTGCCTGATTTTTTCGTTCACTCCCACTCTATGGTCACAGGCTACCTCTAATGAGGTGTATTCGCTGAATGTTCTGTTTTACAGCCTGATTATCCTCTTGGTCTTGAGATGGCAACGTAGCAGAAGGGAATCGGGGGGCGACAGGATTCCGTATCTTTTGGCGTTTGTTTACGCGCTGAGCTTTGGCAACCACATGTCCACCATTCTGCTTTTGCCGGGCATCACGTTTATTGTGGTGAGTGGCCTTGGGAAGGGAAGTCTGAGATTGAGAAAAGCCGCTGTGATTCCTGTCCTGTATCTCCTGGGTGTATCCGTATATCTGTTTCTTCCTATCCGATCCTCCCAAAATCCTATTATGGATTGGGGCAACCCAGAAAGCTGGACCGCTTTGGTAAGGCATGTCACCGGTTGGCAATATCAGGTGTGGATGTTCGCCGGGTCAGCCCAGGAGCTCTTCACCAACTTCAAAAACTTCATTGAGCTGTTTTTCCATCAATTTCCCTTCTACTTATTGCCTTTCTCCATTTTGGGTATCTGGAGGCTCTTCGCACGCGATCGGAATATCCTGGTGTTCCTTTTGTTTCTGTTTTTCGCGAACATCCTGTATGGCGTCAACTACGGCATTCCCGACATTGATCCGTATTTCTTAGGTTCCTTTCTCGTGAATGCCATTTTTATAGGGATCGGTCTTCATTTTGTCTTTCAACTCACCAGAAACTCCAAGATGGGAAAAAGGTTGGCGAGCGTGATTATACTCTTATTCATGCTTCTCCCGCTGATTCAACTCAAGAAGAATTATTTTCAAGCCGATCGGAGCGGAGACTTTTTCGCCTACGATTTTGGCTCTAACATAATGAGGTCAGTGAAGAAGGATGCCATCATCCTCACTAACGTCTGGGATCACTATTCCCCGTGGCTATACTTGAGATTCGTTGAGCTCAAAAGGCCGGATGTCAGCTATCTGGACACCGAGCTTTGCCGGCGTTCATGGTACTTTGATTATGTGGAACAGAGCTATGGTCATCTCTACCAGACATCGGAGGGTGAGATCAAAAGGTTCCTCAGGGAGGTGCAACCCTTTGAGAACCGCCAGCCGTTTGAGCCTCAGGTGATTGAGAGGGCATACATAAAAATGCTCAACAGTTTTCTGATTAAGAACTTCAAGAACCGACCCTTGTACGATGATTTGATAGGAGGACCCGAGGTTGGAAAGATGTTCTTGAGGATTCCCGAGGGGATGGTCTTCTCTCTCAAGGACAGCTTGAAATCCCATCCTTATGAGTTCCCGGATTTTGAGCTGCGGGGAGTGCAAGATAGAAGTATCTTCAAGAACGATCGCACCCTTTTCAATCTGAAAAGGTACCCTCTTATGATCGACCTTAGATTGAGATATCTGTCGAGCTTCAAGCGGCAAGAGGAGGCGGACAGGCTTCTGAAAAAATACCAAACACTTTTGTCCGAACCAATCCAGTGACCGAAGCGGGAAACCATGGTGGGTCGGATGAATCCGACCCCTACGTTTTGTGCAACGCCTGCGGGGGCTGGATTCATCCAGCCCGTTTTGATCCGTAGAGGCAATTAACGTATTAACCCTATTCATTGGGGGGCTCCTTGCCCGCCGAATCTGTGCGGGGCTGGGAGTCTCGCCTACGAGCCACTGATCTGGAGTGTTCCGCTTTAGCGGAACCTCGGTCAAGCTGAAGTCGAAGATCTGGCCCAGACGGGCGTCCGTCTGGACGCCTTGGCGGAGCTTGACACTCCAGCCCATCGCACATGTTTACCCTTGGTGGCATTCAGAAGCTATAGGTGAGTTCGCTGGAGATCAAATATACGGTGAGATTGTCCCCCTTGGAGTCGTGCCACTCGGAATCGACCGAAAGCAGCTGAAGCGGAAACGAGGTTTCTGGATTGTGAAAAGGGGTTTCCTGATCTCTTACGGTGCAGGTTTCGAATAAGACTCTTCCCCTCAAACGGTCTGAAGCCCCCAAGTGGCTTTATTTCTTTTTCGGTTTTTTCTTGTCTTCCTCTTTTTTCACAAATTCCTGGAAGCTGATCTTTTCGTACAGATCGTCCTTGACCCAGTTGAGAATATATAAAAACTCATCAGGTCCAGCATATCCCCGCCGGGGGGCTATCCGCTCTCCGGATGGCTTGAGAAACCAGGTGATGGGGTAGGCACGAACGCCATATTGAGCTGTCAGTTGTCTTTCGGAGACTTCCTTTCCGTCAAGCTTCAGCTTTTGGCCGGATTGACCATTCACCCTTATGGGAACGTAGCTTTCGTCCAGCACCTTCTTGATTTCCTCATCATTGAAGGTATTCTGGTCCATTCTCTTACACCAGCCGCACCAGGTGGTGTAGAAATGCACCATGATGTGCTTTTTCTCCTTCTTGGCTTTGATCAGGCCTTCATCATATTTGTACCAGGTCAGCTTGGCCGGTTTCTCTTTCGAGGAGCTATCTTTCTCCGATTTTTCCCCGGTATCGGTGTTGGAGGGGAGAACGCTGGCGGCTCCGATGAACAACACGAACGCCAACACCAGAATGCAAATGAGATTTCTTTTCATGTTTCTCCCTTTAAAGAAGGCTCGGTGTACACTTTGTGCTTAAGATACGTGCCGCCGTGGAGTCACGTTTGAAAAGCCCCTTCGGACCCCCTATGTTAAGTCGGACTCATCGACAGTTCAAGTCCTTATCTGAATGCGCGTGATTCGATAATGGCCTCACATGTCATCCGCCAGGTTCTCACTGGACTGCTTCCGACGCAACGCCATGACCGCCGTTGCGCGCAGAAGACCCCAGCGCAAGGTGTGATGAGTTGTCGTCAATTTTTACTCAGATGCCGTAAAGCTCGCCGTATTTGCTCTTGAGATAATCCATCGAGGGGCGGTGGGAAAGCGGCTTCCCGGTCACCACCTCCACCAGCTTTTCGGCACGATAGCGCTTGCCCTGGCGATGGATTTTCTCTCTCAACCATTCCGTTAGCTTGCCGAATTCCCCTTTGGCGAATTGTTCCTCCAAATCACCCAAGTCTTTCTTTGCTTGCGCGAAGAACTGCGCTGAGTAAAGATTACCCAGGGCGTAGGTAGGGAAGTAGCCGATAGAGCCTCCGCTCCAGTGTATATCCTGCAGGCACCCGCGCGAATCATCCGGGGGAACGATGTCGAAGTAGCTTTTGAACTTGTCATTCCACGACCCCGGAATATCCTTGGGCGCAAGATCGCCGCTGAAAAATGCCTGTTCGATCTCGAATCTGACTAAGATGTGGAGATTGTAGGTTACCTCGTCCGCCTCCACCCGAATGAAGGAGGGTTTGACTTCATTTATGGCAAAATAGAAATCATCGAATTTCACCTTGCCTAACGCCTCCGGATAGGTCCTTTGAGCCATAGGGAAGTAGTGTTTCCAGAAGGCTTTGCTGCGACCCACCAGATTTTCCCACATGCGCGATTGAGATTCATGAATGCCTAAAGAGACGAAGGCACCACAGGGAGTCCCGAAACGTTCCGGGTCCAGTCCCTGCTCATAGATGCCGTGACCGGCCTCGTGCAGAATGCCGAAGAATGCCTGGCCGAAATGATTGGGATTGTATCGGGTGGTGATGCGCACGTCTCCCGGACCTATGGTGGTGCAGAAGGGATGAACCGTGACGTCCAGCCTTCCTTTGTCGAAATCGTACCCGATGGCGGCAGCCGCCTCCTTGCCAAATCTCTCCTGACGGTGGGCGGGATAATCCCGCTTCAAGATAGAAGTGTCAGGGTTCTTGTCGGAACTGACTATAGACTTGACCAGATCGACCAGTTCCTTACGAAAATCTGAGAAGACCTTTGCCACGGTTTCTATGGTTGCGCCCGGCTCAAAATCATCTAAAAGGGCGTCGTACGGGTGTTTTTCGTAGCCCACAGCTTCGGCCTGTTGCTGCTTCAGTTTGATAATCTTTTCCAGATAGGGGAGAAAAATAGAAAAATCTGACTTCTTTCGGGCCTCGGCCCAAACCTCGTGGGCCACGGTCGTCACTTTGGCTATCTCTTCCACCAGCGATTGAGGAATCTTGACCAGTTTCTCGTGAGAGTGTTTTATCTCCCGGATATTGGCGGCTTCAAAGCTATCCGGGTCACTCACGAGGGGACTCCCCTCGAGCTGTTTCAAAAGGTCTCCGATTTCCGGGGAGGTGGCCTTCTGATGACTTATTCCTGCTAAGAGGGCCAACTGGTTTCCACGATTCTCTGATCCTCCTTTGGGGATGTATGTTTTCTGATCCCAGTCCAGAAGCGCCATGGAATGGTCCAAAAGATAAATCTCCTTGCTTAATTGTAGAAGCCGCTCATAGGCTTTCTTGGTATCGTCTGTCATGATTACAGATCTCCTTGATTTTGATGTTTAATCCGTCGGTGGTCGGAAGTCCAATCCAATATTTTGTCCAGTATATACTGAAATTCTACGTTTTCCGCAAGAGAAAAACCGTCCCAGGACTCTTCTTTTCCAAAACTGCTAAGGAGCCGTCAAACCAGCTCTCTTTCGTTTCAGATACAGCCAGATGCCGATCTGCATCAGAACAATCCCCAGACAGTCCGCCGCAAAATCCAAGAATTCGCAACTTCTTCCCGGGACGAATTTCTGATGAATCTCGTCAGAGAAGGCATAGGCGATTCCGATAACACTGGAGAGAAGGAAAGCACTCCTTTTGAAAAACTCTTTTTTGGAGGTAAAAAATGCCAGAAACAGAAGGAGGGAAAAGATCATGTATTCGGTGAAGTGCAAGATTTTGTCTTCAAGCACCAATCCAAGAGAGGGGGGGCTAATCGAGGGGATACTGGAGACGACAAAAATCAATATCGCGTAAATCAAAGCAAGGTACTTGAAAGGAAACGTTTTTGTCGGCATCAGGATTCTCTCATACAGTCGAATTCATGGTAAAATAGGGGTCGGGGGGGATTACTGCAAATGTTATTTGAGGGAGCGAGATGGATCGTAGCAACCCGTTAGCAACCTGTACGGAAAGTCCCGTTGGCAGGCAGAATCTCCAAAAGGAGGAAGGAACACACCATTATTGAGATATTTTTTCTATTTCAGCAGCGTCGCCTTTTCTCACAATCCGTGCGAGTTCCCGGTGTTGGTCTTGGACTCACTTTTTTTCAATTTCTCGAATTCCTTGGTAAGACGATCTGCTGTCTGTGTGTCTCCGTTTTGCAGGGCTCTTTGTATGTTCTGCTTCAGCGTCATCATCTTGGTGTTTTTTTTCAGTTTGGCCAAACTTGCGAGATGGTCAGTCAGTTGAACAGCAAGCTCTGCTAACCCCAAATCTCTGCTGGCGATCTGAACAATCAATTCCTTTGCTCTTTCGCTTTCGGCTTTGTCCATAAGGTTGGCCGGAGAAACTTTCTTGTTGACCTTGATAAGTTGAAAGATCTCCTTGTGGTCAGAGTTAGAGAAATCGTCCGGGATCAGTTTACCCGTGGCCAGCTTTAGAAGCTCACGATCCTCCATCAAAAGCCTCAGTATCCCTCTCTCGATTTCCTCTCCCCGGCTCAGCCAGGCTTCGCCGGGATGTCCGCCGTCGGTCGTGCGCCGACCGCCGACTGTGGATGGTTTCTTCTTGCCCACCAGCTTCAAGATAGACGCTTCGTTTATTTTGAATCTCTGTGCGATCTTCTTGACGAAGAGGTTTTTCCGGATTTCGTCGGTGATCTTTCCAGCAGTATAGGCTAAATCAAAGATGACCTTTTCCTGCTCCTTCAGGGAAAGCTTGTCAAAATCCTGTCCCAAAGAATCATATTTGAAATCTATGAAGGGTCTGGCCTGTTGGATTTTTTCTCCTACTGCCTTTGCCCCGAATTTTCGCACGAAGGAATCGGGATCTTCCCCTTCCGTCAGGCCAACCACGAAGACCTCTATGCCTTCGCTGAAGAGCAAATCCACACTGCGAAAGACAGCGGATTGTCCGGCGGAATCCGCATCGAAGAAGAGGTACACCTTTTCTGCATATCGAGACAGAAGCCTGGCCTGATCCTGAGTGAAAGCTGTGCCCGAGGAGGCAGCCACATTCTTTACTCCAGCCTGGTATAAGCTGATAAGATCAACGTATCCCTCGACTAAGATTGCGCCTCCCTTTTGCCTGATCTCATCTTTAGATAGATTCAGACCGTAGAGGATTTTGCCCTTGCGATAAATGGGGGTCTCCGGGGAATTCAAATACTTGGGCACGTCCTTGTCGTCCAACACTCTGCCTCCGAAGCCCACGATCTTCCCGGAGAGGTTGAAAATGGGAAACGTAATCCTGTTCCTGAAACGATCATAGAAACCAGAGGCTTCCGTTCGGGGTACGACCAGCCCGGCCTGGTTTAATATCTCTGGCTCAATCCCCTTGGTTTTGGCGTAACTTGCCAGACCCTCCCACTCCGGAGGAGCATAACCCAGAGAGAAAAGCTCCAGGGTCCCCGAATCAAAGCCCCTCTTTTTCAAATATTGCCTTGCTCGTTTACCCGGTTTTTGGCGATACAAATTCTTGTGGAAATATTCGTTAGCTACCTGGTTGGCGTAATACAGCTTATCCAGCTGTTTGGCTCTTTTTGTGTCAAAGCTTTCTTTGGGCAGAGCTATTTTGGCTCTCTTTGCCAGGAGCTTGGCCGCCTCCGGGAAGCTCAGCTTCTCGTGCTTCATCAAGAAGCTGATCACGTTTCCTCCTTCTCCGCAGCCGAAGCAGTAGAAGATCTGTTTGTCAGGAGTGACGGTAAAGGACGGATCCTTCTCTGCGTGAAAAGGGCACAATCCCACCCAGTTTTTGCCCCTTTTTTTCAACGGCACGTAGTCCGAGATCAGGTCGACGATATCATTGGCGTCTCTGATCTGGTCGAGCAATTCCGGAGAGAAATGTGCGGACATGTCAAGCTTAACTTTCCATCAGGTCGAACTTTGCTTTAATTTCCCGGACAGATGATGGAGGCACTCATCAGGGTTTTCCACTCCCATCATGCAGAAAAGATGCCTGCGGACCTTCGAGGTTTTGTCTGTCTTCTCAACCACATCCATAAGGCTTCCGTTCTCGCATATCATGCACTTTTCCGGCTGGCAGTCAATTTCCTTGCCGGTGTTTTTGGCCACCAGAGCCTGGCTTAAGGTCCAGGACGGTTCCCCCTCTTTGTGCGGGAACTCCACGTACCTGATTTTCTCAAGTATTATTCTTCCCCGATCGGTTCTGAGCCGGGCTCTGAATTCCACTTCGTCTCCCGGGGCGAATTTCAGGTTTTGCTGGGTCTTTCTGCTGACAGTGAGGAAGATATGATCTTTGAAAAAGACTCTGTCCAAGTAGCCTTCTTTGAAACTTATCAGGAACCCGGGAAAGGTTAGAGTCTCCTTTGATCCGAATCTGATCTTTCTGAAATGCGGCTTGACCGAGTTGACCGTTCCAGAGAATTCAATCCACCTTCCCACGGTCTCCTTCAACCACTCCTCAAACTCCTCCAGATTCCTCTCGAATTTCTCATAATCTTCGGGACTCAGAGCGATCTCCGGCTGATAGATTATCTTCTCGTCAAAGAAATTCTTACAGGAAAAGCAATCTCTTCCTACATGCTCGTATTTCTTGGGACAGGAGTTACCTTTATTCAGAAGATGGCATTTCCACAGGAAATAGATGCATCCTTCGGGAAAGCATTTCTTTTCCTTCAGGACGTGATACACCGACACGTTCTTTTCAAAACGGAAATGAGCCTTGTGAGGGCAACGGAACACGTCCTGCCTTTTGTATTGATTGACCAGCTCTCTTTGCATGGCTTCGACCCGGGGAAGGATGTTGCAAACCTACTCAATACTAACTTATGTCAGACTCATTGTCAACTCATTTTAAATACCGTTATCGGAGGGAGACTATTTGGGATCGTAAGGGTCGCCTTCATGCTATCCTCTCCAGGTAGGTGCTTTGGCCAAAACAACTTGGGGCAGGGCTGAATGCTTTGCCCTTTGGGTTCTTGCCCATGGGTCGTAAAGGCAATTCATGAATTGCCCTTACGGCAAGCCTCCATAAGGCCAGAATTCATCCCGGTCCGATTCCATCTCCTTCTGCCACCTTCTTTGCCAGGATATGAGCTTGTCTCAGAGGCTCAGGTATCCTGTATCTTGGACTGCACTGGAGCACGATCTTCGCCGCACTCTCAACTGAGATTCTGTGTCCCGGTGTAACATAGATCGGTTTCTTGGCTTGTCTGGTTCTGACCACCGCTCCTGTGAACTTCTTTCTTTCTCCCTTTATTAGGACATGCGCTCCTTTCTCCAAAGATAGCTGCGGATAATCGCGCCACAGAGGTGTTTTGGAGCAGCCGATAGTGGGGAGGTCAAGTAGTAAACCCAGATGGCTTGCCAGACCCAATCCCCTGGGATGAGCGATCCCCCTGCCCGGAAACATTATCAAATCCGGCCTTTCAATCCTTTTCAGCGCTGAAAGAATGGCTGGACCTGCGCTGAACGCGAAAAATCCCGGTGTGTAGGGGAAACTCAGTCTTTCTCTATGGAATGCGGTCTTCTGAACCTCCAAACCCGGAAGCGAAAAGCTGGCACAACCTATAAACACCTCTTCCTGAGCTTTTGAAAATATAACTCCGACTCCCAAAACTCTTTCGATCTTGTCAAAGTCGTCCTCCGGAATGACCTGTCGGGAGAGCTTCTGCTGAATTTTCTTTGCCTCATCCAGAGAGACACGCCAGCGATGTGAGAGGGTGGATGGCGAATGATTCATATTTATAACCTCTCCCCCTTGTGTTCCCCCTCTCCATAAAATGGAGAGGGGGATAGGGGGCGAGGCTCCTATGAGTCCACGTTAAAGCAATCTATAGCTCCTTGGGCCATCTAATCTTTCTATTCCGAATTCCCGGGCTGTCTTCACGGCGCGAGCGAATTCATCTTTGGTGATCCTTCGATTCAGAGGAGGATGTTCATTAGCTCTATAGCAGGGACGATATTGGTCCATTATATTGACATAGGTATTCTTGGAAAGCTCCTCGGCGATGAATTTCATGGCATCGTAGGTTCCGGCCAGATCCTCGGGCAAGATCAGATGACGGATCAAAAGCCCCCTTAGAGCTATGCCTGTTTCGTCGATCACCAGGTCGCCCACCTGTCGGTGCATTTCCTTGATGGCGTCCCTGGCTACTTTGGCATAATCCTTGGCGATGCAGTACCTCTGGGCGATGTTGTTATCTGAGTATTTCAAATCCGGCATATAGATGTCAAATATTCCATCCAGAAGCTCCAGCGTGGAAACTGAGTCATAGCCCCCGCTGTTATAGACCAGAGGAACATTCAGCCCTTGTTCGACAGCATAAGAGAGTGCTCTGGCAATCTGAGGAACAGCATGAGTGGGGGTCACGAAGTTGATGTTGTGACAACCCATGTTCTGTAAAGACAGCATCAGTTCGGCGATCTTCTCCTCACCTGCTTCGTAACCCTGACCCAGATGGCTTATGTCATAATTCTGACAGAAGATGCAACTTAAGTTGCAGTTGGTCAGAAATATGGTTCCCGAACCGTATCTTCCCACCAGGGGACTTTCCTCGCCAAAGTGAGGACCGAAGCTGGACACCACAGCTTTCTTGCCGGTTCTGCATTTGCCTTTCTGGTTCTCGAGTCGATTGACCTGGCACCGGTGCGGGCAGATGTCGCAACTTTTTAATCTTTCCCAGAGTTCTACAATCCTTCGGGAGAGCTCTCCTGTTTCATGAAGCTTCAAATATCCCGATCGAAAAGTGTTGGTATTCCTTTTGGCTCCCAAGCCTTCTCCTTATCCAGAATGTGAATTACTCTCCATCCATCCTGCATAAGCCGCGAAGCGATGAATTTTCGATGACATCTCCAGGGGAATCTCTCTGCGCACATAAACGCCGTGTTAAACTGGCGGGCAATCTCTTTTAGTTTCTCTATCCCTTGCTCAAATTCTGCGGAGCGCGTATGCTCGTCATAGCCTTTACGCCTGAATCCGCCTAAGACATCCCCCAGATAAAAGTATTTGATCCCTCTCTGCCCAAGTTCTGAAGCTATGTTGTCTTTTTTGAAATGGTCAAACTTTGAGGTGGGAAATCTTCTGACATCCACCACGGCCCGAAGCTTGAACTTTCTGCACAATGATGTGAATTGTTCGATGCTGCGGGTGGATGTCCCGATAGTGTAGATTACCGTCTGCACATCCTGTCAGCGCCGGACCTTTACTCTTCTCAAACAATTGTCGCAAAACCTGTTGGTTTTCATGTCAACCTGGGCCACGTCGTCGGTGAAGTACATGACACATTTGGGATTGCGACAATCCTCAAATCCCCAAAAATGTCCTAGGTGATGAACGGCCTCCTTGAGCACGCGTGAGTGCAGAACTTTGGCTTCGTCCAGCATCTCGTAATTTTCGCGCCTCAGTCTGAAGAGCGAAACCACGGCCGATTTACCCACAGGATCTGACTCCCCGATCACGTAGTTTTTGGAGGGTACGTAAAGATCCTCGTCCACCAAGCCCAGAATCTTCTCCCCGGGGCCTGACTTCATCAGTTCCAACTTGTTCAGAATCACGGTAGAATAGTGTTGCCCCCTCTGCTGATTGAAAGCTTCGGACGGAATCTTGGCTCCCTGCAGAATGTCGACGCCCACGTTGAAATACGAAACCAGCTGGGAGGCTAATTTGTTGACCAGGGAGTAGTCTATATCTCCCATGGGAACTACCACTATCTTATTGCGTAAGACAAATCTTCTTTGAGGACTCATAGCTCAGATTGTGCAAGCAAATGGCAAAAACGGCTTCTACGTCGGCTGATCCAAAAAACAAATCTAAATGACTATACGCTCGAATCCCGGCGGACAGGGGAGAATTTTCAGTCTTGACGCCTAATCTTGATGCCTTCACGTGGTTTTGTCCTGTGACTATCCGCCTTCTCTGAGGAGCCTGGCAGGCACTAACCTAAATCTGCGTGCAACTCAGCTGACATGTTCTATATAAAACGTTGTTTCCATTATGTCAACCCTTATTTTGAAGGGCGTGTGCGCGTGGAACATAGTAGTATGAGGTGAAAAGCTGACTTAGGCTGAGTTCCGCCCGATTTCTGAACCTGACATCCCGGGCCAACTCTTAGCAAAAAAACAAGCTGGAGCTCGTGTCCCCATATTCGTTTGACAAAGATTTTGGTTACCTCTATATTCCACAACATGATACTGCTAAAACAGGTTTCACACCGATACGAACTTGACGAAGAGCGATCGGTCCTGGCCCTGGACAACGCAAATCTGGAGCTTAAGAAGGGAGAATGCGTCGCCATCATAGGCTCCAATGGATCGGGCAAGACCACTTTGGCCAAGCTCCTAAATGCACTTATTCTGCCCCAAACCGGACAGGTATGGGTGGATGGTCTGAACAGTTCGGATAAGAATTCTCAGAAACTGATTCGCCAGAAAGTGGGGATGGTGTTTCAAAACCCGGACAATCAAATCATCTCAACCTCGGTCGAAAGGGAGATAGCCTTCGGCTTGGAGAATCTGGCGTTGCCCTACGAGGAGATCAGAGGGAGAGTCGAAAGGGCACTCAAGTATTTCAATCTGGGAGCATACAGAAATCACCCACCCCATAAGCTGTCCGGGGGAGAGAAGCAAAAGGTGGCTTTAGCTTCGGTGCTGTCCATGCAGCCTGAGTATTTGATCCTGGATGAGCCCACGTCTCTCTTGGATCCGGTGGGGAAAAGAGAAGTCCTGTGTCTTCTGCCAATGTTGTCGGACGAAAGAAACGTAACTATAATTCACATCACCCAGTTTCCGGAAGAAGCTATTGCTGCAGATAGGGTTCTGGTAATGCACCAGGGCAAGATAGTGCTGGACGGCCCTCCTGCCGAGATATTTAGGCACAAAGAGGAATTGGAAAAGATTGGACTTGACGTTCCTTTTCCGGTCAGGATGGCCTCCGCGCTAAGACAAAAAGGATGGCCGCTGTCAGACGAATACCTGAACCTGGATGATTTGGCAGGCGGAATTGCGAAGATCGTCAAAACCCGCAAGATGACCCTGAGCGAAGTTACGGCGCATGGCCGGTCGCGGATAGCGGACGCTACCCCCACACAGATTTCAATAAACATGTTAAGCTATCTGTACGATCAAGGATTGCCGACCGCGAGAAAGGCATTGGACCGAATAAGCCTGGAGATAAAGAAGGGAGACTTCATCGGCTTGGTGGGGCCGACCGGCTCAGGCAAAAGCACTCTGGTTCAACATCTGAACGCTCTGCTCCTTCCCACATCCGGAGAGGTGCTGGTTGAGGGCCAAAATACCAAGGGAAAAAGCATTGATTTGAAAAAGCTCAGACAAAAGGTAGGATTGGTGTTTCAGTTTCCAGAATTGCAGTTGTTCGAAGATACGGTATACAGCGACATAGCCTTCGGCCCCAGGAATCTGGGACTTTCGGAGCGGGAGATAGACGCCAGGGTAAGAGGATCGATGGAGAAGGTGAGCCTCGATTTCGAGCAATTGGCCTTCCGCTCTCCTTTTTCCTTGAGCGGCGGAGAACAGAGAAAAGCAGCTATTGCCGGAATACTCGCTCTGAAACCCGAAATTCTGGTTCTGGATGAACCTACTTGTGGCTTGGACGCCAGAAGCACACGTGAGATAAAGGGTATTCTCAGAGAACTAAACTCAGCTGGAGTGACCAGTATTCTGATCTCACACAATATGGATCTGATCGCCGAGTTGACGCACAAGATCATCCTCCTGGATCAGGGCGGGTTGCTCGCCTTCTGTGAGAAAGGAGAATTCTTTGAAGATGGTGATAGGATAAGATCGGTGGGACTTGATCTTCCTCAGGTGTCGGAGTTGGTTTGGAAGCTGGAAGAAAAGGGAGTTGAGGTCAAAAGGCAGGTCTTCTCAGAAAAGGATCTGCTGGCATTTTTTGGATAGTAGATACGTATACCAGAGCCGCCAAGGACTAAAGCTTTCTGTGTTCCCGCTGGGTGTTATCGTACGGTGGAGATACAGTGTCATTCTGAGGAAACCCAAGCCACCGAAGAATCTAAAAGATTCTCTTGACGCTTTGGGTATGCTTTCGACATCCCGCAAAGGGACTCAACCACGTGGTTAGGTCCAAACACGGGATTATTCCCGAAGCTCTCATTTGAGGTTATAACATACAAGATGATCACGCCTCTTCAACCAATGGAGTTCTTTACCGGGATTTGGAATGGAGAAGGTGAGCTGAGCCCGCATACGTTACTCAGGTGGATGATACCCAAACAGCGCATTCGGTTTTCGAGCGAGTCCATCCGGCTGTCGGACATCCTCTGGGTGGTCAAAGAGCGCTTCGAATTCTCCTCGGGGAACGTGATTAGGCGAACCATGTTCGTGGAGATCGTCGGGCCAGACCGGCTTCACGTGACTGCCGACGATATGCCGCTCGGGGCAGATATCATCTTGCACGAAAAGGGGTTTCGTTTCACCCCATATTATATCTGGTGTTACTACAGGGGCAGAAGGTGGCGCCTGCGGTGTAAAGATGAGAATTTGATTGATGAAGGCGGCATCATTCACGATACAATCAGGATTTTCTTGTTTGGCTTTCCGGTTGCCACTATGCGTCTGGCAGTCGTCAGAACATCGAGTTAGGCTTGTAGGTCGGGTATGCCTGCTGGCCATTGGTCGTGAGACCTGTCCGGCTTTCCTTGCGCCAGAGCGTGGGTGTAGCGGAGACCTTCAGGTCTCCAACAGGGTCTGTGAATGTAAAGCTGAAGCCTTCCGCGACACCCCATAATCGAATCCGGTATATAGTCAATCCATTGGCTTGCGAAATGTGGTATGCCGTTTGACCGTACGGAACCCCATGCTTTCATAGAGCCCCAGTGCGCCGGTGATGTTCTCTGCGTCGACACTCAGGGCAGCCTCGGTCATGCCCTGGTCCTTGAGCACCTTGAAGCTCCGGGCGATCAGCGCTCGGGCCAAGCCTCTCTTGCGCCAGGGCCGCCGCACACCGATCTCCTCCGTATACCCCCGTTTACGGTTGAATTCCTTGTTCTCCTCTTGGTGAATGAAGTTCAACACCATTCCCGCAACCTCATAGCCGTCCCAGGCCACCTGCCACAGCTTGGGATTAAAGATGGGTTTCTCCTGCCACTGCTCGAACCACTCGTCTCGCCATTCAGTGGCGCCCCAGTGATCCTGAAAAGCTTCTCCTGCGGCGTCCCATATTTTTCGGTAATGCTCTGGCTGGGCAGGACGGACCTCCAAACCTTCGGGCATCGGCATATCCGGAATGTCATCCAGATTCGGACGCACCATCTCGAATAAGTAACGCACCGCTTCGTAGCGGTGGGCAATCAACAGGGACTCCCAGTCAGTCTCGGTATCGGCTGCCCAGGTTTCGAAAAGCCGAGGATCGTCCTTGGGATGATCTTTTGCGATCTCCCGCAGCCGGTCCTCGTTGTGTCGCAGCATGGCGCGGCGGATGCCCTTACCTCGCCACTCGGGCAGCAGAAGCGCGAAGTGACAATAGGTCCGGGTGCCATCTGATTTCAGAATCCACCACACGCGGGCATAGCCGACCACTTCATCCTTCATCTTCACGAAAAGCACATCCTTGTACGGATCACAGTTGACCAGATGCCGGTAGGCGGCAGTAACGTCCTCAAGGCTGTCTGTATGCGCGATCCCGTCCGCCTTGTTGGATCCATTAATGACTGCAACCATTACCGGATAGTCTCTCTCCCCGCGGAAGCGGCGGAAGCTCAGTCCGGAAATGCCCGGTGCATAAGATAGCACGATCTCATCGTTTGAGTCTTTGTTGGGCGACAACTTCTTCTCCTTCCTTACTAATCGTGGCGGCTGTCGGCATCGACCGAAATGCCCCGCCGGGAATCTTCGTCACTCTTGGCACGGCCTAAACTCAGTCAGAGGGGCAATGCTCTTTCTCAGTAGAATCTCAGAATGTCCCGGAACGATATAGTCCTTCAGTTCTCCAATCACTTCGTATCCGAGTCTCTCATACAGTCTCTGAGCATTTCTGTTGAAGGAAGAAACACACATGAATACATTCGGGGTCTTCTTGAATATCATGTCCTCGGCAAACTTCAACAACCTGCTGCCTATACCTTGGTTCCTCCATTCCGGCGCCACGCTAATCGTCTGGACAAAGCCCACAAATGCCCCGGACATTATGAGGACAATAAAACCGACGACCTGACCATCCACCGTTCCCACGTAGACCTCTCTTGATGAGTCCGTTAACATCTTAAGGGAGTTCTCGAAGGTTCGACGCAAGGTTATCCATGGCTCTGAGCCAGCCATAAGCCTGGCACACTGCCGGGCGTCCTCTGGGCTTTGAAGCTTTCTGATCTTAACCGGGATTTCCCTTGAATTTTCCATCGCCATTCACCAACCGCCAGCTTAAGGTTTCGCTGTCTGGGAGCAAATGGTGCAGCGGCTACATAGACTACAATCCGATGCTTAACTCTGTTTCATTTTTTTCGCCAGATTCGTTTACATTGTAGCCTGATTCCCACGCGCTGTCAAACGTCATTTCGGAGTATAACGGTCAGAGCAGCCACGACAGAACCCACATGGGCAGAGATCCGCCTATGTTGAAAAGGGCATGAATGATCATTGCCGGAATCAAACTCTCGGTCTTCTCTCGATAATAACCAGCCACAATTCCCAGCAGAGTTGCCAGCAGTATCACCGGCGGTCCCATCTTGTCAACTGCCACGATGTGCGTCATTCCAAAATACAACCCGCTGAAAAGCACCGGCAGGCTCAGACGCAACTTCCTGGAGAAGTTGATCCCGTATCTGGTTAAAGGTGAGAGAAAGCCCTGGAGTAGTCCCCGCGTAAAAACCTCTTCTGCCAAGGTGGCATAAAACCAGACGAACAAGATGGTCTGAAGCGGGGAAAGTCCGAGGCTCGATTCAGCCTTTGCTCCGGCACGGGAGGCTAAGAAGCCCATGACGGACAGTGCCGCCGCAGGAAGAATCCACAAGAATATCCTGCCAGTTAGTCGGAATCTGCCCCTGGTGAAGCCATAGTCTTTCATTCTCCTTTTCGTCAGGAAGGTAACTGTCAGAATGGAAAGTATCCACATAAGCGAGTGGGTGACAAACGCGCTTAACCAGAGGGGAGAGGTTTCCATTACTCCGAACACACCTGGCGCCTTTAGCGCAAGGACGGAAATGACCAGCCCTAGAGCTAACGCGACGGGTAATCGTAGTAGCGCAGGAAGTGTCTGATTCTTCACTGTGTGCTCGTTTGCTATTACTTACCGGTAAGTAACTAATCCACCCAAAAAATTTTCATTTCTTCAGCATCTTCCAGACATTGTTGAACATCTTCTCGCCGATCGTCTCCATATCCACGGATTTGTCTAAATAGCTGATTACGCCTGTCCCCTCTATCAGCGCGTGGATTTGAAATGCCAGCATTTGGCAATCGATGTCGCCCCTGATCTCGCCTCTCTTTTGTGCTTTTACCAGTCCATCTTTCAGAAACTTGCGGGTCATCAGGAATCCTTGTTCGATCCTCTTCTGAATACCAGGATCCCTCTTGCTTGCGGTCAGGAGAAGCTCGAGAAAGCTGTAGGAAGCATTCTTTTTGTTTTTTCCAAAGAGTGTGTCAGCCACCTCCCTGCAGGATATTGGGAACTGGAAAAACGCCGTTAACAGTTCTCTTAGGGTCTTGCACGATTCGAAACGGGACTTGCTCCATTTCCCCATCTCCTCGAAAAACAAAGACAGGACCCCATGAAAAAGCTCGTCCTTGTTCTTGAAGTGGTGATAGATGGCGGGCTTGCTAATTCTTACTTGGCGAGACGATATCATTGAGAGAGGTTTTTTCATATCCCTTCTGCAAGAAGAGCCGCAGGCCCGTCTTTACGATTTTTTCTTTGGTGTTCAAAAGGGAGCCGGCTCCTTACTTACCGTTCGGTAATAATTTGCCTTTCATCGCAGGTCAAGTATTTTCTTGGGCTGGTTGAAAAAATCTTTCAAAAAAAGACTTGACAAAGCGTAAGTGTTGAATAGATTAGGGGCGAAAGAGAAGCCTTTTAAACTAGTTCGGCGAAGCTAGAAAAGGTGAGATGATAAGAGTGCGATTTCGAATATGGACCCTCCCTGGCAAGATCTGAGGGAGGGATTTTTTTTGCCCCCGGTTTGACCGCAAGGAGGAAACAAGTGCCCAGAAAACAAAAGAGCGTCCAGGTCATGGATGCCAAGAGTATTCAGAGGGCTTTGATCCGCATCGCTCATGAGATAGTGGAGAAGAACAAAGGGGCGGAGAACATGGCCGTCATCGGAATCCAGAACAGGGGTGGGCCTCTGGCAGAAAGAGTTGCCAAATTGATTGAGGAAATCGAAAAGGTGGAAATCCCGGTGGGGATGATGGACATCACTCTGTATCGTGACGACATTCAGACCAAGTTGGAACAGCCGCTGGTTCAAAAGACGGACATTCTTTTTGACGTGGTGGACAAAATCATAATTCTGGTTGACGATGTGTTGTATACGGGCAGAACCGTTCGGGCGGCTCTAGATCAGATCATAGACTTTGGTCGGCCCAGAAGCATACAGCTTGCCGTCTTGGTGGACAGAGGACATCGCGAGCTCCCCATCCGGTCGGATTATGTGGGTAAGAACATTCCCACGGGCCAGGATGATCGAGTAAAGGTAAAGATAGAAGAGGTGGACGGGGAAGATAGCGTCTCCATCATCAAGCAGTAAACGGTTAACAGTAATCGGTTCACGGTATACCGTAAACTGACCTGGAGGTTGGATGAAATTGAAAAGCAAACATCTGCTCGGCCTGGAGGGGATGAGCAGGAAGGAAATAAATCTGATTCTGGATACGGCGGAGACATTCAAGGAGATTCTGGCACGTCCCATAAGGGTAGTCCCGACTCTGAGGGGCGTTACCGTGGTGAATCTATTTTATGAACCCTCCACCCGTACCCGCATTTCATTCGAACTGGCAGAAAAACGCCTCTCCGCAGAGGTGGTCAACTTCTCCGCGGCCACGTCCAGTACACGAAAAGGGGAGACCTTGAAGGATACCGTGCGAAATATCGAAGCCATGAAAACCGACATGGTGGTTGTGCGTCACCAAGCCTCGGGGGTTCCCTATTTCCTTACTCAATGTTTGGATTCGGCGATAATCAACGCCGGAGATGGTGCGCACGAGCATCCAACTCAGGGGCTTTTGGACCTGTTTACCATCCGGGAGAAATACAAAAAAGTCAAGGGCCTAAAGGCTGTCATAGTGGGAGACATAAAATACAGTCGGGTGGCCAGGTCAAACATATGGGGATTTTCCACCATGGGAGCGGACGTGTCCGTGTGCGGCCCCACTACATTGATGCCTGTGGAGATCGAAAAGATGGGGGTGAAGGTATACTCAGATTTGGATCGAGCCCTGGAGGGTGCAGACGTGGTGATAGTCTTGCGGATTCAGCTCGAAAGACAGAAGGGAGGGCTTTTGCCGTCTCTCCGCGAGTATACCAATAAGTTCGGAATCACCAAAGATAGACTCGAAAGGCTGAACGAGAATTTCACCATAATGCACCCGGGACCCATTAACCGCGGCGTAGAGATTACCCCTGAGGTGGCAGACGGACCCCACTCGGTGATCTTAGATCAGGTGACCAACGGGGTGGCCATACGGATGGCAGTGCTTTATCTCTTAAGCGGAGGAGAAGGAAAAGTTGAATAAATCCAGAAAATCAAAAGTCCCGGCGCCGGCGGGAAATGAAAAGCATACTGAATTTGACCTTGCCATCACTGGTGGCAGGGTAATCGACCCGGAATCCAAAACGGATCGGATCGCTGACGTTTTCGTCCGGGATGGGATGATCAAGACAATAGAGAGACCCAAAGGCAGAGTCCAGGCAAAGGATGTAATAGACGCCAGGGGCAAGATAGTCGTACCCGGCTTTATAGACATGCATGCTCACTTAAGAGAACCGGGTAGAGAGGATGAGGAGACGTTATATAGCGGCTCGTGTGCCGCTGTCGCCGGAGGTTTCACTTCCCTCTGCTGCATGCCCAACACCGAACCCCCGATTGATAACCAGGAGACGGTACAATTCGTTTATCGAAAGGCTAAAGAGGCCAAGTGCAAGATATACTGCATTGGATGCATAACCAAAGATCGGAAAGGAGAGGAACTTACCGAGATTTATGATCTGGTTCAAGCCGGGGTGGTGGCCATCTCAGACGACGGCAGACCTGTTTTCGATTCGCAGGTGTTAAGAAATGCGCTGGAATACAGCCGTATGTTTGACCTGCCGGTGATATCTCATTGCGAGGATTTGGGCCTTTCAGCCAATGGGGTTATGCACGAAGGATATGTATGCACCAACCTGGGTATGTGCGGAATTCCCTCGATAGCGGAGGAGATAGCGGTTGCACGTGACCTGAAACTGGCAGAGTTTACCGAGGCAAGAATTCACATAGCACACGTTTCCACTGAAGGATCGGTAAATCTGATCAGACAAGCTAAGAAGAAGGGAATAAAAGTCACCTGCGAGGCAACCCCTCATCATTTCACCCTGAATCATGAGGCAATAAAGACATTCGACACCAATGCTAAAGTGAACCCGCCCTTGAGAACGCAAGCTGACGTGGAAGCGGTGAAGAAAGGGCTGAAGGACGGCACCATTGATTGCATCGCCACGGATCATGCCCCCCATTCGATTGAGGAGAAAGAAGTAGAGTTTGATTTCGCTCCGCCTGGCTTGGTAGGACTTGAGACCGCCTTGGGTTTGGTCATCACTGAGCTGGTCGAGAAAGAAGTCTTGTCCTGGTCTCAAGCGGTAGCCAAGTTGACCCTCAATCCTGCAAGAATCTTAAATCTTGGAGAGGGAAGAATAAAAGTAGGTCTTCCGGCAGATATAGCGGTCATAGATCCAAAAGCCTCTTGGGTTGTCGAGCCGGCCAGCTTTCAATCCAAATCGAAGAATTCTCCCTTCGGCGGAAGAAGACTCAAGGGCAGGGTTCTCTACACCATAGTTGACGGGAAAGTGGCGTATCGCGGGTAATTGCATACTGTTGACCTGCAGGCGGGGCTCCCGGCCCGCCAAAATCGGCCGGGCAAGGGTGCCCTCACCGTGAACCTGATAAGATGTTGCGAGGCAAAGGTACCCCGCAACAACAATTGGGCAGAGGTGCCCGCCCTATCTCTGAAAGGCTACCTCGTCACCATGTTGGTTCAGGGTGCCCTCACCCTGAACCTGATAGGAAGTTGCGGCGTAACGGTACCCCGCAACAACAATTGGGCAGAGGTGCCTTCCCACGATGGTTGAAGCGAAGTCGTACGGGCAATTCATGAATTGCCCCTACAAACTTCCATCTGTCAGTAGGCATCCCCTAAAAGATGAACATTGCCGATTCTCACGTTGCGCAGACCCGCGGATTCTGCGGCACTCCGGCACTGCTCTGCATGTCTCTTGGAGGTTTTAGGAAGATCCGTCATGTAGAACTGGGGATGAAAACCCAAAAGGGTATAGGGGATATTATTATCCAGGTTGGCGATGAAGCCCGCGATTTTTGAGACCTCATCTGCGTCAACGTATCCGGGAATAAGTAGAGTACTGGCTATGAGAAAAGGAGGATCAGGACGGCTTTTGGCTATCTCGGACAAGGTTTCAAAATTACTCAAAGTCCTCTTGTTAGTTACCCCACACAAGGCCATATTCAGATTCTGGTCAAATGTTTTCAAGTCGAATTTGACGCATCCCCCCGATTTCAAAGACAGATCCGCCATCTTTTCCGCGAACTGTGGATTCATCGCCCCATTTGTCTCCCAGCAGATACGCAGTATTTTGTTTTCGTTGCTTCGCAAAGCTATTTTGGAAGCCTCAATGGCATGCTGAACCTGGGGAGCGGGGTCTCCTCCAAAATAACAGATGCAGGAGGTTTTCTCATCCACACAATCCGCCAGTTGTCGTGCGGTTATCTTTCTCCTGGAGTAAACATCTTTCCGAAAGTGCCAGTTCTGACAAAAAAGACAGTTGAAGCAGCAGGCCTGATAGAACACCGCCAGGTTCTTGTATCCGTATTCCGGGCCGGGCGAATGTGAGAATTCGGGATAACCGGTTTTTGATCCTCCCGCACATACCCAGTCCGCCACACAGTTGGTGGGTAAATGATCGTAGTACCAGCTCAGATTCCCCTCGTCCTTTCCTCCGCCGCGTAGCTTTCCACTGGAGTTTTTTCTCAGGCCGCAATAGCCTGTTTCGCCTTCAGGAATCAGGCACTCATTCACACACAAATTGCATCGCGCGCCAGAGGGATCCTTTGGCGGCTCTATGGGGAGATCGAATTCCATCCGCGATCTTGCATGAATCCTCTTGATGGCGGGAAGAACATAATCAAAATCCGTCCGGATGCAATCCAAGCAGACCTGCAATGCTTTGGAGATAAGCTCTGATTCCTTTCCACAATTTACGCACTTGGCCATTTGTCACAATCTATTCTTCGGGTGTATCAAGCCAAAAGCGGGGCCACCCGACAACTATCTATCGTTCCCACCTATAGAGTTAAATCTCCCAGGGATGCTTGTGCGGCAGTACGGACATTTGCCGTCTTTGATTTCATACCGGGAAATCGAGAATCCGTTTCTTTCTATCAAGGGTCTCTGGCAATAGTGGCAGTAGGTGTTTTCGGCCGGATGACCCCATATGTTGCCCAAATAGACATATTTCAGCCCCTCCTTCAGTCCAATTTTCCTTGCCTTTTCTAATGTGGAAACGGGAGTGGCCGGTATATGGGAAAGCTTCAGGTGCGGAACGAATTGAGTCACGTGCCAGGGAGTGAATTCTCCTAAATCGTCCTTTATCCATGAGGCGATATCCTTTAGCTGATCCTCATCGTCATTGTATCCGGGAGTCACGTTGGTTACGATCTCGATCCACATGTCCCATTTTTCTTTTGCTCGTCTGGTCACGTCCAGAATGCCCCTGAAATCGTGGACGTGACACATGTCTTTGTAAAGCTTCCTGGAGAATCCTTTGACGTCTACCCTGAAGGCGTCCAGATACGGACCGATCATATCCAAAGCCTCGGGAGTCATGAAGCCGTTGGTCACGTAGTGAGTCAGGAGCCCGTTTTCTTTGGCCAATTTTGCCCCGTCCAGTGTATATTCGAACCAGATGGTGGGCTCATTATAAGTCCAGGAGATCCCCTTGCAGTTTTTGCTCTTGGCCAAAGCTATCGATTCTTCCGGTGTGATCTCCTCGGGCCCTGGTTGATTCAAATCCATCCTGGCATGGGCAATAGTCCAGTTCTGACAGCCGGGGCATCGAAAATTGCAGCCCAGAGTTCCCAGGGATAGCCAGGAGCTTCCCGGATAGAAATGGAACAGCGGCTTTTTCTCGACGGGAGAAATCCAAAAGCTGGAGACTTTCGAATAAATGAGTGAGTAAAGCCTTCCCCGTTTGTTGATCCTGGTATAGCAATATCCAAACCGATCTGGCCTGATCTCACACCTTCGCTGGCAGATGTTGCACCTCACCGTCTCGTCAGAGAGCTTGTCGTATAGCAGGGCCTCTTTAAGATCTGTTGACACGTCCGCTCCTTACAGCTTTCAAGACGGCTTCCTGTCTCGAAAGCGGGCCAGAATCTCAGTCCACACCAGCCACACAGCTCTAATCGCCTGCGCCACGCAACCGCTGCCGGGCGACTGTGATAGTGATGAGACAGATCACCTCAGTTCAGTTTTTCCCCTCAATGATAATACAAAATCAGATGCTGAAAACAAAGACTTTTTGTGAAGACTGGTTCTGCTTGGAAACAAAAAAGGCAGAAACAAACGCTGCACGGGTTCGCTTCTGCCCTGAAGCTGACTTGGATAGGCCTTATCTCTAAGGACAACAGGGAGCCGGACCATTCCTGTAGAGATAACTGATCAGCCAGACTATGTCGTTGGCGCTAACGTCTCCGTCGCACGAGGCATCTCCGCTTTCAAAGGGAACCGGCGGATCACCCTGCCTGAAAAGGTAGTTTATGATGTAGACTATGTCTCCCGCCCCCACGTCTCCGCTACTGGTCGCATCTCCGCTTTCGAAGACATAGAAACTAGACGGCTGGTCCTGATAAGGGCTTTCCTTACCACACAAATTACCTGCCATTACGTGCCAGTAGTAGGTTCCCCGGGACAGCTCGACAGCGTAAGTGGTATCCCACAGATCGGGGACGGTGACTACCCCGGTGGTAAAGTTGGGATCCTCTGCGTATTGAAGGGTGTAAAAAAGATTCTCTTGAGATTTTGACCATACTAATTCATGCGTGTCGGGGGAGCACACGTTGGCACTATCCGCCGGTGCTACTAGTTCAGGCACGGGGACGATCCCTGATCCCAGGCAGCCCTTTTTGAAATCTGGAAAAAGCGCCTGACCGGTAGCGCGGGGGGTGAATTCCAGAATCGTGGTAGGTGGATAGAAGGTGGTGTCAATTTGAACGCACAATGTGGAATCCCAATCTGGTCCCGCGGTGAAGTACAAATTGGCCACGGCTCCGTCTCCTGGGGTTAAGTTTGAATCGACGAAAATGGCGTAGAAGACCAACTTGTAGCCCAGCGCATCCATGTTTGCCCCCAGATACTCGGCGTTTTCCACTCTGGTTCCAGCGAAGCTGACCGAATCGCAAACCACGTCCAGCGGTGGAGAACCAAACGCCAGCGGGATAGCCACTCCACCCAGGTCTTCATCATTGTAGACGCTCACCTGAACCACTATCTGCTGCTGTGGCAAGGTGACATCCAGGCATTCCACCCGACAACTATCCCGGTTACCCGGGTCATCCGCAAGGGTTAACCGGGGCATCCCAAGCAACAGGCATAGTACCAGCAGAGACAAGAAGGAAATCTTTGTTCTCATTTTGAACTCCTTAGATTTCGGTTTTTTGAAAGACCAGATATTTTTCGAAGCCAAAACCAAGCCATACGCGGTTGTCAAAAGACCTTAAAACTGGACTAAACTTCATCCAGATCGGGCTCCTATTGTCGCCCCTTCCCAGAGAAGCAACATACCTCCTGACACAGGAGTAATTACCTCTACTTCTAAAGATACCACCTTTCTTCGGTTTGTCAATCACAAATTTGGACAAATATCCAACGCCTTGGCCACTAGGCCAGAAAGGAAAATCGACCTTCCCGCGTCGGGAAAAGAATTCTTCTCACTTCATCAAAGATAACCCACGAGAGTAGGTTTCTTATTGTTTAGCAACGCCTTGTGGTCAGCACGGTGTTCCCACCACTTTGTCGAAAATCGAAGCCAGCTCTAAGCTGAGGGATTTTCGCTCGAACTTCTTTATCCGCTCGTCATCCACTTGGGGAGCCATTCGGTCCATATAATGATTGGAAAAATAAAGCTGCAGGGCTTCAGCAATTCCCCGGTTGTCTTCGGGCGATACCACCCTGCCTAATTTCGTTTCAGCCAGAAATCTGGCTACCTCGCTTTCTGGGGGAACGACACCCAGCACTGGCTTTTTGAGCCGAAGATATTCGAATGCCTTCGCCGGAAAAACCAGAGGATCAGCGGAGGTTATCAGAAGCAAGAGGGAAGCTTCACTCATCACCGTCAAGGATTCGCGATGCGGAAGATAACCCTTGAGTTCTACCACCTCTTTCAATTTGTACTTTTCGACCAGGCGGTCCAGATCAATTCCTACCGCAAGCCCGACGTGCAGGAAACGCAGCTTATCTGCCGGGATCTTTTCCTCATCCATTAATTGTCGCAGGGCGGCGAAAAAGGGTTGGGGGTCGCAGTCCGGACTGAGCCTTCCCAGGTAGCCAATGGTGAAAATACCAGATAAATCAGGTTGATATGTCTCGAAATCTGCTTCATCATAGCCTTGGCTCACCAGGTGAATGTTCTCTGCATGAGGATGCCGCGTTTTAAATTCCTCGGTTATGGCTGGATTTGCCGTGATCACTCGGTCTGCCCGGTTTATGATCAATCGTTCCATCCTGTTCTTGAGAAAGGCGTGCAAGGAGGTGGGAAATGTCTGGAACGTGTAGCCGACCCACGGGTCTCTGAAATCCGCGACCCAAGGTATGCCGGTGAGGAGTTTTAGCAGATAGGCGGTGAGATGCAGTGAGGGCGGTGGTGAGGTGGAGAAGATCAGATCGAACTTCTCGCTGCGGCAAAGGTACAATGCCTTCGTCAGCGCAAAGGGAATCCAGCCGACCTTGTTGTCAGGAAAAAACAGCCAAGAGAGAAATCTTGAGATTCCAGCGCCGTAAGATTTGACCAACTTATGGTTGTCCGTTTCTCGTCTGAAGATGTTTTTCACCAGGAACCAGGCCCTTAAGGGATCAAGGGAGCTGGTACGAGTAATCTCGACCTGCGGGGGAACATCCTTCAAAAGCGAGGTGTCCTCAGCCAAGTACTCCACCCGTTTGACCGTCAACATGCGAGGCTTCCAGCCGTAAAGGGGAAGATATTTTACGAACTTGGCCACCCTCTGCACTCCCCCCATGCCCATGGGGGGAAAGTAGTAAGCGATGACCAGGACCCTCTTTTGCTTCATCATGGTCGACCCATGTTCCTGACCAATAACCACCTTGCAGACTCTTGACTCTATCTTCTAAGAGAACAGAGTCAAGCTATAAGCGTGCACTCGAAAAGAAGCCTGCCAAAGTTCTCGTAGCGATGAGAGGCTGACCCCTATCGGTTCCCAGATGTCTGCTGGCTTGCCAAGCATCACCTGTCCTGAGCAACCCAAGAAAGCGAAGCCGGGGCGAGGTACTGTGCCGCGCACCGCCTTCTGTCGGACGAATCGCGAACGTGCGGTCGGACGATATCGCTTCCTTGCCCGGCAAATCCAAGGATATCAACAAAAAAGGTAACGCGAAACAAAAATACGAAATGTCAAACCGGTCTCCAAAGATAGCTTGATACCAGCCGTGGTCGAAGATTGATAAGATAAATGCCACACATGTCACGCCAAAAAGGATGAACGCAACACAGGAGTAGATCCGTTTGAGCGATCCGACTGTTAAAGCACAGCAGACGGAAGATATGATCGAAGGAATCAATAACCAGTTTGGAATAAGGGATAACTGAATCGTAAATGGGCCCGAGCCGATAAAGCATTCCCAATTCCACACCAAGAGCGGTACAAGAGAGATAAGAAAACCGGCAACAACGGAAGGAAGGAACAGGTTACATTTGATGGTTTGTCTTCTGCAGAGATATCCCAAGACGGCAATATATATCAACAAAGCAACCCCTCTCGTTGACAGCAAAAGACCTCCGGCTATCCCAAGAACACACAGACTGGCATGACTTGCCCCTTGACCACGTAGTTCCAAAATCGCCAAATAGAGCATTATCATGACCATATTGCTGAAAAGATCACTCCGAACGGCAATTTCATATAAGAAGATTGGGGAAGTGACCAAAAGGAAAATGCGGCGATATCTGTCGCCCGCTTTTTGGCAGTCTCTTAGATGGACTAGCACCGAAAATGCGAAAAAGCTGAATATCTGGAAGAATCCCAGGTCCCCCAGAAGATAGAATGGCATGGCCATCACAAAAAGAAACGGAAAACCAGAAGGCCTGGTAGGTGAGGCATATGGAAATTCAGAGTTGAGAAATCTCGAAATCCAATCGTGCATGGCGGGGTATCTTCCAACCCTTATTCCTTCCGGATCGAAATGAGACATCACCAGATAGAGTGATATCGCCAAAAGGGCGATCAGGGAGAAATAGATGAGAGTGGCTTGTCCTGAGCTGAGTGCGGATTCTGTTTTCCTGTACAATAATAGTACCAAAAGGCCCACTACAATCAGATAGAGCAGGGATATTGCCCAGAACTGCGAAGTTATTCGAGAGCTGTACTTGTAAACAAAGAGAGCATTAGTCAATCCGTACATTCCCAGGGCACAAATATCGTTTGCAGATATTCGACTCTCTTTCATGTTCGGCTGTTGGGCAATCTGAATTCAGGTAAGCACAGCTTTAGAGTTGCTCCTTTTTCCATATTCCGTACTCAGCGAAGCATTAACGGAGTTTACTCAAACGTCTGAACTTCGGCCCAGGATTCGCAGAAACTCCCCCTCCACAGCTTTCATGTTATCTTCCCAAACCGCTCTGCTTTTTATGATGGTTTCGTTCTTCTTTCTGAATTCCGGCCAGCGGGCGCACACGTTGACGGCGCATGTAATCTTTTCTGCCAAAGCTCTGTGATTTGATGGGGGGAAAAGCAAGCCATTCTTCTGGTCCTCAATCCACTCACGATTTCCCGGGACGTCGGTTACAATGGGTATCAGCCCGAAGTTCATAGCCTCCAGAAGAGACACGGAGGTGGAATCCGACAAAGAGGTGGAGACGTAGATATCTGCGTCTTGATAATGTCTTATCAGCTCCTGCCGGGATACAATCCCCTTAAACTCCACATGACCTTCCGCTTTCAATTTGACTGCCAGGTTCAGCAGATCGCTCTTCAGGGAGCCTTCTCCCATTATGAC
>CAYGCR010000018.1:0-45067 GCA_964348415.1 uncultured Ignavibacteria bacterium | reverse complement strand
AACGACCCGCATCACCCGCCGGCGCGTTGTACACGGGAACCAAACCTAAACTACAAATACATTTGAGAAACCAACCACGCCCGGATTGAAGGCGCGGAGCGCCGAGTCGGGTGCATGCGGTTGTTGGGCCCCCAGCCCTTGAATACAATCTATCCGCAATGCCCTAAATACCACGACAAATCCTTATTACAGTGATTTACTTCACCCTTTTCCCCAAGACGCTGGTCATTCGTTGTAAAGCAGGAGAAAAATCGTATGGGTCAAGCCGTACATCCAGGATGCAAAAACCTTCACGGTAATCCCGGGCCGCTTCCAAAGCAGCTTCGAATTGCTCTTCTGTTTGAACAACGAAACCTTTACCTGCGCCGAGAACCTCGGGGAGGCGCGCATATTGCCATGGATAAACATCATTGAAGCTACCGTCCAGCATTGGCCGTTCAGTCCCATAACCAAAATTGTTTAGCACGATGATGATCGGATTGAGATGGTATCGAGCAGCAGTTGAGACTTCCATCCCTGTCATCTGAAAAGCCCCGTCACCGACCAAAACGAGTGGCCGCATCGCTGGGAACGCCAATTGGACACCCAGGCTGGCGGGGACAGCAAATCCCAGCGTAGCATAATAAGCCGACGACATGAATTCCGTTGCCCTGGGTATCGCGATGTCCGTTGCCGCAAACAGCGCGTCACCGGTGTCGGCGATGATGAATGTGCTGTCGTCCAAAAATGTTTCCAGGCGTTGGAACATCCGCTTTACAGTGATCTTTGTATTGGGGGCAGGATGAAATGGGGTCAACGCGGGCGCATGAGGAATTTCTGATGTCTCCCGGCGCTGGATATTGGCCTTTAAAAGTCCTAGCAGAAAACCGTTGAGATAAACTCCTGGGTATGTGTGATAGCGGATGGAGGTTTTTTCGCTGGTAGCGTAAATTGATTTCCCCTGATCAAGATTAGCGGTATAAATTCCAAGGTTGAGGTCAGTCAAAAGCACCCCTAGGAGAATGACGCAATCGCTGCTCTGCACATATTGCCTGACATTTTCCTGGCTCAAACCTCCTTCATATAACCCAATATACAGCGGGTGGCGCTCACCAATCGCTGACTTCCCCAAGATGGTCGAAGTGACCGGAATATTCGTTTTTTCCACAAGCTTCTGCAAGAATTTGTGCATCCCGTAGCGCAATAGTTCCACACCAGCCACGATGACTGGTTGTTTGGCCTTGTTGATCATTTCTTCCGCTTCCAGTAACGCTTCTTTGAACGACCCCTTGTCTACATCGGGTGGCGGGAGCGTCTCCTCATGCGGGATAATTTTTACGGCCACCATATCGCGTGGAAGCTCAATATAGACCGGGCGTCTATAGCAGATTGCAGCGCCCAACACCCGGTTGATTTCCCGACAGACTGTTGTCGGGTTGTCCAGCACAGCTTGAGCGACGGTAAGCTGTTCGAATACTTTTAACTGCGTATCGAAATCTTTGACCTTGTGATGCAGCATGGGGTTCCCCACCTGTTCTTTGACGCCCGGTGCTCCACTGATCACAACCACCGGGGATTCTTCGGCATAGGCCTGGGCGGTGGTATTCACCACCTTCAACCCGCCCACGCCATAAGTAATGCAGAGAGCCCCCAGGCCGCGCAGGCGCGCATACGCGTTGGCTGCAAACCCAGCACCCTGCTCATCACTCGTGTTGATGATTCTAATTTGACTCTCTTCCAATTGCTTGTAAAAGCCAAGCACGTAATCGCCAGGAATACCAAAGGCATGGCGCACCCCGAGCTGGCAAAGCCTATGAATAAGATATTCTCCGATCGGAATTTCAATAGATTCCATGGCAATTCCTCCTAAAAAAGATGAATAAGCTAGCCATTGACATCGCTAAGAAAATGCAAAAAGTGTTCATTTGGAATGATACGGGAACTTGGCACGCAGCCCAACTATGGTTATATGGTTTCTCTATAACACCCTCGGCCTGCCAAGTTGCAATATAACACGCCAAGGTCGGAATTGCCATAAGCCCAGTGATTGCAACGTATTAAGACTCTTTGCTGCTTGAGATGGGGTGTTATATGGCTTCTGTATAACATACCCGGGCACATCTCCTTTACAGGTCGTCTACGGGACTCTTGACACCTTTGCCTCCCCGGTTAAGGACATGGGTATAAATCATCGTGGTTTTCACGTCCTTATGGCCGAGGAGTTCCTGGATTGTTCGGATATCATAGCCGCTCTCCAAAAGATGCGTCGCGAAAGAATGTCGAAACGTATGACAAGTGGCTCGCTTAGTTAGGACGGACTTTCTGACCGCTCTACCAACTGCTTTCTGAATGATGGATTCATGGACATGATGGCGTCCCTCTTCGCCGGTCCGCGTGTTTTTCCAACGGTTTTCCTGGGGAAAGACCCATTGCCATCGCCATTCGGAAGAGGCGTTGGGATACTTGCGATCTAAGGCATACGGCAGTTGAACGCTACCCCACCCTTGGGCCAAGTCCCGCTCATGGACCTTCTTAACCTTCGTCAGATGCTCTTGAAGCGGGGGCTGGAGAGACACGGGTAGCATCGTGATCCGGTCCTTATCCCCCTTACCGTCGCGAACGAGGATTTCGTTGCGCTCGAAGTCTATATCCTGAACACGCAGACGCAGACATTCCATCAGGCGCAAACCGGCGCGGTACATAAGGCTTGCCATGAGCCACTTGTCGCCCTTCAAGTTTGCCAGGACAGCTTTGACCTCGTCGCGGGTCATGACCACGGGCAAATGTTTGGGTTTTCGAGCGCGGATGACTTCGCCCAGGTCGCCCACCTCTCGTCCGATGATGTGACGATAAAGGAACAACAGCGCCGAAAGAGCCTGGTTCTGGGTCGAGGCGCTCACCTTTTCCTTGAGCGCCAGATACGTTAGGAAGGCGTTGATTTCCGGTTCGGCCATCTCCGAGGGATGGCGCAGATTGTTGAAGCGCACAAAGCGCTTGACCCATTGGCAATACGTCTGCTCGGTGCGCCGGCTGTAGTGACGGGAGCGCAACGCCTGCTGTAGCTCATCCAGCAATTTCGGCGGCTGCACGGCACTAACCCTAGAAACGCTCGCTTGCCCCTTGCTGCTCCTTGCGCATTTCTGAGACATGTCTCTTTCCTCGCCACACTCCTAATCGGATGCATCATTCACTCGCCCGCCGGTGTCTCTCCAGGGATATTGATCATAACCCGATCTACCCCAAAATCTATCCTGTTTATATAAATCATTGTAATCATTTATTCAATCTTGTCAAGAATTTTAGTAGATTTTGCCAACGCAAACTTAAAATGTCAGGTGTTTCGTGACAGAAAGAAAAAAGCCAGAACCTGACTTAAATAAGGTTCTGGCTCCCGCCTTACGCGTCGACTGCAGATCACAGGTCTGAGCTCAGTCCTTACACAAAGCACTGAGCTTGGTTAAGAGCGCAACGTTTCCCTGGATCGGGCGGTGGTCAGACCCCTGCCCGATCCTTCGGAGTAACATCTGCCACCACAAAGAGTAAATATCCCTCAACTTCTGTGGTGAACAGGATAGCGCCGGGGTTAGTGGAGGGTATGCTGTTATGCGCTTGTCCTTTAGTGCCCGTGCTTCAAGTCCCCTTTGTTTAAGTCCCCCTTTAGTAAAGGGGGATTTGGGGGGATTTGTCCAGCATCTAATTCACTTCCCCTCATGCAGAAAAGAGAATCATTATGAACCATCGAAGTTACCAGAAGTCCGAGTCTCACCGGGGGGGAAAGCCATCAACAGACTGCAGGACATAAAAAAAAGAAAAACAAAGTCCAGCAAATCCAGTATGTCCAGTTAGTCCTGCACTCCAGCAGTCTGCGCTGGGGATTTTCAAGCTCGTAGGCTGGTCATTCCGTTCAGGCAAACAAAAACAATGAATAAAAGCTTGCAGGCCAGGAGCAGCGGGCTCCTGATTTATCTTGGTGTCAGGTGTTCCGGGCATGTGACCTGGCCCACCCACGGAAGCTGAGCTTTTCCAGGTAGGACCTGACAGATAGGAAAAAAGCCAGAACCTAACTAAAGTTAGGTTCTGGCTTATCCTAATCCTACTATGTTTGATGACTATACTATGATCCCAAGATTACATTGGTTGGCTCTTCTCCTTACAAACTATATTGAGCTTCTCCAGCTCATCCAAGGCCGGTTCATAGATCTCAGGATTGACCGGGATGTGCACGCCCGTCTCCTTGATCTTTCCATTCAGGATAAGCATAGCTCCGATAGCGGCGGGTAAGCCCACGGTTCTGGACATGGATGTCTCCCCGTGCGGAATGCCATAGTCTATCAACGTGGATGTGATTTTCTCTTTCTTCCCTCCGGGATACTCCGCCATGAAGTCATGGTGCAGGATAATCATGTCCCTCTCACCCTCCTCATATTGGAGCTTTTCAAGAAGACGGTTGGCAAAAACGTCTAAGGGCGAACTCTTCTCAGCCGGGATCTGCTCATGGCTGAACAGTCCCAACCATTCAAATCTCCTGATTGGCTCCGAATCTTCCTCAATCTTGAGGTAGGTGGCTAAATCTTTCTTCAGATTCTTCCCCTTTGCCTTTTTGATTAAGTTCCGTAAGAAGTCGGAGTAGGAGAGTCCCTTCAAGTCCTGTTCCGTCTCGTCCAGAAGCCCTAGGTCCACGACCTTCTTCAAAGTCTGGCACCATCCCGGGTAACGCAATGTTCCCCGATACATGGAGTCGGCGTTGGTTATTCCATAAAGCTCAACATAAGGAACCGAATCCCGGTTGGGATAAGCTTCAAGCGGGGGAATTCCCTCAATGTCCATAGGCCAGAAATGGGTGAAGAGGTCTTCTGAAGAGATCTTCACTTCCTTTTTGTCTTTGAGATATCGGGCGGCGTTCTTACCTGCCAGAACCACGCCGCGCGGACTCCAGGAGAACTTATATCCCCAGGGATTGGTGTTCGCCTCAGGAGCAGGCAAGCCTCCGCAGTAGGAGTAGAAACTTGCAATTCTGCCTCCCTTGTTTTGCACTGCGTGGATAATCCTCATGGCGGACATGTGGTCGATTCCCGGATCCAGACCCATCTCATTCAAGATAAGGACGCCGGCGTCCTTTGCCTTCTGGTCCAAAGCCTTCATGGCCGCGCTCACGTAAGAGGTGGTTACCATTTGTTTCTTAAGTTCTATACACAGGCCGGCAACTGTCATGTGGTGGGTATATGGGACCATGCTGATGGTCAGATCGGCATCCGATATCAGATTCTTCAGAGTAGCAGTATCGTTAACGTTCAGGGGCAGTGCTTTTCCTCCGGGATGATCACCGACCAACTTCTCCGCCTTGCTCACCGTGCGGCTGGCAACGGTGACCTGGAAATCCGGCTGGTCCAGAAGGTATCGGACCAGAGGCTTCGCTACCAGTCCGGCACCCAAAACTAAAACCTTTTTCATGTCGCTTCTCCTTTGTGACCAGATTCACTGAATTAAACTTTTAGCAATATACCGCAAGTCCTTAGGGAAAATTTGGGAAAACCACAAACCCTATCTGGATACTAGACTTTACTGGCCGGGGGCGCGAATAACTCCTGAAAAAGGTAAGAAGACTCGTCTCAGGCCTTTTGCAGGAAATCTCGCATATATCGATAATCTGAAGTAAGCTCCCCGTGATAGACGATAACAGCCTTTTTGATCGCGGCAGGAAGCTGACATTTGTCGAAATCGACAGAAAAATCGGCCTTTGCAATATCGAGAACGAAGGGCTTTAAAACGCGGCTGAAATCGATAGATGCCTTTCTGGATATCTCGCAAGGTAGATTGTCCACCGCCAGGATCACTACACCCTTCCCTTCATACCCGTCGGTTATCTGTTCTCCGTCGGCATTGTAGACGTAAACCGGATTGTCCGGTTCAGTAGTTTTGAGCGTAGCTTCGATTGAGCCTCCAATATCGCAACTTATGTCGCCGATAATTCTCAGCCGGGAACTTTCTTCACCCTCGAAAAGCTTCTTTAGGAATTTCTTCGTGACCAATCTGGGGTAACGTTCATCCCAGTAGATGCAGTTAACAAGGACATCAAGGTGAGGAATGTATCTCTCAAACTGGGGTTGGTACTTTTCGGGATGATCATAATAGTCCTGGAGATTGAACTGATGCTCTGTTGATTTTGGCTGCACCAGGTGCTCTTCTTTGAACACCACCTTGTAGACGTGCCTTTTGGAGAAGTCTGATGGTCCGTCCAGGGAGAAGACGTCATCGGGATCTACTTGTTTGTGAGGAAGGAGATCCAGTATCTCCTGTGCGCCATTGGAGACATGTCCATAACCGCTAATTCCAAAGACCAGAGGAGTTATCTTCTGGGGGAGCCCGTGCTTTTTTATCTCTTTCCCCACCTCCGATATACTTTCCCTAGCTTCGGCCAGGCTGTTGTATTTATAAGCATTTTTGACCTGTGAGAAAGGATTGGGGATACCCTCCCAGGCGAGTCTTTTTCCCAGCGCCCATAAGGTGTCAATCATTCCTGCCAGGCCTGCATGGCGTCCGAAGAAGATCAGTCGCCTTCCCTTTTCGTCGATTACCTTCTCGTAATCAATTAAATTGCATCCCAGCTCCATCATCCTCTTGAGCATGGGCATGTTCTGTTTTTGTCCTTTTATGGTGTGGGAGAAAAAGACGTAGGTCCGTCCATGCCGGAAGAAATCCGAAGGTATCTCCTTGACCGCCAGGATGACGGGACACTCCGAAAGGTCCTCCTGAATTCTTGCACCCACCTCAATATATTTGTCATCGGAGAAGATACGAATCGGAGAGGGCTGCAGGTATACCTCCAGGGCATAGGCTTTCATCAACTCCTCGACATCGGCCGGAACCAGAGGAACTCTTCTTTCCCATTTGTTTTTGTCTTCACGCCGGATTCCGATCTTGTATTTCATCCTGTCTCCTAAAGCTCACCAAAGGCCAATTCGTTGAAGAATCTCCTCTAAACTCGTCAGCGTGCGCCTATATCTAACAAGAAAGGACAAATTTGTCAAGACGATTCGCTTGAATGGGGCGTTCACCTCAATTTGAGAGCGCTGGAGCTGCCATTTTTTTCGTCTTGCGCTGAGCTTCAAATCTTCCGCGACTCAAAATTCGATTGACATCTCAGTTGACATTTGCTATTTGTTGCCAACAGGTTGGATTGTAGGGGAAGGCTTCAGCCTTCCATCCTGGAAACCTGAAGGTTTCCGCTCCATCTTCTCACCGTTTAGCATAGCGAGGAGGAAATCGTGTGGAATCCATCCCCAATCAGAGTTGCCTGGTGGCTGATGTGGTTAGTCTCGGTCTTCGTTTGCCTGACTTGGTCCCTTTTTGCCCAGGACGAGTTTCTTCCCACAATCGAGGACACGATCTGCCCAACCGACTGGCTTTATGCAGGTCCCTTCTCGGTGGGCGCACGCGAGGGGATCGTAGGCATAATTGATGATCCTGAGAACTTCCGTCCACAGGAAGGTCAACAGCATCTCAGCATTTTGCCACAGGGTGGAAAGGTTAGGTGGAAGAACGTAGCTATCGATTCTGCCGGTTGGGTGAACCTGGAGTATGAGAACGTGTGGTGGGATACCCTGATGGTTTATTACGGAGTGGCTGGAATTCTTGATGCCGGATATGCTTACACGGAGTTTATAAACGGCGGAAGAAAAAGGGCTTTGGCGATCGCGGAAAAGGTCGGCTCTTTCTATTTGAACGGCAAGCGATTTCGAGGTGATCCCTACGGTCACGGCTTTGTCAGAACACCGGTGGTTCTGGAAGATGGACTGAATCGGGTGCTGGTGGAACTGGGCGGCTATGGCGATCACCGCTTCGCGTTCAAACTCATACCCGAACCCGCCCCGGTCATACTTATATCCCGGGACGCAACTTTGCCAGACATAGTGGAAGGTGAAAAGCAGAAGACGTGGGCTGGCATAACCGTTCTTAATACTACCTCACGAAGGCTGAAGAATGTCAAACTCTCCATAGGCGGTGGCAGGTTCTTCCAGGAGAACGAGATCACAATTCCCTCCCTTGTTCCACTCTGCGTCAAGAAAGTCCCCATTGAAATAGAAACAGTTGCGCAAGTGCTTGCAGTAGACACCATTTCTGTTCCGGTCAAAGTCTCTTATCAGGACTTCGCTTGGGAAGATCGCTTGACGCTGAGAGTCAGAAAAACAGGACAATCATTCAAAGCGACCTTCATCTCCGGAACCGACGGTTCCTGCCAATACCATGCCGTTCTCACCCCGAAAGATTACGATCCTCAAAAGGAATATGCCCTTATTCTGACCCTTCACGGCGCCGGCGTGGAGGCCTCGCGCCTGGTGGACTGCCACGCTCAGAAAGACTGGGCTTTGGTAGTCGCGCCCACCAACCGAAGAAGGTTCGGTTTTGACTGGCAGGACTGGGGGCGGGTGGACGCTCTTGAAGTTCTGGACCAGGTGAAAAGGACCTTCTCAATCGATACCAATCGAGTCTATCTGACCGGTCACTCCATGGGCGGACATGGAACCTGGCACATCGCTTTGACGCATCCAGACCTGTTTGCCGCGGCCGCTCCTTTGGCCGGATGGACATGTTTTCAGCTTTATATTCCCTGGTTTCTGCAAAAAAGTCACTTGTTCGCCGAGCCGGGACAGATTGCCATTAGAGACATGAGCTTGAGAGAAGATTTCGTGCCCAGTTTCGTTGAGAATGCCTTGAATTTGCCCATCTTCATCTCACATGGGGGTAACGATGATAATGTACCACCGGTGCACTCCAGGATGTTGGCTTCACTTCTGGAAGGGTTAGGATATGAATGCCATTACAAGGAAATTCCGGGGAAAGGACACTGGTTCAATCTCGACAACCCGGAGCAAACCGTATGCGTCGATGATCCTGAGCTCATGCATTTCCTCAAAAGCAAAAAGAGGAATCCGTTTCCCAAGCATGTCATATTCAAAACTACCAGTTTAGGTCGGTCTCACAAAAGCTACTGGGTGGAGATAACCCAGCAAGGAAAGCCGTTCTTTGAATCCCGCATTGAGGCAGAGGTCAAAGAGAAAAGAATTGAGGTAAGGACGAAAAACGTCCGGCAGTTTACCCTGCATTTGTCACCAGACTTATTGCCCTACGGACAGATCGCTTTGGTGATAGACGGAGAAAAACTGGGTTATAAATTCAGGAAGGGGGGAAAGCTGTCTTTCTACAAAAAAGGTGATAAATTCCGAATAGGTCAGACCAAGCGGCGCGGTTTGGCAAAGACCTCTCGATTCTGTGGTCCTGTAAAACAGGCGTATTTCTCGCCATTCGTGCTGGTCTACGGCACAAAAGGGGACTCGGCCACCACGGAGATAACACTCCACCAAGCCAGGCTGGAGGCGACCAGATGGTGGAGAAGGGCGAACGGCTTTGTGGAAGTTCTTCCCGATACGGAAGTGACCAGAGACGCAATGGACAGCTACAACCTGATCCTTTTCGGGGGTCAGGAAGAGAATTTCGTGACCAGTCGCCTGGACAAAAGTTTGCCCATAAGGATAAAAGATGGAAAAATGTTCCTTGGGAAAAAGGAGATTGAAGGAGAAAACATAGCTGCTGAATTTATCTACCCCAATCCCGCCAATCCGGAGAAATTCGTGTTTGTTCATCAAGGAGTAGGATCAAGCGGGCTGAAGCTTTCGAATTTCTTCACCGCCCTTTACTCGGGGGCTGGACTGCCCGATTTCATCATTTTTGATGAAACGGTTAGACAGAAAGGCTGGGGTGGCGTCATCTGCGCTGGCTTCTTCGACCCCGGTTGGCAGATCGGTGAAAGGTTATATTACTCGCAGCAATGAAAAGCCACCAAAGAGGCACGTATTCCTGCGCAGCAGGTAGTGAAGAGGGGGAAACAAAAAGCCAGCATCTGACCTGAAAGTTCTCTTTGCCAGGACAGGTGCTGGCTTACCCCCCACTTATTATTCGATCTTGACTTCGAGGAAACGGCCACCTGACCTTTCTATTGATTCAATAACTTGCGCTCCTTTTCTGCGGTCTGAAGAATCATCTTCACAATGTTGAGCAGTCGCTCACAGCTGAAGGGCTTCTTGATGTACAAGACGCCGCCGACTCTGAAGCTTCTTCCCTCGTCGCTTCGCGCATCCTTGCCGGTTAGGAACACCACAGGAATGTTTTTGGTCTTTTCGCATCTCTTTAGCTCAGTGCAGATCTCGTAGCCGTCCATGATGGGCATCATAATGTCCAGGAGGATTAGATCCGGCAGAAAGGACTGGGCGGTGTCTATTCCGAGGTCGCTGGTATTCTCTGATTTCACGTTGTAACCGGCGCTTTCCAAAAAGGTCTCGATTATATCGGTGATCTCCGGCTCATCATCAATTACCAGGATCTTGGCTGGTTTGACCTTTTTGATCTCCGGAACCTTGGTAATCTGGGATGGGCTTATCGAATTCCCCTTGTCGGATTTTGAACCTAACATAGATTTCCCTTCCGATAAAATTCGGTTCTTCGATCTTCCAACAGGTGATTGCGGGGGGTAAACATCTTATCCCGGGCAAGGCTCGGGTCGATCTCCACTGTCTGCACTGTTTGTTCAGATTCGTCCGCCTTGGCCAGGACGTTTCCCCCGGGATCAACTATCTGGCTGTTCCCTGTAAAGGTGAGTTTCATTCCCTCTCTTTCCTCGCTTCCGGTTCGGTTGGCGGTGATGGCGAAGACGCCATTCTCGACACACCTGGTGATCATAGCCTTCTGACAATATTGAAAGATCAAATTTGCGGGGTGACAGATTATCTCTGCTCCCTTAAGAGCCAAAATCCTTGCTGCCTCCGGAAAGATCCAATCAAAACAGATCATCAGCCCAACCTTCGCACCGCCAACGTCAAATACTTCCAGTTCTGTGTCACCAGGGGCAAACCACAATTTCTCGAGATCAAACAGATGCAGCTTGCGATAGGCCAGAAAGTCTCCTTCTGGGGTGATCAGAACGGCAGAGTTGAAGTAGTTATCACCTTCCCTTTCGGCGATTCCGTATACAAGATTCGTCTTCTCATGTGCTGCCAGCTCGGCCATTTTTCGGAAGGTGGGGCCTTCCGGAATCAACTCAGCTGACCTCTTGAGTTCCTCCTTACTTTCAAACAGATAGCCTGTATTGAAGAGTTCGGGAAGAACCAAGAGGTCAGCTCTTGCCCCCCTTATTGAGCTTATCGCTCTGTCTACGTTTTCATCCTTCCTCGCCCGCAGGGGTTGGAACTGAAAGAACCCGACTTTCACTTCTGCTCCTTTTTATTTTTCGACTTTTCGCCTCCCGACTTTAGCCTAAGGAAGCAAAAACCGGCAAATAGTCAACGCTTTTTAGATAAGATGTTGCCGGACATTAGGGTATCTTCCGAGGTCTTCCCGGATAGCTTGGCATTGTCTTGTGCCTGACGCACCCGGTGAGGCGAACCAGGGGGCTAACCTGCCGGCCAGCTCTTGGTGGCATTCCGGACAGATCGCACCGCTATCGGAAGACCGAAAGCCGGCAGGGACTGGGAAGATGCGATTCGTCCGGGAGATGAGGGCTGGGCGCCCTGAGGGCTTCTTGACAATTGCACTTTTTAGCTTAACTTGACGGCCATGACCAGCCGACCCTTGGCCGAAAGCCAGTTTGCCCGACAGCATTTCAAGCGTAACTTTTTCCTGGGCGTCTCCAACGGTGTCTTTTTCAATTTCGCCTGGGCTTTCATCAGCACTTCGACGGTTTTGCCCCTCTTCATCAGCAGACTCACCCGCTCTCAGATTCTGATAGGCTTGGCATCAACGCTGGAGGCACTGGGTTGGTTTCTTCCGCAGATTGCCATCGCGGCGGTAACCCTCCACAGAAAAAGCCAGATGCCGGTCTACATCAAAGCGGCCTTTCTTCGAGCGGGCTCATTTCTCCTTTTTGCGGTGCTGGTTTTTCTTCTGGGAAAAGAACATCCTAGCCACCTGCTGGTAACCTTCTTCTTCTTATTCTCCCTCTATTCTTTTGGCGGAGGGCTGGCGGGCGTCTCCTTCACCGACATAGTGGGCAAGACCATCCCCCAGCGAAAAAGAGGAAGCTTCTTTGGGGCCAGGAAGCTCGTCGGTGGTGGGCTGGCCGCCCTGGGCGGTCTCTTGATTCAGAGGATACTGGAGCTTCATGATTTCCCCAAGAACTTCGGGATTCTTTTCTTAATCGCATCAGCCTTGATCATCTTGGCCTTGGCCTCCGTGTGCCTGGTCAAGGAGACTCCCACCACCAGGCGACCGGAAAGGAAAAGCGTTAAGGAGAATCTCCTCTTAGGTTTCAGGATCGCGAAAAGGGACAGGAATTTCAGGAAGTTTCTCCTGACCAGGTTTGCCATTGGGTGCTACGTAATGGGCTTACCCTTTTACGTCATCTATGCCAAGGAGTATCTCTTCATCCCTGCCAGCACGGCCGGCGTGTTTCTGAGCGTACAGATGGCGGGCTATCTGGCTTCCAACCTGCTGTGGGCTTATCTGAGTGATAGGGGCAATAATAAGCTGGTGCTGGTGTTCTCAGCTTTCTTCTCAGCGGTCTGTCCCATTCTGGTTATTTTGAATATGGCTCTTAAAATTCCTCTTTCGGCATATGGTGCAATCTTTTTCTTTCTGGGCGCTACCATAAGCGGCCTGGACCTTGGATACACCAATTACCTCCTGCAGATCGCTCCTGAGGAGAAACGGCCGATATACGTGGGCTTTCTCAACACGGTGGTAGGGCCAACTCTATTCCTATCAGCACTCGGTGGGCTGATCGTGCAACTCTTTTCCTTTGCCTTGCTATATTTCCTGTTGCTTGCTGTTTCCATTTTCTCAATCCTTCTCTCATTTTCCCTGAGCAACGGTGACGAGCTGAAATCGACTGACTAATTCAACGACTCCATTCTCCTTTTTCAGGGCTCTTTTGGACAAATAGGAATATCCGATCCCAACGCGGAATGCCTATTCTTCAACCACACAGAGCCCCGGGTGTATCCAGTCTGACGACTTGCGGCTATCCGTTTCATCCGTCGACCCTTTTGTGATTTGAGCTTTCGGCCCGAAAGAATCGTTTAATTCACCGGACGGTACAAACAGCTTTGCTAACGAGATTATTGGTTGACGATGGACCGATTGATCAGCCCAGAAGAAGATTAAGCAGGCCGCCGACTATCAAAGCGGAGGCCACCATTATGCCCGCGGATTTGGCCATGTCCTTTATTCCCAGTTCCTTTATCAGGACGGTGAAGGTGGCAACGCAAGGGAAGTACATGGTCAGAACCACGCTGGCCACCACCAGTTGAGGGAGGTCCAGACCCAAAGGAAGGAGCATGCCTACGGCTACGTCCTTTCGCAGAAAGCCGATTAGCAAAGCCCCCACAGCATCCGGAGGTAAGCCCAAAATCCCGGTGACGACGGGAGAGGCCAGCTGACCCACAAATTGAATTATCCCCAGCGAGTACAGGATATTGGTCACGAATACCCCCAGAAGGACAAAAGGAACTGCTTCCCTCAGGAACCCCCTGATTCGCATCGACAGCTTCTTGAACAGTGCTCCCCAGTAAGGCAATCGGTAAGCGGGGATCTCGACAAAGATCTCCGGGCTCTCACCTTTAGAAAATCGGTTCAACAAAAACCCCAGAACCAACCATACCACGAAAAGAGTTCCAAAGACCAGCCCGAATCCCTGTGCCCCGTATCCTCCGATTAGACCCGCCACCATGGCGATCTGAGCCATACAGGGTACAGCAATCGCCATCAGAGTGGCGGCGATGAACCGCTCCCTTCTGGTCTCTAAAACCCGGGTGGCCATAGCTCCGGGCACGTTGCAGCCCAAGCCCAGCATCATGGGGATTATGGCCAATCCGTGCAGGCCAAACCTGTGCATCACATTGTCTACCAGCACGGCCAAGCGAGGGAGATACCCGGAATCCTCCAGGAAGCTCAACACCAAATAGAAGGAGAAGACGTAGGGAAGAACCATGGCGATGGGAACGAAAAGGCCAGTGGTCAGAAGACCCAGTGATTGGACGAAGTCTATCTGGCCGTCCACCAGCTTACCTATGAGGAGATCGTGGGCGAATCCTCTGCCCAAAATACCTGAGACTCGCATCATCAGCGGTGCCCACAGTCTCTCAAACAAGGGTTCAAATATCAGCCCGATGAGCCCCTCGCCGATAAATCGGATAACCTGAAAAATGACAAATAGGGTTGTCCCAGCCAGGGGCAAGCCGGTGGCCGGCTTTATGGAAAGGTCCTCCAACCTTTCCAAGAAGGTGTGGTGCCGATGGGTTATCTTCTGAACCTGTTCTACTATCTCTCCCACCTTCTCCCATCTTCTCTCCTCGTCATATTCGAAGGAATTAGTCTTGGCGTGCGGAAGCTCCGAGACCAACTCCCTGATTCCCTCACCGGTTATGGCGCAGGTAGGGATCACCGGGATACCAAGAACGTCTTTGAGTTTCTCCACATCAATCGATATGCCGATGTGGCGAGTCTCATCCCATAAATTCAGAGCCACTAATACTGGCTTCCCGTCTCTCAAAAGCTGAAGAGTCAGGTTTAAGTTTCTTTCCAGATTGGTCGCATCCACTACGTTGATGATCACGTCCGCCTCTTTTGCCATCCGAACCGCGACCGCTTCTGCCGGAGAGGTGGGATAAAGGTCGTAGGTTCCGGGCGCGTCTATGATCTCCACCAAGTCCCCCCCCAGTTTCATCCGGCCGCGGGTGAACTCCACCGTGGTACCGGGGTAGTTGGAGGCGATCACATCGACCCCGGTAAGCCGGGAAAAGATGACGCTTTTGCCCACATTGGGATTGCCCATCAGAAGGATCTTGAGCACCGGCGGCTCCTGGATTTGAGTGGGACGAGGCGTCCCATTCTTCTGTTTTTGCGTTTTTTCCGAAGCTTCATTCATTGCCCGTGAGATCCCCGCTTCCTTTTAGACCAAGTCTGCCTTCCCAAAACTGTTCGAATGGCTTTGAGATGACAGTACCTTACTTCTCCATTTGCACCAAGATCTTCCTGGCCATGCCGAACCCGATGGCGACACGGGAATTTCCAAGTCTGACGGTGACCGGGCCACGCATAAGCTGAGAGCTTACTTTAGTTACCTTTTTGCCCACTCTTATGCCCATCGATTCGAGGCGGCGGGTCAGCCCGAATCCGCCGTCAATGCCTACCACTGTTCCGGACTCCCCCTCCTCCAGTTGAGTCAAGTCTACCGTTACCATGCTCTGACCAGTCCTCCTGATTTCCAACAAGAGATTTCCAATCTCCTATCACCTTCACTTTTGTGGAGACCGGACGGGTCCTTTGCAATTATCACAATACCCAAAGATCTGAAGGCGGTGAGACGTGGGTTCAAATCCCTTTCTGCTGCAAAGCCTCCCCAAAGCCTGTTCAATGGCTTTATCTGAGAACTCGATCACTTTTCCACAATTGGCGCAAATCATGTGTTCGTGGTGAGGATGGTCTAATATCAACTCGTAGTGGCTGTGCCCGTGCCCCAGGTCCACCCTCCGGACTATTCCGCTCTCCACCAGAAGCTCTAACGTCCTGTATATCGTGGCCCGGGAAGCTCTTTTCTTTTTCTTGCGCAGTCTGCTGGCGAGATCCTCCGCCTCCAGATGTCCCCGGCGGAGAAAAATCTCCTCCAAAACAGCCTTTCTCTCCCTGGTTAGTTTCAGCTTCTTCGAGCCCAGGTACTCGGCGAACGCTCTTTGCGCGTTTGTCATAGGGTGAGTAACTAATTGAGAATGAATCTCAATCTCAACAAGTTTCCACTCTTTTACGCAGTCTCGGCGATAAAAATTGGATTTTAGGACTGAAATTTTAAAGTGGCGCATTGAGAGGGGTTTACCTTTTCCCTAACTCGGAGCAGAGCATTCCAGAGAGGATCAGCCCGCCCCCTAAGATTCCCGGCCAGCCCAAAATCTCCCCAAGAAGCAGATAGGAGAATACGGCAGCGAAGACCGGCTCCATGGCATAAATAAGGGCGGCTTTGACCGCGGTGGTGTCCCTCTGCATTCGGTTCTGAATGTAAAGAGCCAGAGCGGTGGCCAATATGGCGCAGACGAAGATGGCCCAAAGCAGGTGGGGATGATAAACCAGCTTAATCCCTCCCAGCAGGAACATGAAGGGGAAACTAAGCAAGGTGGTGACCAGTATCTGAACCAAAGTGAGCGTGAAGAAATCATACTTTTTGGTATATATCTGCACAAAGATCACCTGAAAGGAAAAGGAGACCGCGCAGAAGAAGGTGAGAAGATCTCCCAGGTTGAACTCCGAGCCTTTGGGTCGGGTGAGAAGATAAAGCCCGCTCACCGCCAATATCACTCCGATTACGGAAAATATCCTCATCTTCTCCTTGAGTATTACAAAGGACAAGGGGGGAATCAGTACCACGAACAGACCGGTAATAAAAGCAGACTTGGAAGCGGCGGTGTATTTCAGACCCATGGTCTGGAACGCATAGCCAAGAAACAGGAAAATCCCGATTACGGCTCCCGCTTTAAGAACAGCTTTCTGCTGAAAATAGATGTTCTTGGAAAAGATGAGCCAGAAGACTAGGGCGGCCAGCCCGAACCTGATGATCACGAAGACGAAGGGAGAGGAGTAGTTCAAGGCGGTTTTGACCAGAGGGAAGGTGGCCCCCCAGATGAATGTCAGTACAAGAAGCAGCAGCTCGGCTTTTCGGGATGGGCTCAGCATATTTCTCGGTAACAGGTGCGAACGGGCTTAGACCTCAACCAGCTTATAGTCGCATGTGCCGAGCCCCATCATCTCCGCTGCCTTTATCTGGGTCTTGGAATCCTTTCCGTGAAGCGCCGTAAAAACGTCGGATCGCTTGCTGATCTTCAGACCCTCCGCCGCCGATTGAGGCAGTGCTTTAGCTTTGGCAATCAAATCCAGCGAGGCTTTGTCGATTGCCACGATGTCGTCTGACAGCAAAATTCCCTGATCCTGAACCACCGGGGTATCGGACGTAGCCATGCAATCACATTCAGGCTGAATGTCAAAGAGGAAATTGATGTAGAAGACCCTCTTCGTCCCAAAGGTGGAGAGGATCGCTTTTGCCGCTTCAGCCATGGAGACGGAGAATTTCTCCATGGATATGGGAACCGTCACGGCCTTTTCCGGACACACCCTGACACATCTTCCACATCTCCAGCACGCTTTTTCATCCACGACAAAGGTTTTCCCTTTGATGGAGATGGCATCCTGCGGGCAGGTGCGTTCGCAGATTCCGCAGAAAGTGCACAAATGCTCCTTCCAGGTCATCAAATCGGCCAGGTGAAAATGCATCTTTCCCCTTCCGCCCTCCTTCCAGCTGCATCCGCGCGGCACTGCGGTCACGCAGCCCATGGCTATGTTCTTGATAGCTCCCCCCAGCCCGCTGTCTATGTGGCCCTTTACGTGAGATAGCACCATCATACAGGAGGCATCATGGATAGCGCTGGGGATGGCAACCTCCTTTAGTAGCTTGCCTGCTTTAACCTTCACCGAATCCAGCCCGAAGATGCCGTCAGCGATTATAACCGGGGCTGCCAAGCTCAGCGCATTGTAACCCGTCCGGTTGGCAGTCTCCAGGTATTCGTAAGCCTTCAACCGGGCCGAGTCGGTCACAAAAGGCTTGGTCTTGATCTTCTTCAGCTGGTCCACCACCAGTCTGACGAAACTTGGCCTCAGGGTATGATGTGCTCCCGGATTGCCCAAGTGCATCTTGATCGCAACCAGTTCACCCTCGGGGAAATACTTCTTCAAATCGATTCTGTTGAGTATGTGCTCCAATCTGCCCTCAACGCTATCCCTGTAGTCGAATCTCTCGACCCGCGCGCCTATCAAATAAACTCTGCTGGCCATTTTGTCACCTCGCCGCGTAAAGCAAGCAATCAGGTTTGCCGTCTTATGGGAACGTCTTTGGATCTTTTGAAAAACACCAGATGGGCTGAACAGTTGCAGTCGCTTGACCCGAATCCGGCAACAATCACCTTTGCCTCTGGTTTTTGCAACGTCCTTTTAGACAGGGAGCATTCATCAACTCTACGATCCGGGAATAGAAAAACCTTTTTGACTGAAGCGCGATTCAAAAGATAGTCTATGTGCCAGAAATAGTTCTTCTCTTTTCGAAGATGCCTTTTCACTCTTGCTTCCAAACCGTTTATGGCGCTGCCGGTGTAGACATAATAACCTTTCGGGAACCTGAATCTTCCCTTCTTCCCAATCTGGACATAAGCGGGTTTTGGCAGATAGACTAAGAGTTGATAGATCCCTTTCTGCGCTCGACCACGCACGGGTCATTCGGCCTTCTTCAGGGCTTGTATTAGATCCTCTATCAAATCCTGTCCATCCTCAATACCGCAGGAAAGGCGGATCATTCCCGGCGTGACATCTGCCCTTTCCAGCTCCGTTTGGTGAAACCCGTAGTGAGAGGTCAAAACCGGAAGGCAGGCCAAAGACTCAACCCCGCCCAAGCTGGTCGCATTGATGAAAACCTTGAAACTGTCAATCACCTTGGTGGCAGACTCCAGGCCTCCTTTTACCTCGAAGCAGACCATTCCCCCGAAACCTCTCATCTGAGTCTTGGCCAGCTCGTGCTGAGAATGGCCAGGAAGGCCGGGGTAGAATACCCGATTCACCTTATCGTGCGTGGACAGAAACTCAGCCACCCTCAGGGCATTATGATTCTGCCGTTCCACTCTTACTGCCAACGTTTTCAGTCCGCGCAAAAGGAGAAAGGCTCCGAAAGGATCTATACACCCGCCCATCACCTTCATGGTTTCCCTGGCTTTGTCTATAACGTTCTTAGATCCCACGATCACGCCGGCTACCAGGTCACTGTGCCCTCCCAGGTATTTGGTCCCACTGTGAATTGCGAAATCTGCGCCCAGGCTGAGCGGACTCTGATTGTAAGGAGTGGCAAAGGTATTGTCTACCACCACCGGTATCATCTTCTCTTTAGCTACGGCAACAAACTTCCTTATATTCACCAGCTTTAGATTGGGATTGGTAGGCGTCTCACAGAAGAACAGCTTGGTATTCCGGTTTACGAAGGTTTTTGCCTCACCACTCTTTCCCGGCTCGATAAAGTGAACTTTGATACCAAGCCGGGCGAAGTAATCTTTGAAAAGATGAAAGGTTCCTCCGTAAACCGGCTCGGTACTCACTATCTCTTCGCCTGAGGAGACCAGGGTCAAGGCGATGGTGGATACGGCCGCCATACCCGATGAGACCACTAGGGCAGCCTCGCCTCCTTCCAGAGCAGCCATCTTTTTCTCCACCGCCTCCTGTGTGGGATTTCCGTATCTGGTGTAGAGATATTTGGATGGGTCTCCTTGCTGGTACTGTATCACCTCTGCGGTATTCTTGAAAGCAAAGGTTGAAGTCTGGTATATGGGTATGGTTACTGCTCCGAAGGCGGGATACTCCTCCTCTCCCGCATGAATGGCTAGGGTCGAAAATCTATACTTTGTTTGCATGTCTTACCTCTTTAGATGACTTTAGCTCTCTTGGTCCTCAAGCAATAGTTCTAAACTCTCTTCCAGTTGCTCCGCATTGAAGGAGCCATCGAACCTTTTTCGGATTTTTCCCTTCCGATCGAAAACAATGGTGGTAGGGACCCCTTTGAAGTTTTTCAAGCCGCCAAGTACCTGCTGATTGCCGACAAGGATGGGATAAGCGATCTTGTTAGTTTCGACAAACGGTTTCACCAGATGCAAGCTGTCCTTGTCTAGGGCGATGCCGATCACCTGTACTCCCCTGCCTTTGTATCGATCGTAAAGATCGTTCAGCTTGGGCACCTCCTCCAGGCAGGGAGGGCACCAGGTAGCCCAGAAGTTCAGCACCAGTACCTGGCCGCCAAAATCCTGCATGCTGTACAACTTTCCGTCTAAATCAGGAAGACTGAAATCAAAATCGTTATTTGGATTGCTCGGACTATCATTGCCCCCACATCGGAACAGGAGCACAGTGATAATTAGTGAAGAAAGAAGGAGTGATTTTCTTACAGTGTAGCCCAATTCCTATTCGTCCGTTTGAAGTTCGACCTCAGACTCCCCGTAATGAACACTCTTTTGCCTAATGAAGCAAGGGGAAAGTTGGATTTTCTGAAAGCAAAAGTCGACATTAAGACGTGAAATAATCAGGGGAGCCGGGTGTCAAAGCCAGATTGCGTCTAATAGGCCGTTTCCAGATTGAAATTGACCAACACGAACCCCTGATCTTGTAGATAGCTTATGATCTCTTCGATATGGCCATAGGTCAACTCCGGGAATTCATGGAAGATCAGGATTGCGGGATAGGGATGCAGCTGCGGATTTTCCGTGGTATTCCAGCCCTCAAGAACCTCCTGGGCCTTGGTCATGACCACGCCCACCGAGGGAGCACGAAAGTCAAAAGTCAGCTCTCCACCGCAGACTCTGATGCCCAATTTCTCGGCTTCCTTGCCGAAGCGGTCACCTTTCTTCAAGTACCTGGCGCGGATAACTCTCTCCGGCCTTCTGCCGATGGTTCTGTAAATCTCTTCCTCCCACTCCAGCACATTCTCTTCGATCTCCTCGGCAGTGATTCTGGCGCGGGAACGGCGTTCCAGGGAGATGGCCCGGTTGAAGATCAGATGTCCGTTCTGATGCACGAACCTGGTCAGATCCGGGAACTTGTGGATTTTGGCTCTTGCTTGGAAGAAGGCGGCCCTTACGTTCTCTCCGTCGTGGTAAAAATTCTCAAGCGCCCTCAGGATCTTTTCGGTCTTCTCCGGTAACGGACCATCGTCAAAGGTGAGCACAAATTGCGTCTCCAGAACGGTGAGCAAGACTGAATCCTGATAGACCTCTGTGGATCTTTCGGGAACGAACTCAGACATGATTCTCACGTCGTTTGTAGTTTGGCTTCCCTTGATACCTTCAATCTTCAATTCGCAACAGAAGGGAGCCCCCAGCATCTCCGAAAAGTCAGAGGAAATCACCTCCGCATGTCTCCCGCCTTGTCCCTCTTTCCAGACTTTGATATTTTCAGGAAAGATAAGCCTCCATCTTCCCTTTCCAGGCCCGTCTATAGAAAGCGATCCGTGGTTGAGATTCGGATCTTTGGCTACGATCCTGTGTCCCTGCATGTAGTCCGGCTGATAGTCGGCCAAAGGGTTGCCGTCTGCGTTTTTGTTTTGCTCATCGAAGTTGGCGTTGACCCTGATAACCCCACCGCTGTCCTCCGCCTGCTCTGACATCTCATCCACCACCAGATTGACCAAGAAACCTGAATCAGCAGCACCTGAATCCTGATCTGGAGGCTTTAGTTTGTCGCTGGAATAGAAAATGGAAAAGGGAAGGACGAGAAGAAGTGCGAAGAACAAAAGCGGTGCCGATTTTCTCATGAACACCACGATGTGAGAGTTCTTGAAGAACGCTAGACAAGATCCAAGGAAAAAGCTGCGAAGCTAAATCTACTGAGACTTGCTTTTGGGTTTTTCGCCGTCAAGATACGCATCTGCCAGCAGCTGTATTGTATTTTTTACCCTTTTCCTATCTTTGTTCTGCAGGAAGGTCTCTTCGAACCGCATCATGCACCCAGGACAGCCGGTGACCAGGAAATCGGCGTCGATAGATTCCATGTTATCCAGTTTCTTCTGCATGATTCCCTTGGAGACAGGATAGTATTTCAGATGAAACGAACCTCCTCCGCCGCAACATCTATCCGCGTCTTTCATCTCGACGAACCTCACCCCGGGAATTTCACCCAGTATCTTTCGGGGCTCGGACTTTATCCCCTGGCCCCGGTTGAGATGGCAAGGATCATGATAGGTGATCACGATCTCTTCCTCTGGAGCTTTGAAGTCCTTCTTCATGTCGATGACCTTGGTCAAGAACTCCGAGATGTCGTAGACCGGAATGTCGAAATCGACCCCCAGAAGCTCCTTGTATTCCTTCTTCAAGGTCAATCCGCAGGAAGCGCAGTTAACCACGATGCAGTCGACCTTGGCGTCTTTGAAGATCTGCAAATTCTTCTTGGCATGCTTGATGCCGGTTTCGAAATCGCCGGAATTGTAAATGGACGTGCCACAACAGACCTGCTTTTTGGGTATGATCACCTCAATGTCGTTGTGGGTAAGTACCTTGATCATTGCCTCGCCGATCTCCGGATAGACTAAGTTGGTTCCGCAGCCAAAGAAATAACCTACCCGCATCTTCGGATTCTTCACCATTACGACCTCAGGCACACGCTTTCTGAACGGCTTCTTGGCGATTTTGGGGTATATCCTCTCCTTCCAGCCGTCCGGGAAGGGGAGAAATAGAGTAAGAGGATTCTTTTCCGGAAGGATTTTGTTAGCCATTCTTCCAGCGAAGGTGGCCCATCTGGCCACCGGGGGCAGGAGCCTTCCTCTCTTTAGCAGGAACCTGAAGATCAATCTCTCCAGGAAGGTGAACTTTCCTGCCTGCACCAGATCAGCCCTGGAGCAGAGGATCAGATCGTCCGCCCTCACCTGGCTTGGACACGCCTCCACGCAGGATTTGCAGTTCAGGCATAAGTTAATCTTTTTGCGAAAGACCTCACTTAGCTCCAACTCGCCTTTGTTGACTTTCTCGATCAAAGCCACCCTGCCCCGCGGTGCCGCCGGCTCGTATCTTGTCTCCGCGTACACTGGACACACAGAAAGGCAAGTTCCGCACTTCAGGCATCTAAGAAGCTCATCTTCCTTAGTAGCTATGTGCTTGTGCTCGTTTTTCATATTCCTTCCTTTCATCCTTGTTGATACGCTTCTCGTGAATATAACGGTAGGGCGCTAATTGTCAAGTTCGACGCATCTGACAGGCCCCGATCATGTCCTTCAACCAGGAACTACGCAAGCGAGGCCCAAGAATAGGTCGCAAAGGGTTTGACCAAGCCCTGCTAGTTGGAGCCAATCTCACGACTATCAAACTCCGTATATGTGACTGTGCCTTAAAGCACATTGATCAGTTTTGACTTGATTTGTGAAGAATTTTCGTTAACTTACGTTTTCGAGAAAGCGGACGTGGTGAAATTGGTATACACGACAGCCTTAGGAGCTGTTGGTCGAAAGACCGTGGGAGTTCGAGTCTCCCCGTCCGCAGTGTATAGCTGAACGGTAGACAGAAGACGGAAGACCGTGAACTGTAAATCCTCATCTTGCTGGTGCCGACGGAACATCGCAATCTGACAACCCCAAAGGAAATGGCTCTTGACTGAATCGAACAACGAAGAAAAGAAGTTGAGCGTGGAAGTGCAGGAAGGAAAAGCCTGGAAAAGGACACTGGAGATCGAAGTGTCCAAGGAGACCGTGGACGAAGAGTTCGAGGCCGCCTACCAGAAATTCAGAAGCGAAGCCAAAATTCCCGGCTTTCGCAAGGGTAAAGCTCCCATGGATATGGTCAAGCGCCGCTTCAAAGGAGCGATCCAAAGAGAGGTCCTTGAAACGCTGGTACCGAAGGCTTACGAAGATGCAGTAAGTGAGACCGATCTTTCTCCCATCTCCCTCCCGGAGGTTAAGGACATCGAGTTCAAAGAGGGAACTGCATTGAAATTCAAAGCTGAGATAGAGGTAAAACCGGAGGTCGAGGTTAGAGATTACAAGGGATTGGAAGTGGTGAAAGGAGTTGTCGAGATTACAGATAGAGATGTTGAGCAGTCCCTAAACTACCTCAGAGAGGACTTCGCCGAGCTTCACCCGGTGCAAAGGGAAGCCAAATTGTACGATTACCTGGTGGTGGACTTAATCAAAGATCAGGATGGCAAGGAGGACCAGCTCCAAAACCACGAGCTCTTCCTGGATCCCCACAACATGATCAAGGAATTTCAGGAAGCTCTGGTAAGCTCCAAAGTCGGTGACAAAAAAGAATTTGAGGTGGACTATCCTCCTGACTTTCACAATAAGCAGCTGGCGGGAAAGAAAGTGAAGTACCAGATAACCGTCAAGGAGGTAAAGGAAAAGGTTTTGCCCGAGGCAGATGACAACTTCGCCAAACAAGCAGGAAAATTCAGTACGGTGGCCGAATTGAAATCCAAAATAAAAGATGGTCTGGTCAAAAAGGCTCAAAGAGACGCAGAGGTGCAAGTAAAAAATGACTTGATCAGCCAGGTGATAAAGCGAAATCCCTTTGAGGTGCCGGAGACCTTGATCAATTACTATATGGATTCGCTAATTAAGGACTTGAAGAGCAAATACAAGAAAGTGGACGAGCAGAAGGTTCGGAAAGACTATCGGGAGATAGCCGTAGGGCACATAAAATGGGATTTTTTCTTTCACCAGATTGCGGATAAGGAAAACATTAAGACGAACAAGGAGGACCTGGAAGCCTGGATCGACGCATTTGCCAGAGATTACAGGATGAAGATCGAAGATGCAAAAAAGCTTGTGGAGAATCCCTCCCAGATCAAAAGGATAAGAGAAGACCTTCTGGAGAAGAAAGTCCTTGATTTTCTTCGCAGGAGTGCGAAAATAAAAGAGGAGACTATTCCTGCTCAGGTGATTCAAAAGGAGGATCCGGACAGTCAAGCCAAATGACCGCAGGTGGTCCGAAGGTTAACCTCTTTCAATCAAAATGGAAAGGATAGAATATGACCCTGGTTCCCTACGTGATAGAGCAGACAGGAAGGGGAGAGAGAGCTTACGACATCTTCTCCCGCCTTTTAAAAGACCGAATAATCTTTATCGGCTCACCCATCGACGACATAGTAGCCAATCTGGTGATTGCGCAGCTTCTCTTTCTGGAGGCGGACGATCCAGAAAAAGACATAAACCTGTACATCAACTCACCTGGCGGGATCGTCCCTTCGGGTCTGGCCATCTACGACACCATCCAGTTCGTCAAGGCGGACGTGGCCACCACCTGCGTGGGTCAGGCGGCCAGCATGGCGGCCCTGCTTCTGTGTGCCGGAACCAAAGGGAAAAGAGGCGCTCTGCCCCACTCGCGGGTGATGATTCACCAGCCCTGGGGGGGAGTCCAGGGGCAGGTCTCTGACATCGAGATTCACACCAAGGAACTTCTGCTGGTCAAAGGGAAGGTGAACGAGCTTTTGTCCAAACACACCGGACAGCCTCTGGATAAGATCGAAAAGGACACTGACCGAAACTACTTCATGTCGGCAGAAGAAGCAAAGACTTACGGTTTGATCGATGAAGTTTTCGAAAAGAAGCCCAAGTAAGACTCAAGAAGCTCTTTTGATCTTTGAGGGTGCATCGAAGCCGGAAATGCAAAGGGCTGGACCGGCGAAACTGAGCTTGGCCGGAATTATCATTCAGCTAAGGATTTCGGAGAGTTAGGATAATCAAAAAAAGTTTGCTACCCAAAGATTAAAGCATTATGATGGTCATAGGGGAAAGCAGGAAATCGTAATTTGCCCCCGATGTTCTAGCTCAAATCTGCGAGGGAATGAACTTGCAACAAAAGAGCAAAACCAAGAGAGGAGACACAGTAACCCAAAGATGTTCCTTCTGCGGAAGAGGTGCCGGACAGGCTGAAAAGCTCTTTTCCGGACCGGATGCTTCCATCTGCGATCGGTGCATCAGCGTGTGCAAGGAGATTCTGGATCAGGACCTGGAAAAAACCAAAAAAGAGGAGGCTTTCCGACTTCCCAAGCCGCAAAAGATCAAGGAGTTTTTAGATCTTTATGTGATCGGCCAAGAAAAGGCAAAAAAGTCCATCTCGGTGGCGGTTTATAACCATTACAAGAGGGTTCTTTTTCCGCAGCCGGATGACGAGGTGGAGTTGGAGAAGAGCAACATTCTCCTCTTAGGACCCACCGGCACGGGGAAGACGCTTATAGCTCAGACGCTAGCCAGGATGCTGCACGTTCCGTTTTCAATTGCCGATGCTACTGCTTTGACCGAAGCAGGATACGTGGGGGAGGACGTTGAAAATATCCTGGTGCGATTGCTCCAGGCGGCGGATTATGATGTGGCCAAGGCGGAGAAAGGAATCATTTACATCGATGAGATAGACAAGATCGGCCGGAAGGATGCAAATCCCTCCATCACCCGGGACGTGTCAGGCGAAGGGGTGCAGCAAGCTCTGCTGAAGATCCTGGAAGGGACGGTCGCTAATGTTCCGCCCCGAGGGGGAAGGAAACATCCGGAACAAACTTTGATCCAGATGGACACCAAAAACATCCTGTTCATCTGTGGAGGGGGATTCCAGGGGTTGGAAAAGATAGTCGAATCAAGGGTCACTCACAAGGTTATGGGCTTCGGAGCAGACATTGCTGCTAAAGGTAAAAAGAAGATAGGAGAGATACTGAGCCTCGTGGAAGCGGATGATCTGGTGAAATACGGACTGATCCCGGAGTTGGTGGGGAGACTGCCGGTGGTGTGCGCGCTGGATGAGCTGGATTCAGACGCGCTGATGAAGATTTTAACCGAACCCAAGAACGCCCTGACTAAACAGTATCAGAAGTTCTTCCAGATGGAGGGGGTAAAGCTTAAGTTTTCGGAAGAAGCTTTGAAGGCGGTGGTCGGAGTGGCACAGAAGAGAGGAACCGGTGCTCGGGCTTTAAGATCGGTGATGGAGCAAGCCATGCTGAACATAATGTATGAGATTCCTTCCCGAAATGACCTAAAAGAGTGTCTGATCACCGAGGAGACCATTCTTTCGAAAGCTCCTCCGATTTATCGAACCAGGAGGGAAAAGGCAGCCTAACTTTTGATTGAGGTCCCAGGAATTTCGTTGATGGGTCAGCTGCTCATTAAGGATTTGCGCCTAATCCCTCCGCATTCGGGAAGACTGTGATTTTCTTGTGGTCACCCAATGATCCTTTTAATCCATGGCAGGGGAGCAGGCCCAGGCCTGTGCGGACGCAGCGTGGCTGTGGTTTTCGAAACCTCCTTCAGGAATTATGTCAAAAGATTCTCTTACCCTGACGACCTGACGTTCGTATCAAAAGACTGGGTCCCGTGGCATCCGCTGGACGGTGGGACATGTCTTTCAGAATAAAAAGCGCCAGCTACGCCAAGACTGTCTTTGATCTGAACAGTCTCCCGAGAGATCAGTTGCCGGAAATAGCATTTGCGGGCCGCTCAAACGTGGGAAAGTCATCCGCTTTGAACCTATTGGTAAACGTGAAGAACCTGGCGAAGACCAGCTCCACCCCGGGCAAGACCAGGTTGATCAGCTTCTTTCTGATAAACAAAAGTCTTTACTTTGTTGATCTTCCCGGATACGGCTATGCCAGGATCTCTAAATCCATGCGCAAAAGCTGGGGGAGACTTGTCGAGGAGTATCTGAAGGACAGGAAAAATCTGAAAGGCACCGTCTTGTTGGTGGATTCAAGACGCGGACCCTTGGAGCCGGACATGCAGCTGGTGGAGTGGCTTGATTTTTACCGCAAGCGAAAGCTCATCGTTTTGACCAAATCGGACAAGCTCTCCCGGTCAGCGCTGTCAGAAAGTATCAGGAACTCATGCCAGGTTCTGAGGTTGGACGCGGGTTCACTGGTCCCTTTTTCAGCCAAAACTGGGGAGGGAAAGAATAGAATACTTAATTGGATTCAAAAGGTGACTGAAGAATAAAAGCGCGGGCTCGAGATTGCATGCACATGGTGGAGGTTAGAAATGCCTAATCGACTAGTGGTTGGAACCCAGTGGGGAGACGAAGGCAAGGGAAAGATCGTTGACATACTCACCCGCGAAGCTGACATCGTAGCCCGGTATTCCGGGGGAGCAAACGCGGGTCACACAGTGGTCATAGACAAAGAGAAATTCATACTGCATTTGGTCCCCACCGGCATTCTGCACAAGCGCAAAATCTGTGTGATAGGAAACGGGATGGTGGTAGACTTGGAACATCTTTTCTCCGAACTGGAGGAACTGAAGAAAAGAAAAATAACTTATCAAAAACGACTTCTGATAAGTCCGAATGCACATCTGGTCATGCCTTACCACAAGGTGATAGAAAGACTCGAGGAGGAGGCAAGAGGGAAGCTTAGGATCGGCACAACGCTTAGAGGAATTGGGCCGGCTTACAGAGACAAAGCCGCCCGATGCGGAATCCGGATGGCCGATCTTTTAACTCCTCAAATTTTCGGGCAAAGAGTGGAGTGGAATTTGAGACTCAAGGAAGGACTTCTTTCGCTTCTGCCGGAACATGAACTGATTTCCTTGAGGAACAAGTGCCTGGATGTTTTGAAACTAAGAAGGAAGGTAAAACCCCTTTTAACTGACGTGGGGCTGTTTCTGGATGAGTCCACAAGGAGGGGCAAACGCGTACTCTTTGAAGGATCACAGGGAACCCTGCTGGATGTGGATTTTGGGACCTATCCTTATTGTACTTCTTCTAGTACCACCATCGGCGGGGTCTGCACGGGATTGGGGATAAGCCCAACCTTAATCGGTGAGGTGATAGGAGTGGTCAAATCGTATACCACCCGGGTGGGCTCGGGTCCTTTCCCCACCGAGGAGAAAGAAGGACTGGGAGAGCTTTTGCGGGAGAAAGGGAACGAGTTTGGCGCCACCACCGGCAGACCTCGAAGATGCGGGTGGCTGGACTTGGTGCAACTTAAGTATTCATTCAGGATAAACGGCGTGTCTAAGATGGTTGTAACCAAATTGGATGTACTGGATGGGATAGATAAGATCAAAGTATGTGTTGGATACAGGTACAGGGGAAAGACTCTGAGCGAATTCCTGCCGGATCTGCATGTTTTGGAAAGTTGCCGACCGATCTACAGGGAGTTCCCGGGCTGGCAGAGGATAACTAAAGGCATAACCAGCTTCAAGAAGTTGCCGGATGAAACGAGACGTTACGTGGATTTCATCTCCAAGCAGCTGAAGACGCCGATCTTGATGATATCAACGGGCGACAGGAGAGATCAGGTTGCACGGCTATAGATAATTTGTCCCCACTTTCAGAAGAACATGTAGAGGTGGAGCTTCAGCTCCACCCCTTTTTGCCCCCCTAAAATTCTCTTTCCTTCAGTTGAAATCTTGTATATATTCGTAGCGTAGAAAGAATGAAGACCTGCGCCCATAGCTCAACTGGATAGAGCGCCTGACTACGGATCAGACGGTTGGGGGTTCGAATCCCTCTGGGCGTAGTTTTTATGCTCTTAAAGTCTTACCTCTCCTCCTTTGTCCCCCTCTCCACGAAGTGCAGTCGAGGGACCAAGAGGGTGAGGTCAATTGAAACAATTAAGAGGTGAAGATACTGTGAAATCAGCTAACTCTGATTTATCCAAATACCGAAAGGAATTCCCTTTCACCGACAAGATCACGTATCTCAACCATGCCAGCTTCGGGCCGCTGCCCCAGAGAAGCTGGGAAGCCACCGAAGACTACTACAAGCATTTGAGATTGGAAAAGCTGAAAGATCTGGATAAGGTTGCGTTCGAGAAGCTGGATGAAATCAGAGTACTGGTCGCAGGGATGATCAAAGCCAAGCCTGAAGAGATCGCGTTTGCAACCAATACCTCATACGGGCTGAACGTGGCCGCCTGGGGTCTGGACTTGAATCCGGGAGACAGAGTGTTGCTTTCCGACGTCGAATTCCCCGCGAACACATATCCCTGGACAAACCTCAGACAAAAGGGCGTCGTCGTGGACTTCGTTCTCAGTAACAACAGATGTTTCGATGTTGACTACTTGCTAGAAGCCATTGATCCAAAGACCAAAGTTCTTTCGTTGAGTTTCGTCCAGTTCTTCAACGGATTCAAAATCGATCTAAGAACCATCGGAAGAATTTGCGAGGAGAAAGATATCTTCTTTGCGGTAGACGGGATTCAGGGGATCGGGAATGTAGACCTGGATGTCAAAGAGTGCAAAATTGACCTGCTGGCCTGCGGTGCTCAGAAATGGCTCCTCTCTTCGCTGGGCGCAGGCTTCTTCTACCTTTCGTCTGAAGCTAAAGATAAAGTGAGTCCCTGCTTTTTTGGCTGGCTGGGGGTGGATTGGAAACTGAATTTCTCGGATCTTCTAAGATTTGACCTCGAGCCCTTCCCCTCTGCTCGCAAATTCGAGATAGGAACCTATCCTTACTCGGCTATCTGGACAATGCATTCATCGTTGCAGTTGCTCTCAGAGATAGGGATAGAGAATATCGAAAAGCACAATCTGGAATTGCTTGATCTCCTGATCGCACACCTGAAGGAAAAGAATTACCGCATCACGAGCTCTCTTGATCCTGACCATCGATCTTCCATACTTTCCTTCTCGGCGGAAGACGCAAAGACCCTACACAGGAAACTGCGCGCAAACAACATAATTGTCAGCTGCCGGGAAGGGAGCATACGAGTGGCTCCGCACTTTTATAATACCACAGACGAAATAGAAAAACTGGTTGAGCTCCTGGATTAGAATCGTTCCCGGAACAATCCAACAGCACAACCCGTATAGAAAGCTAAAAGGAATCCAAAGGAGGAACACATGCAATCATTCTCGCCTGGTTGGAGATTTTGCAATCTGATTTTCATCTTCTGCTTAAGCTTTTTCCCTCTTGCAGATATCACTCGTGCGGAGAACTATACTCTGGAGGAGGGGAAAAGACTCATACAGGAGGAAGAGATCGAACAGGCAAAAGAGGTTCTTTTGCAACTGGTGGAAAACGAACCCGAGAATGCTGAAGTCAATTTCCTGCTGAGTAAGGTCTCCGTTATGCTGGGCGATCATGATGGCGGCATCAAGTACGGCAAGGAAGCAGTCAAGCTGGATGATTCGGTTTCGGATTACCATCTCTGGCTGGGAATAGCTCATGGAATGCAGGCACAAAGGGGCAACAAGTTGAAGGCTCTGTTTCGGGCCAAGAGAGCCAAGAACGAATTCGTGAAAGCGGTGGACCTGGCTCCCACCAGTGTGCAGGCTCGCCTGCAACTGGCACAATATTTACTAACGGCTCCGGGAATTGCAGGTGGAGGTAAGGAGAAAGCGCTGGAGCATGCCAAGATCATCCAACAACAGGATTCCCTTTACGGGGCCATAGCCTGGGGTTATTACTGGCAATTTCAAAAGGACACCATCAAGGCCGAGAAATATTACAGAGAAGCTGTCAGGTTGGACACCACCAAGCATCATGACGCCACCTACTTATTGGGCGACTTTTTGCAGGGGAGGGGAAAACACCACCAGGCGGCGGAGCTTTTCGACAAGCTTTTCCAAGAGAACCCGGATGAATTGCGTGCGCTCTATCAAGTGGGCCGAAGCTACATTTTCGCAGAAGACAGTCTGGACAAAGCAGAGAGGTGTTTCAAACAATATCTGCAATTCGAACCACGATTCGGTGGTCCCAGCTTGGCCGCGGCGCACTGGCGACTGGGCATGGTATACGACCTTCAGGGAAAGGTGGATCTGGCCATCGCCGAGACCGAGAAAGCCGTGCACCTTGATCCCGAAAGCAAAGAATACAAAAACACTTTGAAAGAGTTGAAGAAGAAAAAGAAATGAGGGGCTGGTCGCCAACCTGAGCGCTTGGGGCGGGCAGAAATGCCCGCCCCGTTTTCTATAATTTCCCACCTTTCCAGGAAACTTCTTGCCATCACTGGTAGCATTTTGTATAATCCAAGCATCACGAGACTAATGTGTGAACGATTCTGCTCCGATAGAACATAGGAACTCAAAACGAGAGGGAGGGATATGACTTACGAGATAAAGAGGATCGATGTCTGGTCTGTGGTGAAAATCGCATTCATCCTGGGCGGCATCTTTGGCTTGCTGGCCGGAATCCTGTACGCCATGATGCTGGCCATGATAGGCGGCTTACTAAGCCAGATGGGCGGCGAATTCGGGGCTATGCCGGGTCTGACCGGAGCCGTGGGCATCATTACGATTTTCTTTATGGTGCTCTTCTACGCCGTGGTAAGCGCCGTGGTTACAGCTATCTTCACGGCCATCTACAATCTGCTGGCCAGGGGAATGGGAGGAGTCAAATTTCACCTGGAGTCGGAAAAGGCTAAAGTTGCGATACAGCCTTTGCAAGCGTCCGAAGCTGAATCGGAGGGGATGTTAGGAAGACAGAGATATGAGTGAGGTACGTGTCCGGATGGCTCCCAGCCCGTCCGGTTTCCTTCACGTGGGCACCGCCAGAACCACCATCTACAACTGGCTTTTCGCTCGCCATCACAAAGGAAAGTTCATCCTAAGAATTGAGGACACCGACCCATCCCGCTCCAGTCCCGAGATGATCGACGCCATTCTCGAGAGCATAAAATGGCTGGGTCTGGACTGGGACGAGGGGCCGTACTACCAGTCCCAGAGAACAGAGCTTTATCAGCAGTATGCCCAAAAGCTCCTGCAGAAGGGGAAAGGCTACTGGTGCTTTTGTACTCCGGAGGAACTGGAAGAGAAGAGAAAAAAGGCGCTAGCTGCCAAAGCTGAAGTGAAATACAATAGAACCTGCTTAAGGCTTTCAGAGACTGAAAGAGATGGAAAGATAAAACAGGGAATTCCAAAGGCGATCAGGCTTTTCGTCTCGGAAGGGGAAACACTCTTCTCTGATCTGGTTTACGGGGAGCTCAGGAAGAACAACCAGGAGCTAGATGATTTGATCATCCTCCGGTCAGACGGCACTCCCACTTATAACTTCGCTTGCGTGGTGGACGACATCGATATGAGGATATCTCACGTGATCAGGGGAAATGACCACATAGCCAACACTTTTAAACAGGTCTTGATTTACCAGGCCTTGGGCTTGACTGCTCCGGAGTTCGTCCATATCCCTTTGATTCTGGGAAAAGATAAAGCCAAGATCTCCAAAAGGCACGGCGCGGTCTCTGTTATGGAGTATAAGGAACAAGGCTTCTTGCGCGAGGCTTTTGTTAATTTCCTCGCTCTTCTGGGCTGGTCGCCGAAAGATGATAGGGAGATACTTTCCCCAGATCAAATGATTGAGTTGTTCACCCTTGAAGGGGTGAATCCCTCCAATCCGATCTTCGATAAAGAAAAGTTGGAGTGGATGAACGGGGAATATATCCGCGCTACGGAAGACGAGAAGCTTCTGGAGCTGGTCATTCCTTTTCTGGTTAAAGAGAATCTGATTACAGGCGAGACAGCGAAACAGAAAAGAGAGTGGCTTTTGAAATACATCTCCTTGTTCAAGGTGAGAGCCAAAACTCTCAAAGAGTTCGCCGAGAAGGGCAAATACTTCTTCAAGTTTGATTACAAATATGAGGAGAAAGCCGCGAAGAAGCATTTCGACTCGCCTGAAGCTGCAGACAGATTGCGTGCGTATCGTGATCGTTTGTCCGCTTTGGATAGCTTCCAAAAGCCCGAGATAGAGGGAGCGCTTCGAGGACTTGCCGAGGAGATGGGGATAAAGCCAGCCACTCTAATTCATCCTGTTCGTCTCGCCACGACCGGAACCTCAGCCGGACCGCCGCTTTTTGATCTTTTGGAGCTTCTGGGCAGGGAGGAAGTGACAAGCAGAATTAGGAAAGCAGTTGAGTTCGTTCGAGCCAAGCTTGAGTGATAGCCAGTCTTAGGGAACATTGGACTGCGAAGCTTCGCCGGGGCGGAATCTATGACTTCATTGCCGCCTAACGTCATGACGCGGATAACATTTGACAACTTCACCTGAAGGTGAACACTCTGAGAGGTCAGATCAAAAGCCCTGTTTGTCGACCTGCCTCTCAGCCTTTGTCTGCAGAAAGGAGAGCGGAAAATGGCGAGGAAGCCTGGTAGTATAATGGCACTGGCTGTCGTTGTGTGCGCACTGTTCTCGACCCCGGTTCAGGGGCAGGAGACTCGGCCCATTCAGTTGTCTCTGGTGACGCCGATCCAGATCTTCTCGGAAGATTACCGCATTACCGGCGTGCGACTGAACCTGCTTTATGGCCGGAACGCATCGGTGTCGGGCTTAGACATTGGGCTGGTGAATCATACCACCTCTGGGAAGTCCATGGGGCTGCAGCATGCCCTGGTGGGCATCAACGATTCCGACTTTTTGGGATGGCAGAATTGCGGGGTCAACATCACCAAGCGCAACTTCGAGGGATTCCAGTAGGGGCTCGTCAACTACGCACATTACATGAGCGGATTCCAGTTGGGACTGGTGAACTATGCCAGAAGCGCAAAAGGTTTGCAGATAGGACTGGTGAACATCATCCGGCAAGAAGGGCAATTTCCGGTCTTTCCCATCGTTAACTGGTCGTTTTAGAACGCAGAGAACTCAGACTCGACGGTTTCTTAGGTACTGTTGAGGCAGGCACGGTCAGCGAGACTTCAAGGAGACATGTGCTTTGGCAGATAAGCCTTTTGAAAACGTCAAAGATCAAATCGGTTTTTGTGGAATCTGGTGCGGCAGTTGTATGGTAGGCAACGGAGCCTTGAGGGAACTAACGAAAAAGTATGAACAGATCACCAAAGCCCATGGTCTGGAAGAGTGGGGTCCTAAAGACTTCGATTTCAAGCAATTCATGAAGGGACTTGGATCGATACAAGCCATGCCTTTATGTCAAGGATGCCTGAAGGGTGATGGCAGGCCAAACTGTGAGATACGAATCTGTGCCTCAAACAGGAAGATAAACGACTGCAGCGAATGCGACCAGCCTGCGGCCTGCAAGCACCTTGGTATCCTGCAGAAAATGCGTACAGGCGCGCAACGCGCAGGCCTTCTGGTGAAAACAGAGAACGTGGACCGAAGAAAGCTGGTCAAGAGGTGGATTGTTGAACTGCAAACCAAGTGGCCTTCTTCAATTTTGTTCTTACCCGATGAATGAGCCGGGAACGACTGATCCGGAATAGGAGAAGATTCCCGAACACGGTTCACAAGAGGAAGGTCAAAAGCGGCGCGCTACTACCCCCTCCCGACGCCGTCAAAGAGATCTCTGTCCGCCTCTTTCATCAAACCGGTTCACACTCTTGCGAGCAGGCACTAGCGCTATGGCCTCCAGCTTCCTTCCCGATGTGGTGCGTTTTTGACCAAGCTCCGCGCTCGTTTGTGCAAATCTGCGTCGATTAACCGAAAGTTCGAGTGACATTACGCCACCATCAATCCCACCATACTCATGGTTGAAAAAAGCGAGACGAAACTGTGGAACCTGAATTTCTTCCTGCTCTGGCAGGGAAAGCTGGTTTCCATGGTGGGCGATATGGCCTACGAGATAGCCTTGGGATTCTGGATTCTGGCTGTCACCGGTTCCACCGCGCTGATGGGTACCGTAATGGCCATAACTCTCCTTCCTCGGGTCATCGTTGCTCCGTTTGCCGGAGTCTGGGTGGACCGCAGCGATAGAAAGTGGCTCATAGTGTTTATGGATCTGATCCGGGGAATGTTTGTTGTCTTAGTGGGTATCGCAGCCATTACCGACGTTATCCAGATATGGATGGTTTTTGTCGCCGGAGTCGTGCTGGGGATCTGCGGAGCTTTTTTTGGTCCCGCGGTTGCTTCCTCCATCCCGGACCTCGTACCGAAAAGCCAGATCGTAAAAGCCAACTCCGCCTTTGCGCTGGTGTCCACCGGCGCCAGCGTTGCCGGAAGCTCAGCCGGCGGTTTCCTGTATCAGATGCTGGGAGCTCCTTTGATGTTTCTGTTTAACGGTATTTCCTACATCCTGTCTGCCATCAGCGAGATCTTTGTGAAAATCCCGCGCGTCTCACATAAGAAAGCGGAGTTTCACTTCTTTGAAGATTTGAAGTCTGGCCTCTCTTTTGTCTGGAATCACAAAGGAATAAAGTACATCATGTTCATAGCCTCCGTGCTCAATTTCTTTGCGAGTATGGGCATAATGTTATTGCTTCCGCTGTTTCAGCGAACGGAGCATCTGGGAGCGGGTCTGTATGGTCTCTTGATCGGATCATTCTCCGGAGGCGCTTTTGTTGGATTTATTTTGACCTCGGTTGTAAACATAAGACCCTCCGATCGCTTTTTTGTCTTTTACTGGTGCGGTGTCGTTTTTTCAGTCGCGACCATATTCATTCCCGTATATCTGTTTTTTCCAGTAATGTTGGCTCTGGCCATAGTCGCCGGAGTAACCAACGCCATCCTCAACGCTCTGTTTTGGTCCATTCTCCAGCTTACCGTGCCTCAGGACAAAAGAGGCAAAGTGTTCGGGCTGTTGGAAACCTTGTCGGCAGGGCTGATTCCCGCTGCGTTTGCCATCGGAGGGGTGCTGGCTGAGTTCATATCGGTGCGTCTGCTGATCTCAGGCTGCTTCTCCATAACCCTCCTGTGCTTTGTGCCGATGGCTTTCATGCCTGACATAGTCGAGCTTATCAACTTCGATGCAGCAGAAGAAGCACCTCCCTTAGGGTCAGAAACTCAGGGCTCCTGACCTGCTTGCTTACGGCTTGCAGCACCCCACGCCTTCACAGCAGCCGCGATTGACCCGCTGCGAGATGCTGTTCCTGGCCGGGAACATCCACTATCAGCCAAAAAGATTAAATTTCCGGTTTGCACGAGCCGATCCTATTATCTGAGACCCTAGACGCTCCTGCGGAGTTAGGTTCCTTCTGAGAAGAGACCTGGAATAAAAGGCTCTTTCCAGCCGCTTGAGAGGCTTAATCCGCTGACAGGCTGGTCCGAAGGAGGTGAGAACCGATCATCCAGCTGCTTCACAAGCGGATTTTTCCCTGAAAGCATTAGCAAAGCAGGTCGACTCAAAGGGGACGAAAGGAGGAAGTGGAAATGAGAAAGCCCCCCGTTTATCTCTTTGTAGCTATGGTTTGCGCGGGTGTGCTGATGCTGACCGCGAGCGAATTGATTGCTCCTTACTCGGCTGTTCGGGCAGAGAATCCAACCTTTGCGGCGCTATCGCCAGGACATGGCGGTCCGCACGGTCCTCATTATAACTTGAACATCATCGGAGTTCCCAAGGATAAGACAGCTGACATGGAGGGTAACCAGGGCCACAGGATATTCGTCAAATTGTGGGGCAAATCGAAAATTCTGCTGGCAGAAGGGGACGATTTCCAGGTCTTGGATGCCAATGCCACGGATGGGAATGGCGGCAAATTTCAGCTGCCCGATCCCTTCCCGGAGGACGACTTGGTCACCACGTACGTGGTCTATGCCCGTGCCCTTGGAACCCCTGGGGGATGGAGCTACACCACCGCCTGCTATGAAGATGAATACGGCGAGGTGGTCTGCTCCGGTGACACCCTCAGGTTAGTGCGCAGCCGCGGGCGGTCTAAGTTCCAAGATGTGAGCAAGAAGCTCCTGACCCTCTGGGTCGATACAGACTACGATGGAATCCCCGATACACGCGTGGGCCTCTTTGATGACGAGGCCTATCAGTACTTCTGGGATTACGACAATCATGGGCTGAAATTGGCCCAGCTTCGTTTCTATCCGATTTCGGAAGACCTTAGCAACTAACCACAAACGGTATCTCCAGGTTTTCCTTAGGAAAGCGACCTGCTTTGCACGGGCAGGCTCCAAGAGAGCCTGCCCCTTTTTGTATTCACACCTGTGTGCGGGTGGAAGACCCGACACCCTCAGCACAACGCCCTTGAAGAACCAGATAAGTTCCAAGAGGGTAGAGGTCGGGGCCCAGCGCGCCGCTGGCCCATTCTGTTTAAAGCACAGCTTTTATGGCTCCAGAGAGCCGCTGGATCCCCTTTTCAATCTGTTCAACAGAGGGGAACGAGTAGTTCAATCTCATGGTGTTGCCGCCCGAACGGTCACAGTGGAAGGGACGGCCGATCACATAAGCAACGTCGTGTTCAATAGCAGTCATGAATATGTCTTTGGTGTCAATCCTCTCAGGAAGTGTCAACCACAAGAACATGCCCCCGGTCGGCATGGACCACTTAACTTCCTCGGGCATGTACTTCCCCAGCGCATCCAGCATAGCCTTCAGCTTGGGCTTGTAGCATTCAATCGCGTTCTCAATCGATCGCCTCATCTTACCTTGTTTGATGTACTCGGCCAGAATCGGCTGGCTGAAGGAAGGCGTGCAGAGATCAACCGACTGCTTGAGCATGATGATCTTGTCGATAATGGTCTTATGGGCAACGATCCATCCCACTCTCATGCCGGGGAAAAGGATCTTGGAAAAGGTCCTCAGCTGTATCACGCCCTCACCGTCTGACAGCGTCCATAGGCTGGGCAGCACCTTGCCGGTGAAGCTGAGTTCACGATAAGGAGAATCCTCGACGATCGGAATCTCCCTCTGCCGGGCTATTTGAATGAGCTTTTTCCTGCGATTGAGCGACATGGTAATGCCAGAGGGATTCTGAAAATCGGGGATGACGTAGATGAAGCGCGGATCTTTGCCCTGTCTGTGCAATTCACCCAGTATTTTCTGGAGATGGTCGGTGTCCATGCCGTCATCATCCATCTGCACTCCCCGCATGTCAGCACCCGAGCGACTGAAAGCCCGTATTCCGCCAAGGTAGGACGGCAACTCCATAACTATGGGGGCACCTCCGTCCACGAAGAGGAGGGCGAGCATATCCAGTCCCTGCTGAGAAGAAGAGGCGACGCACATTTGATCTCTGGTGGCCTTCTCGCCAAACTCGGCCATATGCGAGATCAAAGCTTCCAGGAATTCGTTCTCGCCGGGCGTGGGGCCGTACTGCAAGGCCAGATACCCCTTCCTTTCCAAGACCTCCCGCGTGATGTCGATTATGTCTTGGATAGGGAAAAGTGCGGCGTCGGGCAAGCCCCCGCCAAACGAGATCACTCCGGGTTTCCGGGTCCATTTCAGTATCTCTCTGATTTCAGAACGAAAAATCCGGTTGGACACACCTGAGAAATTGTAATTCATGGTCAGTCCTCCTTACTCGCTCATGCGCCAATGCGATTCTCGGAGAAGCCGGCGGCGCCATCTTATTAAGCCTAACCGCAGCGAGGGATTAACAGAAGTCTCCCTGGAATGGATAGCTTGTGGATCATAAGACCCACAGTCACGTATAAACGCAGATTGGTTTTGTGTTGTTTGGGTCGTGATCCCTGATTCCGGTAAAGCCCGGAGAATGCGTTGTGGCTGAAACAGCTTAAATGATTGCACAAAGACATGGCCGCCCGCAAAGTGGTCCGCTCCTTCGAGGTCATTCCAACTTCCAGGCATCTGGCCAGTCAAATCGGACTGGCGCTGCACGCCATCTCTTGGACACCCTATCAGACCGAAACAAGATCCATCGATAGCCCGGTGGGACGATTGTTTTCCCTCGGGCGCGGGCAAGCGGTTTTTCTGTCGGTCAAATCTGAAAAAGATACTGCAGCTTCATGAAGAACTGCCGCGATGTCATCCTGGTCGCCTGCTCGGTTCCGTCATCGCCAAGGCAGTCAAATCGGCAGTATTCATAAGCAGACCCTAAGTACAGGACCGAAAACGGGCTGAGCCGGTAGGTCAAAAGGGGATCTATATCCCAGGTGCGGTAGAAGTCGTTGTACTGCACGACAAGTCGCAACGATAGCTCCGGGGTCATCTGAAAGTTCAGTCGTGTTCTCGCAATGTACCCCTCGAAAAGCTTCTCACCGGTCTTGCCGTGATAGGAGTTGTGGAAGTCATACCGGGTTTCAACCAGCAGTCTGTCCAGAGGCTTGAGATTGGCCCAAAGAGAAAGCATGGTCTCCTTGCTCGGAACGAGCAGCCGACGGGCTATGTTGCGGGCGTAGACTATCGATCCGCCGAAATCCAGCAGATTACCCAAACTGGCGCTTCCGCTTTGTTGCCAGGTCCAGATATTGTCATATTGTACTCCGCCGAACCTCTCGGCACTTCTCATGTGCATCGTGCGAAGATAAATCTGTGCCACCTTTAGATATGTATGTACGTTAAACCACACGTATTGATCCTTCTTCTGTCCCTCGAAATTCCACACCGTGCCCACTTGGACATGAGGATTGGCCCGGTCAACAAAGGCATTGTCAAAATAATGTGTGTAGCCGACAGCCAGGTCCGTCTGCCGGCGGTTATTGTAGGTCTGGAATCCGTTATCGGCTCGAAAGGTAGGACTCAATTCCTGGTAGGTGGCATCGAGGCTGAAATGGCGCGACCGTTCTCTCAAGATGAGAATAACAGCGTGGCCCGAGTATGACTCGCCGTCGTATGCCGAGGTGTGGGATCCAGAATCGAAGGTGGAGTCAATCAATCCAATGTCCATGGCCTGGTTTATTTGGGAGGTGAGCCGGCTGTCATCCGATTCCACCGTATGGCTGCCGATGAGCTGAAACTGAAGCCTGAAGTTTCGGTGAAGGAGCAGTTGGCTGTCGAGATTCAGAAGCGTGCCCGATCCTCCACCCTCCAGACGGCGATCGGTCGCAAGCAATCCTACATGCGAATCGGTGCCAAATCCCTGTCTGTACCTGAAGATATTCGAAATGCTCTTGCCGGCCAGCAGATAGGCGCTGCTCTCTTCGAAAGGTACTATTATGGGGCTGTGCTCGTCCCGGGCCACAACATGGGCTATGCTGGCGCGATCGATGCGGGCCGTTGCTTTTCCGGCGAACTGCGGATCATTGATAGTGCGGGTGTAGAATAGGTTAACCCAGGTACGGAACAGGTCGCTCCCCTCCTGAAAGAACGGCCTTCGCTCTGGATAGAAGAGGGCAAAACTGGTATTAACGTCGATCTGGGCAGCGTCAGATTCGACCTGGCTGAAATCCGGATTGTATGTTGCTTCGGCGATGACGTTGGAGGTGATGGCGTACTTGGCGCCAACGGATGCTTCGCCGTCGGGATCATGGTTCACAAAATCATAAGGACGTTCCGTCGTGCCCGCCCCGGTCAAGTCACCCGATTGGAAGGCCATCACCGAGGGAAGCAGCTCGATTCCTTTCCCCGGCTGGACGTTTTCGATACCGGAGACGGTTCCCCACTGGCAGGGCCAGCACGGTTCATCGCGATCATATGCCGCCCAAGAATACTCGTAATGACTTTCGCGATAACGATGACGGTAGAAGTCGACCTTCCAGATCTGCTGGGCTTGGTTGGGGAAGCGCAGGCTGGAAAAGGGGATTGCCATTTCCACCTGATACCCGGAATCGGTGATCTGAGCCGCCGACTCCCAGATCAGGTCATAACTTCCGTCTTCACCGGTGGTGGGCGACCACAGAGCGTCCATCTGCACTCCGTAGGGGTTGACGTTGAGGGTGTATGCCCAAGAGGCGTCGCCATAGGTATCGATGAAAAAGCCCACCATATCTTGATTGGTCCACAACCGGTCCCGCTCGCAAAGCGCAGCCCGGATAGTAGTAGGGTTCTCATGGCATATGAAAGCTACATAAAGCCTGTCGTCATCGTAGGTGATGAGGGCCTGCGTTTCCACCTCAGGTTTGACCTGGTCGCCAGGGCTGTTTTCCACGAAGTTTTCCGCTCTGGCCGATCCGGACCACCCCGGATCATTTAGGTAGCCATCGATCTTGATGTATCCGGGGGTCTTTGTCACCTCTAAAGTAGGATGATAAACCGGACGGAAAGCGTCACTACCCTCACCGCCGGAAACCCCTTCCACCAGAACGAAAAGCGATAGGATTGTCGTAATGAAAATCATGGATTTAGTTTTCACCTTGCTCCTCCTTGTTTAGTTAGCTAAAGATGATCGTTGGCCGCCGGGCAGTCGGCTAACTGGCCCGCGGGTATGCCATTCCGGGTGACATCCATCCGAGTCATTTCAGAATCACTTGCCCAAATGCCAAAAATTCGCTGCCCGTTATAAGCAGTATGGAACCGCTGGTGTCCAGTTGCGTACGAGGGGGCTTTGAATACGTGCAAGCTCTCTTGCACTTGAAATCCAAGCAGTCCTGCGCCGGTATCGGGTCACATCGGCGTGAAGTTTTGGGCATAGGTTTCCACCGCCTTTCGTGTCCTCCCCTGGTAGATGACGGCACCTCGGTCCGTCGCCATGTGGCAGGGGATGGGACCGTTCCTTCTGCTCACCGGGACGCTGCACACAGCGATATGGGAGAGCAGAATGTCTCCTTTACTCTTTTACCAGCCACGTGGATTGGTGAACTGGCCTTCATAAGTACATATAGACACATGTGCATATCATCATATCTTATTCAACAGCATCACTTTTCACGCTTTCATTCTTAAAATTCCGCCGGATAGCCTCTGGGCAGCACGGGAAGTAGGCGCCATTGGGGCGCTGATCGATCTTTTTGTCTTCTCAAATCCCGGGGATTGGCCCCGGGATTTGAGAGAGTGTGTCGCTGGTATTTCAAAGGTGAGATAGCCATCGGGGCAGTTTTGCGTCATACCCGGGACATGCTACTGCAGCCGCTGCTGCAATGAGCAACCCTGGGAACCATGAATCGTTTCATGACACCCTCCTGGTTGGCGTTTCCTCTAACAGAACCCGTCTGGGTTCCCTATACCTTTCGACGCCTACTTCTTTTCCTCACCGGAGGGGCAGCACTCTGATTGGGCTTTTCCGGCTTGCTTGAACATTGGCATGCAGCAGCAGGAAAACCACTCCTTCAGATCCTTCCCGGTTACTTCGATTCGGAAACCTTCGTCGGTCTCGGTAAATGTGATCTTTCCGCGTTCCTTTTCCACCAGCTTCACCTCCTCTCGTTCTGCCATGTCCATATAGTTATATGTAAATATTCCTATATTTGTTTCAAAAAAAATTTCGTCTTTTATCTTTTTTTGCGCCCCTTGGCAACCGGTCCCTTGATCTTAAGATCGTCACAGAAGCAGACACAGCAGTTTGCTACGGCCTTCTTGTTCAGGCTGTAATACACCTTTTGCCCGTCGCGGCGGTCGGTGGTTATTCCGGCGTCCCTGAGTATAGCCAGATGCCGGCTGACCGTCGGTTGGGATAGGCCCACCGCCTTGACTATCTCGTTTACTGTCATCTCCTTGGATGACAAGAGGTGCAAGATCCGTCTTCGGGTAGGATCTCCGAAGGCCTTGAAGTATCTGCTGAATGTTTTCTGGTCCATAGTTCCGGTCACCCAGACGTTTCAGCCGGGATTATTCCCGTCCGTCATATCCACATATGTTAATACGTATATGCCTGATCATTATTTTTGTCAAGACGTTTCTCTCCGCCTTGATTTCCTCTGCAAGCCGCTGATGACCCAAGGTGGAGGCTCTTGGAGTCACAGGGTAGCGGCTCCGATTCTTGCCTCACTTCTTCTGTTGCGCCTTTTCGATCTTGGCCCAGGTATCGTGCAACGAGACTGTCCGATTGAAGATGAGTCTTTTATTCGACGAATCGGGATCAACACAGAAGTAGCCCAACCTCAAGAATTGAAAGCGGTCTTTTGGCTTTGCGCTCGCCAAAGACGGCTCAAGCTTACACGAGGTCAACGTCTCCAAAGAGTTCGGATTCAAATTAGCTTGGAAATCGGAACCTTTTTCCACGTCATCCGGGTCTGCTTTGAGGAAGAGATGATCATACAGCCGCACTTCGGCTTCGACAGCATGACTAGCACAAACCCAGTGAAGAGTACCCTTGACCTTACGCGAGGCTTTAGCCCCGCCGCTCTTCGTCTCAGGATCATAGCTGCAATGGAGCTCCATCACCTCGCCGGTTTTTTCGTCCTTGATCACTCTTTCACACTTGATAATGTAGGCGTGCTTCAGTCGCACCTCACGACCAGGCGCCAAGCGGAACCATTTCTTCGGTGCATCCTCTCGAAAATCGTCTCTCTCGACGTACAGGACGCACGAAAAGGGAACCTTCCGCGTCCCCATAGTGTCATCCTCCGGATTATTCACCGACTCCAGCTGTTCCACCTCGCCTTCTGGATAGTTGTCGATGATCAGCTTGAGCGGACGCAGTACGGCCATCACGCGGGGTGCTCGCTTGTTTAAATCCTCACGCAGGCAGTGTTCCAGTAAGGCAATGTCAACCACGCTGTCTCTTTTTGCCACTCCGATGCAGTCGCAGAAGGTCCGGATCGATTCCGGAGTATAGCCCCTTCTCCGCAAGCCTGATATGGTCGGTATTCGTGGGTCGTCCCAACCGTTGACATGACCTTCTTCCACCAATCTCAGGAGCTTGCGCTTGCTCAGAACGGTGTGGCTCAGATTCAGGCGCGCGAATTCGATCTGTTGCGGATGGTGGATTTCCAGCTCATTTAAAAACCAGTCGTACAAAGGGCGATGATCTTCAAATTCAAGGGTGCAGATTGAATGCGTAATCCCCTCGATAGAATCTGACTGGCCGTGGGCAAAATCATACATGGGATAGATACACCACTTATCCCCAGTCCGGTGATGCGTAGCATGCAAGATGCGATACATGACCGGATCCCGCATGTTCAGGTTTCCGGATGCCATGTCGATTTTTGCGCGGAGAACGCGGGAACCGTCAGGGAATTCACCGGCCCGCATGCGCTCGAAAAGATCCAAATTCTCCTTGATTGAACGGTTGCGATATGGACTTTCCTTGCCGGGCTCAGTCAAGGTACCTCGAGCTTCTCGGACTTCATCTGCGCTGGAATCGTCAACATACGCCTTACCTTTTTTGATTAGCTTTATGGCATACTGGTGCAGCTGCTCGTAATAGTCGGAGGCATAGAATAACCGGTCCTCCCAATCGAAGCCAAGCCACCGGACATCCTCCATGATAGATTTCACATATTCTGCTTCTTCTTTGGTCGGATTGGTATCGTCGAATCTCAGATTGCAGGGGCCACCGTACTGAGCAGCGATACCGAAATTGAGACAGATGGATTTGGCGTGTCCGATGTGCAGGTAGCCGTTCGGCTCCGGGGGAAATCGAGTATGCACTCGCCCACCGTATTTGCCCGTCTTCAGATCCTCCTCAACAATTTCTCGAATGAAATCGGTGGGGCGAGCAGAGTCCGTGTTGCTCTTGCTTTTCTTCTCGTCGTTCTTTTTGCCGTCGCCTGGCTTGGCGTTGTGCATGTTCATAGCTCCTTTTGTTCGGACTTAGTTGAAGTGGCGATGAACCTCATGACGCCATCCAACAAATAATATACCTTTTTATAATCTTCGACGCCAGAACAAAAAATTTAACAATTCTACGTTGCCACGCATGCAACTCATTGCCGGGTGCGATCCATCTCCCTGCCCGGCTGATCAATCTGAAACCTCAATCACCGCCATGCGGAACGCCTTAGCGTCGAGTATGCAGAATACGTCAAGGGATTTTTGTGTTGACTGAAACTGAGTGATTTGGTATACTTTTGAAGTCAGCTTGGAGGCTGAACAAGCCCATTTGCTGAGCAGGACAAGTCAGACAAGGCCTTTATTTTTCTCGCTTTATGCGAATCCCTCTCATAAGAAGAGCAAGAAG